>JANOBY010000095.1:0-5076 GCA_031411935.1 Planctomycetales bacterium | reverse complement strand
GATCGCAAAGGCCGAGAGCACGCGGGTCCCGAAGGTCACGGTCCCCTGCTGCGCCAGGGGCGTGCCGGCCTGGAGGAAGGCCCTGGCCCTCACGTCGGTATCCTTCTCGTTCTCGGTGACGATCAGGCTCAGCCTGTTCTGCTCCCCGGTGACCGGAGTGGTCACGCCGTCGAGCCCTCCGTAGACCTGGTAGGCGGCGGCGTTGGTCCCGAAGGTGTTCATGTCGATCACGGCCGAGTCGTTGTCGGCGCCGAGGATCAGCTTGAACACGGGCGAGACGATAGGCGGGGCATACACAGGGACGTTCACGAGGGTCGCCGTGTCGTCACCCGCCCCCGTGTCGAGCGTCACGTCAGCGGTGAAGGCCGAGTCGAAGTTCGCCGTGAGGGTGTCGACCTCGCCGCTTCCGGTGAATGCGAAACTCGCCGTGGGCAAGGTCGAGACCAGGCTGACCAGCCCCGAGGAGAGCGTGGCCTGGATCTTCGCGGGGTCGCTCGCGAGGCCCGTCACGTAGGGCCCGGTGCCCGAGGCGAGGATCGCGACGGTCAGGTCCCCGACGGTCGTGGGCGTGGTGAGGATCGTGAGGTCAGTCGAGAGCAGGTCCACGCTGGGCGAGAAGGGGGAGCTTCCATCCTCCACCGTGTCGAAGGAGAGCGTCCCCAGGGGCTGCGCGTCCTTCAGAGCCAGGGTGCCCGATCCGGTTCCCTGGGCGGTGTAGGTCGCCGAATCCAGGGCCCCCTCGCCCACTCGCACTCGGTCGGTCTCGCCGATCCCGCCATTCCCGTGGAACTGGGGATTCACTCCGGAGAGCGGGTTGCCGTTCGCGAGCCCGATGGCGAAGGTATCGTTGCCCGCGTCGCCGCTCACATCCAGGAGGCCCGAGTTGGCCGCCTTGGAGTCCCGGCTGAGCTTGATCGTGTCGTCGCCCTCGCCGCCGCTGACGGTGATGGTCTTGGGCGTAAGCAAGGTGGTCACGAGCCCGCCGATGCGGAGGACGTCGTTGCCTTGCTGGAGATCCACGAAGATCGGTCGCTCGTAGTCGAACACATCCAGCGCAACCTGATCCCGGTTCGCGGGGTCGTCCGCGCCGAAGATCTGGTATTTGTTGTCGGCCCCGGTGGTCGCGTTGAATGTGACGGAGGTGGAACCCGCCCGGAGGTTGACCTCCACGTCGGCATCGAAGAGCGAGTCCATCGGGTCGAAGATCACACCCATGGCGGAATTAACGACCAGCGAGGCGGTGCCGCGTACGGGCCTGGGGTTGGAGAAGGTGAGGGTCGGGGCGAGCGTGAACTCGGCCTTCGAGAAGGTGTCGTCGGGGCCGTCGCCGTCGGAGAAAGCGATCGCTCCATTGGAGGAAACGAGGTCAATGATCAAAATTTGGAGGGCGTCGGTGGGGGTCTCGACGCGTGAGAGCGCGGTGGTGGTGAGCGTGGCGGGGTTGCCGCCGAGGAGCTGGAACCGGCCCGAGCCGTTCAAGGAGTCGGGCGTGTACGTGATGTCAACGTTCTTGCCGTCCACCACCCTGGCGGTGTCTGCGTCGTCGCCCCCGTTGAAGGCGAACGAGCTGGTGATCGGGTCGCGGTTGAGATTGATGGTGAAGGTGTCATTGCCCAGCTCGCCGAACGCGGCGAAGTCCCCTTCGTTAGGCAAGTCGGACCGGCTCACGCTGATCCTGTCATCGCCGGCGCCTCCGAGGACGGTCACGGCGGCGAGGAACCCGTTCACGTCGATCGTGTCGATTTCGCCGAAGCCCTCGATCGAGATCGGGGAGTTGAAGCGATTGCCCAACGGGTCGAGGATGGTGGCCATGAGGCCGAGCGTGATCGTGTCCGCCCTGTCACCGCCCTTGAGCATGAGAGGGAACGGCGTGACAGGGTCCGAGGCCACCGGGTTGGCGAAGACGAGCGAGAGCTTGCCGTCCAGCTGCACGCGGTTGAACGCCGTGGAGGCCAGCGCGGAGGCCTCGATCGTGCCCGGCACGCCATCGACCAGGGTCGCCACTACGGAGGTCACGGGCAGGGCCTTCACGTCGAACACGTCCACGCCCACGGTGTCCAGGCCGCCCATGTTGGGCTGCTGGACGGTCTCCTTGCCGTCGGACAGGAAGAAGTTGCCCTTGTTGTCCAGCGACGTCGTGTAGAAGGAGTCCACTTTGGGGCCGGAGAAGGCCAGCGTGTTGGGGGCGTCCTTGCCGTCGAACAGCACCGCGGCCGTGGCGGAGAAGGGCACGCCGTTGGTCAGCACCACGTCCAGCGTGTCGAGCCCGCCCTCGCCGAAGATGTCCAGGTCGCCGAAGTTCGCGATCTTCGAGTCCTGGCGGAGCGTGATCGTGTCGGCGCCCTCGCCCGCGTTGACCGTGATGGTCCGGACCGGGATCGGGTCCGGGGCCGCGACGAAGCCGAGGATGTCGAGCGTGTCGTTGCCGCCCTTGAAGTCGAGGAACAGGGGGCGGCTGTAGCGGGTCACGCTCAGGGTGAGGTTGTCGGCCTTGGCATCCTGGCCGAGGATGCGGTGCTCGTTGTCGGCCCCGGTGGTGTCGTTGAAGGTGACGGAGGTCGGGCCGTCCGCGAGGTTGACCTCGACGTCGGCATCGAACAGGGAGTCCAAGGCGTCGAAGGTCACATCGTCCGCGCCGTTGATAATCAGCGAGGCGGTGCCCGTTATGGGCCTGGGGTTGGAGAAGGTGAGGGTGGGGGCCAGGGGGAAGGTGGCCAGCGAGAGGCCGTTGGCCTTGCCGTCGTCGGCGAGGGTGCGCTTGCCGTCGGGGGCCGCGGACAGGTCGATCGTGAGGCTCTGGAGGTCGACCGTCGGCGTCTCGACGCGGGCGAGCTCGAGGTTGGTGACCGTGGCCTCGCTGCCCCCCGAGAGCTGGAACCGGCCCGAGCCATTCCCGGTGGGCCGGTAGGCGAGGACGACGTTCTTGCCGTCCACCACCCTGGCGGTGTCGCCATCGATCTCGGCGTCGGCCCCGCCGTCGAAGGAGAAGACGCCGGTGATGGGGTCGCCGGCGGAGAGGTCGATGGTGAAGGTGTCGTCGCCGTCCTCGCCCGAGGCGCTGAAGGCCCCTGCGTTGGGCACGAGGCCGCTCTTCACGGTGATCGCGTCCTTGCCGTCTCCGCCGAGGATCGTGGTGTCGGTGAGGAACCCGTTCACGAGGATCGTGTCGCCGCCCGTTCCGCCGACGATGGAAACTCTCGCGGCGAAGCCGGGGTCGAGCGGGTCGAGCTGGAGGGTGTCGGCCTTGTCGCCGCCGATCAGGTTCAGGGCGGTGGTCGGGTTGCCGAACGAGACGATCAGGCTGCCCGAGTCGAAGTTCGCGACGTTCGCGGGGGGCGTGGCGGCGCCCACGGACAGCTTGTGGTCGACGGTGTTCTCCGTGATCGCCAGCGTGAGGATGGCGACGGGCGCTGTGCTGAGGTCGACGGTCTCCACGGCCGTGAAGGTGGCGACCGTGTTCGGGGCCGCCTTGCCGTCGCTCAGGAGCAGGGTGTTGACCAGGGCCGGTCCGAACTCCACGCGGACCTCGCCGAGAGCGGTCGCGGGCAGGCCGGTCAGCGAGATGGACTCATTCAAGAGGGCGCCGCCGTCCAGCGTGATCGTCCCTCCGAAGGTCGTCGGGGCGGAGCCGTTCAGGTCGATGAAGAACGAGTCGTCATCCCCCTCGCCCGAGGCGGTGAGCGCACCGGCGTTGGACGCGTCGGCGGTGATGGTGATCGAGTCCTTGCCGTCGCCGGCGAGGATCCTCACGTCGCCCCGGAAGGCGGTCACGGCGATCGTGTCGGCCTCGCCGAAGCCCTCGATCGAGACCGGGGAGTTGAAGTCCGTGGCCATGAGGCCGAGGGTGATCGCGTCCGCCTTGTTCCCGCCCTTGAGCATGACCGGGTACGGAGTGACCAGAGGATCCGAATCCACCGGGTTGCTGAAGTCGATCGACAACTTGCCGTCCAGCAGCACGCTGTTGAACGCGGGGGAACCCAGCTGGGAGGCCTCGATCGTGCCGGAGGTCCCATCGACCAGGGTCGCGACGACCGAGGTCACGGACAGGGCCGTCAGGTCGAACCTCGGGACGTTCGTGGTCACGAGCCCCCCGGCACCGGGCTGGAGGGTCACGGTGCCGTCATTGAGCGTGAACTTCCCGTCGGAGTCGAGGGTCGTGGTGTACTCCGCGCCCAGGGGCGGACCCGAGAAGGCCAGGATGCCGGGCGTCCCGGTTGCGTCGAAGTTCACCGTGGCCGTGGGGCTGAACGGTACGCCGTTGGTCAGCACCACGTCCAGCGTGTCGAGCCCGCCCTCGCCGAAGATGTCCAGGTCGCCGAAGTTCGCGATCTTCGAGTCCTGGCGGAGCGTGATCGTGTCGGCGCCCTCGCCCGCGTTGACGGTGATGGTCCTGACGGGGGCGGGGTCCGGGGCCCTCACGAAGCCTAGGATGTTGAGCTCGTCGTTGCCGCCCCTGAGGTCGAGGAACAGCGGGCGGGTGTAGAGCGTCACGTTCAGGGCGAGGTCGTCGGCCTTGGTGTCCTGGCCCAGGATGCGGTAGGTGTTGCCCGCGCCCGTGGTGTCGCTGAAGGTGACGGAGGTGGGGCCGTCGGCGAGGTTGATCTGGACGTCGGCGTCGAACAGGGAGTCCATCGTCTCGAAGGTCACATCGTCCGCGCCGTTGATGATCAGCGAGGCGGTGCCCGTTATGGGCCTGGGGTTGGAGAAGGTGAGCGTGGGTGCCAGCGAGAAGGTGGCCTTCGAGAAGGTGTCGGCCTTGCCGTCGCCGTCGGAGAGCCCGACCTTGCCGTCGGAGGAGGCGAGGGCGATCGTGAGGCTCTGGAGATCGGCGGTGGGTGTCTCGACGCGGGCGAATTCCAGGTTCGAGAGCCCGGCCGCGCTGCCCGCGAGGAGCTGGAACCGGCCCGAGCCGTCCCCGGTGGGGGTGTAGGTGATCTGGATGTTCTTGCCGTCCTTCACGGTGGCGGTATCGCCGTCGGCCCCGCCGTCGTAGGAGAAGGGGGTCGAGATGGGGTCGCCGGCGGAGAGGTCGATGGTGAAGGTGTCGTCGCCGTCCTCGCCCGAGGCGCTGAAGGC
>JANOBY010000094.1:0-21709 GCA_031411935.1 Planctomycetales bacterium | reverse complement strand
CCCGTCACCGCGACTTCGTCGGCGAGCGTGCCGTTCACGAACAGCCGCCGCTTGCCGCCGCCGTAGGTCATGACGACGTGCCACCACTTGTCGGTCGTCGGCAGATGCTCGGGCTTGTCGGCCGTCCGCATCCCGCCGTTGCCGTCCCCAGCAATGTCGGAGTAGAAGACCGTTCGCTTCCCGGCCTCGTCCTCAATCAGCTTCGTTCCGATGCGGAACAGTCGTTCCGTGGCGTCGTCCCGGCCCACGATGATGGCGGTCGTGAGCGCGGCGGGTTTGGTCCAGAACTCGACCGAGAGTTCGCCGCCGGCCGGCTGGCCAAGTTCCAGGTCATCGACGCGAACGAGATGCAAGTGCGATGCAACGGATGCGTTGTTCGTCACGTTGAACGCCGCCGACAGGTTCGCCTCGCCGGTCGGGGTGTCGGCGTGAAGCGCGCCGGGCTGGCTGAGCTTCACCCCGTTCAGGAACAGCCCGTCGCCGGTGCCGGGGCAAACGGCGTTCACGGCGGCGAACGGGGCCGGCTCCACGCGGTCGCCCTCCTCGAATCGGAAGTACGCCGACACACCCGGCGTGTCGAGAACCGCCCGGTCGTAGCGTGCGAACAGGCGATGTTCGAGTGGCCGGGCCGACTCCTGCCTCGCCCCGGTCGGGTCCAATTCCACCGCGTAGTCGGCCAGGAACGACAAGCTCGTTTTGACCTCGGCTTCGGTCGGATCGCGCCCGTAGATCAGCTGATAAGCCTGCGTCATCCGATCGATGTCCGTCCCATTGGACTCGCCCAACAGCCGCCACGCCAGGTTGCCCGCACGCCGCCGGACGAACGCGTTGTTCATCATGTAAAGCGCCTGGGGCGCGACCGTCGTTTCGGTTCGGCGGGGCGTCGTCGCCTTGTCGTCGGGGGCGTCGAACAGGGCGAGCAGTTCGGGCTTGGCCGTCCGCAGCATCGGCAGGTATATGCTTCGGCGCGGCAGGTGGAACGGCGTGTAGTCGGCCCGGATGTTGATCGCGTACAGGTTGAGCGTCGGGTGCTCGTCGCCCCACACGCCCCGGAACCCGACGCTCGGCCCGCCGGCCGTCCGGTCGAGGTCGCCGCTCACGGCGAGGATCGAGTCACGGACGGATTCCCCGTCCAGTCGGCGGCGGGGCATCCGCCACAGGAGCCGGTTGTCCGGGTCGGCCCGGCGAGCGTCGGCGCCCTCGGCCCCGGCCTGTTGGTAGGTGCTGGAGAGCAGCATGAGCCGGTGCAGCTTCTTCAACGACCAGCCGTTGTCGATGAACGACTTCGCCAGCCAGTCGAGCAGTTCGGGGTGGCTGGGGCGGTCGCCGAGGACGCCGAAATTGTCGCTGGTGGCGACGAGGCCCCTGTCGAAGTGGTGCTGCCAGGCGCGATTGACCATGACTCGGGCGGTGAGCGGGTTGGTCGGGCCGGCGACCCACCTCGCCAACTCCAACCGCCCGCTGCCCGGCGAGAGAGGTGGTAGGTGGTCCGGTCCCTCGACGATTTGGAGAAACCGGCGGGGTGCCACTGGGCCGAGGTTGGCATAGCTGCCCCGGCGGAAGATGCGTTGCGGCGCGGCCGGGCCGTCGTACACGCCCATGATGTTCGTCGGCGTGCCGGTCGGGTCGGTGACGACCTTCGCCATCAGCGGATTCTCGGGCCGACTCGTCACCGGCGGCGACGTGACGGTGCTGCGGAAGAACCCGGCCAGCGAGTAGTAGTCGGCGGTAGGGATCGGGTCGAACTTGTGGTCGTGGCAGCGGGCGCAGCCGAGCGTCAGCCCGAGGAAGGCCATCCCGGTGGCGTGAACCTGGTCGTCGATCACGTCGCTCAGGAACAGTTGCCGGTCCCGCTGGTTCGCGTCCTTGATGCCGAGCTGCAAGAACGTGGTCGCCACCGCCCGGTCGTAGTCCTTCGCCCGGTCGCCGGTGGTCATCAGGTCGCCGGCCAGTTGTTCCCGGACGAAATCGTCGTAGGGCATGTCGGCGTTGAACGCCCGGATCACATAGTCCCGGTACTTCCAGGCGTGGTCGTAGGAGCCGCCGTCGAACCCGTCCTGCTCGCCGAACCGGGCGATGTCCAACCAGTGCCGACCCCACCGCTCCCCGTAGTGCGGCGAGGCCAGCAGCCGGTCCACGACGCGGCCGAACGCCTCGGGGGAGTCGTCCTGAAGGAAGGCGTCGATCTCGCCGGGCGTCGGCGGCAAGCCGATGAGGTCGAACGTCACCCGGCGGATGAGCGTCCGCTTGTCGGCTTTCGGGGACGGCTTCAACCCCTTCTCTTCGAGCTTCGCCAGCACGAAGTGGTCGACGGGGGAGGTCGGCCAGGCTCGGTCCTTCACGACGGGGAGGGAGGACAACTTCACCGGCTGGAAGGCCCAAAAGCCTTTCTGCTCGCCGGTGAACGTGGCGGCGATCGCCTTCAACGTGGACGGGAGGGTAATGTCGTACCGGCCGGCGACCCCGGCCTCGACGCCTGGCCGCTCGGCCTCCGTGAGCGCCCGGTCGTAGATGGCGATTTCGGCCACATCCCCGTGGATCGCTCCCAGCCCATTCATCGCGGCCCCGACAAACACGCCGAAGTCGTCCCGGTGGCGGATGTCGGGCGTGGCGTCCAGGCCGGCGGCACTGGCGTCCACCGGCTGCCCGTTGACGTAGAACCGGGTCGTCTTCCCGCCGGGGCCGGGCGTTCGGGTGACGGTAAACACCAGCGACTTGTTGTACCCGGTCTTGAAGGAACCGGGGGTCCCACCGCTGTCGCCCCGGTTGACCCCGGCCGCGAGGTACATTCGATCCCCCTCCGGTGTCCGGTTCACGCACAGCGCCGCGCCGCCGGCCGGTCGGCCGACATCCCCGAAGCCTACCAGCACGTCGTAGGGGTGGCCCTCGGTCCGCCGGGACAGGTTCGCCACCACGACGAGCGTGTAGGGCGCGTCCCCGCCGATCTTGACCGGGTTCGCCGGCGACGAGCCGAGGCCATTCCCCTCCCCGAACCGCACCGCCCGCCGGTGGTTGATCGTCCCATTCGTCGCGAACTTCGGCGGCGTCCCTGTGCCACCGGGCCGGCTCCCCTTGGTGGGGGCGAGGTCGCGGCCGTGTCCGCTGAGGTCCGGCCAGACGTGAACCGTCTCACCGTCCTGGAACAGCAGCGAGTCGGCCCTGTACCAGACTTGCAAATTGTTGACGAGTGCCGGGGCGTTCGGGTCGAGGGGGTCGGCCGCCGCGAGCGGATTGGCCGGCGTCATCGGTGCCCTGTAGCCCGGCCAGGCCGCGCCCCCTTTCACCCACTCGGCGAGGACCGCCACATCGTCCGCCCCGAGCTTCTTGTCGGGCGGCATCTGGAGATCGTCTTGGCCCCGGACGGCCCGGACGAGGCGGCTCTCGTCCGGGTCGCCGGCCACCACCGCCGGCCCGCTCTCGCCCCCTTTGGCGAACGCGTCGGCGGTGTCGAGCCGCAACCCGCCCTTCGCCTTATCCGCCCCGTGGCACTTAACGCAGTGGGCGTGGAGCAGGGGCCGCACCTTCTTCTCGAAGTGGTCGTCCGCCTCCTGAGCGGTCGCAGGAGAGGCGATGAGCAAGCAGGCGAGAACGGCGAGCCGGTGGGACTTCATCACGTGGGTCTCCGGGATCAGTTGTTCGATTCCGCCCGGATCGTGCGGTACATCTTGCGGGCGTGTTCGTAGTCGGCCTCGGCCTGCTCCCGCTCGCTTTTTTGGTAGGTGTCGGCCTTCATCTTCCAGCACTGCTCGACCCCGGCGAGGCACCACTCAGCGCTACGCTTGTTCGCCCGGATCGGCTTGTCGTCGACGATCACGAAGAACGGGTTGGTGTGGCCCGAGGGCGTCACCCGGATGGCGGCCCAACTGCTCGCGCCGATGTCGGCGGTAAAGGACAGTTCCCGCGTTGTCCCGTCGCAACTCAGGTCCTGCTTCGACACCGCCACCCCGTTCACGACGAGTTCCACCGGCACGCTCTTGCGGCTCCTGTCGAGGGCCGCCGCCCGCACGGTAAACGTCACCTTCCCGGGTTTGGCGAGGCGGAGTTCGCTCCCGTTCACCCCGACCTCGTACTTCTTGTCACCCACCTTGGCGGCGAAGTCCATCAGGTGCGTGAACCCGTCGCTGACGTAGCTCCGGCCGGCCGCGACGGATCGGACCCATTTTTCGAAGGTGAGTTCGCCATCGACCTTGGCGTACACCCGGCCGATGCCCACGCGGTCCCCGGACATGCACGGGAAGTCGGTCTCGCCGCTGGCACGCACCCGGAACCCGCAGTTGAGGACGTGGTACCACATCGTCCACTCGGCCTCGCGGGGCGTGTTCATGGTACTGATGAAGTCCACCGCCGGGACGAGCTTCCCGCCCGGGCCGGGGACCTCGTGGGTGACATCGACGATGAACTCGTTCGCCCCGATGCCGTCGTAGGCCGGGACGTTATAGTGCGGGATGCCGCCGGGCGCGTCCTTCGCCCCCTCGACCCGCCCGACGTGCCGGGTCAGCCCGACGCCCGAGTGGGCCGGGCCGCAGATGGCCCCCTGCTTCTTGGCCCACCGAAGGGTGTTCATCCCGAGCGTGGGCCAGTGGTCCTTCGACCGGCCGCCGGGCGGAATTTGCTCGTTCAGGTTCAGCAGGTTGAGGTGCCCGGAGGCGTGCGATCCGAAGCCGCTCACTTCCACGTCGTACCGCAACAGGTGGGGCGGCCGGGACACGTCGTCCGGCTTGCCGGTGAAGAACCGTTTCTGGTAGTCGAAGCACGGCCCCCACGTCAGGCAGCAGCCTACCTTCAAGTCCTCGCCGAGGACGTGCCGCATCATGTCCCGCGGCTCGACCCCCTCGGTCGGGCTGTCGTAATGCTGGCAGCCGGCGGCGTGGATATGGTGGTCGCCGCTCGCCCACCCACCCTTGAACGGGTCGATCCAGCGCGTCACCGTGTAGCGGAACTCGACGGGCTTGTCGCCCACGACGAGTTCCTTGACCTCGTGGATCGACTCCGGGCCGCGCGAACAACGGACGGTGTAAGTTCCGGCGGGCAGGCGCACCGTCTCGCCCGTGGCGCGGTACACCTGCGGCTGGAAGAAGAAGTCCGGGGCCAGCCGCTTGGCCTGGGCCGGGTACACCCGCCCCTCGCCGTCTCGGATCAGGAACGCGGCCGTCGTGGGCGTGCCGTCGAGCTCGGCGACGCGGAAGGTGACGGGGACCGACGGCCTGACGTCGAAGGCGATTCGTGCGCTCGCCCCGTCGCTGCTCCCGTCGGTCAGGTCGGAAAGGGTGATCCACTCGAAGATCGCCGTGCCGGGATCGTTGCCGGGGTCGATGCGGACTCCGGCGAGGTCGTCGTCGGTGCTGTCGAACCGGATCTCGTACTCCTTCCCGCGTCCGGCCTCGAACGAGAAGTTCGCGAGGTGCGCGCCGTCCGGCTGCTTCCGTTCCTTCGTCCACCAGAACACCTGACCCACCCCGTCCTTCTCGAACTTCGCCCAGAACCGCAGAGCGAACTTGTCTTTCTTCGCCGCGATTTGGGTGGAGAAGTACGGGTCTTCGGCTGTCATCGTCACCCGCAAGGCGTTTTCGACCGCTTCCAGTTTGCAATTCTGGCCGGCCGTCCAGCCGTCGGTGCCCTTCGCGAACCGCCACTCGCGGACGACCGGCCCCGGACCGGTTTTCAGCCCCTCGCCCCCCTCGACGCGGAACGAAACGTCCGCCGCTTTCTTGCCGGCGTCCCGGCTGTAGACCTGCACGAGCGTGTACTCCAGTGCCAACCCGCTGAGGTTCGGCAGGAGCGGTTGGGCGGTGTACGGCAGCAGGCCGAGCCAGCGATTCGCGACGTCCTCCTTCGGCGAGAACGGCACCGGGCGGGCGCTCGGGCTGTCGACCCGGAGCGTGCCAGTCGCGCCCGGCTTGTTCACGACCTTCACCAGATAGGCCCGCCACCCCTGCTCGACGAGCGGCAGCGGTCCGGCGGCGGGTGTGACGCGGGACACGCCCTTGTCGTCGATCTCGACCGCCGCGAGGCAGTGCGGGTCGAGCAGCGTCTGGATCGCCGCCGTCGCCAGTGCGTCTCCGGGCTGGAGGGCCGCCAGCACCTCGCGGGTTTTCGCCGGCAAGGGCTGCCCGAGGTATGCCAGCGCGGCGTCGGCCCTCCTGGCCTGGGCCAGGAGCGGCTGAGCCTCCACGCCGGTGACGGGCGGCCAGTCGGCCGCCCGGCCGGGGGCGGAGCAGGCGACAACGGCGAGGATCACGAGGATACGCGTCATGGTTTCTGTCCCTTCGATGGGGATTGCCGCCCCCCGGGCCTACGACTTCGACCGCCGACCCGCCCGGCGTTCCACTCCCGCACGATCCGCTCGTTAAATTCGCCGTTCTCGATGTGCGACGCGAGCGCCTGAACCGCCGCGTTCACGTCGCCGGTGCGGAACACGTCGAGCAACCGCTCGTGGACGAACGGGATGAACCCGTAGTTGGCGAGCGTCTGGTTCCGCCCGATGTGGAAGTCGCGCATGCGGGCAACCACGCCCTTCCAGACCGGCACGACGTCGTCCAGCCCGGCGGCGGACAGCAAAGATTGGTGGAAGGCGAAGTCGGCGTCGATCAGGGCGGCATCGTCCTTCCGCCGACTCGCGGCCGTCATCTCGTCGAGGATGGCCGGGATGTCGTCGAATTGCGGCACCGTCATCCGGGCCAGGCACAACCGGAGCGCATAGGTCTCGATCTGCACCCGCAACGGGGTGAGCAGGTTGTTCACCGTCACGTCCGGTGGCGCGGCGACGGTGACGCCGCAGTTCCGCTTGGCTACCAACAGCCCTTCGTGAATGAGTTCCTGGAGGGCGTTCCGAACCGGCATCCGGCTGACGCCGAACCGCTCGGCCAGTCCTTCCTCGCGGAGTGGCGTCCCTGGTTCGTACCGACCGCCCAGAAGTTCGCCCCGCAGACGACTCGCGATCTGATCCCGAACGCTGTGAACCGGCGTCGTAGCAGGCATGAACAGCTAATCCCTAGCAGCGGCATTGAGGAATACGGGGCAAGTCGACTGGATTTTGTATCCAATCCAGTGTCGTGTGGTCAAGGGTGCCGCGATCTGTCACCAGACACTTCGGAGGGATAATGTCCCGGTCTAGGTGGAAGGTTGAAGGGATCGGTGGCGGCTCCGGCGCTCGATGATGCCGCATCATCGGGTGTCTGGCTCCCACGCACAGGAGCCGCCCGCGGTGCCCAAACGCTACCAAGTCGTCCCGACCCAGGACACGACTTCCGCGCTAGATTCGCGGGATCTGGCCCGCTTCCTCGCCAAGGACGGCCAATTATCCCTCTTGCCCATGCTCGACCTCATCGAGAACGCCGACTGCGCCGTTGGTGACCTCATCAGTGTCGTCGCCCGCTTCAGCCGGCATCGGCGTATCTCCGTCGGCAGCAAGGGCACTCGCTGCCGCTTCCCTTCACCAATGCCTGGAACGACCACGGCTGCGGCAGCGTCGTGATGGCCCGCAACGCCAGAGGCGCCCGGTGAGCATAGTGGCGATAGGTGATCCCGCCGATCGAATGGCCCAGGATCTCCACCGAAGACTCCGGCACGTTCTCGTCGTGGTACGTCGCGCAGGTCTTGCGGAGGTCCTTCAGCTCCCAAGACTCCTCCCGACCGGTCTCGATGTCCAACCGTGTCTTGATGCCGGCGAGCGAGCAGAGCGACTGGAACCGGGAGTTCGGGCGGGCCCCGCCGCCGAGGAAGACCGGGGCGTCGGGCTTCGGGTCGGCCGGCATGATGTCCCTGAGGTGGGCGTGGACCACCCGGTTCATCGGCCGGTGGAACGGCTTGCCCGTCTTCACCCGTCGGTAGAACAGCCAGCCCCAAGGCGACCGCTCCTTGACCTCGCGGTCAGGCGAGGGCAGCTCCCACGAGACGTGTCGCCAGAGCATGGGCTCGTGGGCCGGCGTCGTCTCCCAGACGGTCCCTGTGTCCACGCCGTAGTTGAAGAACACGACCAGGGCGGCTCGCCAGTAGCGGCCGATGGGCAGGGGAGCGTCCCAGCCCCGGGGCCGGCACATGGCATGTGTGGCGAAGTAGAGGGCGTTGATCTCGGCCTTGGTCAGGTAGTGGCGGCCCGCGACGCCGCGCTGGTCCCTCGGCCCGGGGAACCGGGGCGGCGCCTCGATCAGCTCCTGCTCCCAGGCCCAGGAGAGGACGGCGCGGAGGTGCTCGCGTGCCTTGTTGGCGGTGCGACCCGGGTTGGTCCCCTCGTCCGTGACGGCCTGCTCGTGGACCCAGTCGAGGAACTCGCGGACGTCCTCGCGCTTGAGCTGGTCGATCGGACCCGCGCCGCCCCACCGCTCCCACTTGCGGATCGTCGAGGTGTACTCGTTACGCGTCCCGCGCGATAGGCCCTTGGCGCGGTCGTAGCTCTCGGCCGCCGACTTGAACGTCGTCGACATCTCTCGGCCCTCGTCCATGAGACCCGTTCGCGGAACGGGGATCACCCTTCGAACGCGTCGATTCTGCACCTGTAAATCGGACCTTGTGGTTCTGGACGTTCGCTAAAGCCGCTGTGAGTGAAACCGAGCCTGGCGACCACTCCGGCTACGGCGAGTTGCACGATGGCACGGCCTGCCGGACCGAAGCGCGCATGGTCTTCTACGTCGTCAAAGGCAGTTGGCCTCGGGTTCAGGGAAACGAGGGGCCGCGACCTTCCCACGCCGTCACTTCCGAATCAGCCGGAACTGCTGCGTCATGAAGCCGTAGTGCTCGGCCTTCCGCTTCACGTAGTCCCCCGCGAAGAGCAAGCTCCCGCTCAGGCCGTCCGCGCCGAGCCAACTCGCCGGCATCTGGGGCAGATAGTGGGTGTGGTCGTCCCCTCCCCAGCGGACCTCGTCGTGGAAGATCGACCAGGGCCCCCAGGGGGTCGGCCCTTCGTACATCTGCATCTCGGACTCGAGATTCCACCGGTCGACCACTTCCGGCGGCGAGTCCTCCTTGTGCGGAACCATGTCGCTCGACACCAGCAAGATGAAGCGGCCCAGCCCCTCGTTGTACGTGATCGTCGGGTGGCCGACGTGATTGGGGTCCGTGAGGATCGGCTTCGCCTCGTTCTCGTCCTTCGTCCACCGCGGAGCGCCCGCGTCGTCGCTCCCGTCGTAGAACTCCCAGGCGCCGCGGTCGATCACCTTGTCCCTGGGCACGCGACCCAGGAACACGTTGTCTCCGGTGGCCCAGCTCACGTCGTTGGAGATCGCGTAGACGTAGGGCGCGAACGCGGCGGGCGTCTCCTTGTTGCCCGGCCCGAAGGTCAGGAAGGCCGGCGTGCCGAATCGTGCTCCGAAGAATTCGGGCGTGTCCTTGCCGGGCAGGTTGGTCCAGGTGGCCCCGTGGTCCTTCGACACGATGATCCCGGCCACGCCGTAGAGCTTGGAGTAGCCGTCGATGAAGCCCAGTGCGGAGACCTCCGAGGGGGCCATCGTCCCCCAGGGGTGGAATTCGCGCGACAGCTCCCTCAGCCGGTCCCGACGGGCGGAACGGTTGGGGATGTTCCAGTCATAGTCGTAGACCGCGACGTAGAGGGCTGAGTCCACGGCGACGGCACCCGCGACGTACCTGCGGACCAGCTTGCCCGGCGGGAGATGCTTCCGGAAGTCGTAGGACTGAAAGTCGGTGACGGTGCTCACCCGGTGGTCCGGGGGGACGCCCGTCGACTTCAGGACGTGGGCGTACCCTCCCGGTCCGTCGAAGTTCTTGCCGTCGTCATCCACGACGTAGGTGCTGCCGTCGATCCCCCAGGTCCACCAGTGCATGTCGGAGCCGGAGCCCGGGTACTTCGACGGGCGGCTCTCCCAGACGAGCTGCTCGATGACGGTACTTCGCGGGTAGGGGATCTTGCGGTGCTGCTGCGCCGTGGCGGGCGAAGAGCCGCACGAGGTGAAGGCTGCGAACATGAGCGAAACTGTTATCCAAATCTTCATGATGTTTACTCCTGTCGGGTATTCCCGCCGGATGAGGGTGCTGGATCGCCGGAGCGGGACGCTGGGCGAGACGGGAAACCACGGTCGGGTATCGCCGTCGCCGGAGTCGTCGACGATGGACCGATCGACGCGGCCCTGTCCTGGAACAGCGAGACCAGGCCCCGCCGGAGCCACGTCCACTCCGCGTCGCCGATGGAGGCTCCCGGCTTGCGTAGCCTCGCAGGGGCGTATACGCGGTTCCTGGAGCGGGTGGATCGACCTCGTCCCGTCGCGGACTCGTCCTACGAACCTGGCGGGCAGTCTCGCATGATCCTCCGGTACGCGTCCCTCGCGTGGTCGTAGGCCCTCCGGGCGTCGGCCTGCTCGTCGGCCCGGTAGCCGGGCTGCTTCTGTCCCCAGCACTGGTCGACGCCCCGGAGGCACCACTCGGCACTTCGGCTCGAGGCCCGGATCGGCGCGGCGTCGATCACGACGAAGATCGGGTTGGTGTGGGCGCTGGGCCGGGCTCGGACCGCGAGCCAACTCGATCGCTCCAGCCGCGTCCTGAACGTCAGATCGCGAGGGGCTCCGTCGGCGCGGACGGGCTTCCGATCGACGGGAAGGCCGTTGACGACGAGCTCGATCGGGACATCGGTGCCGTCGGCCTTCAGAGCCGCGACCCTGACCTGGACCTGCACTTCGCCGCCATGGTCCAGCCTGAGCTCACTTCCGACGACCCCCAGCTCGACGCGACGGTCGGCATCGGCCGACGACGCACGGAGGCCCAGCAGATGGACGGTGCCGTCGGAGACGTAGCTCCGGCCGGCTCGCAGGCCGTCGACCCAACGCTCGAACCCGGGGGGCCCGTCGAGCTCGACGTAGCTCCGGCCCAGGCCCACCCGCTCGCCGGTCATGCAGGGGAAGTCCGTCTCGCCGCCCACGCGGGTGCGGTACCCGCAGTTCAGGACGTGATACCACAGGTTCCACTTCGCGGTGCGGTCGCTGTTCATGGTTGCCAGGAAGTCGATGGCGGGGACGGGCTTCCCGTCGCGGCCGGGGACCTCGTGCGTCACCTGGACGATGAACTCGTTGGCGCCGATGCCGTCGTACGCCGGGATCAGGTAGTTCGGGAGGCCGTCGGGGCCGTCCTTCCCCTCGGTGCCCGGGACGCGGCCGATCGTACGCTCGAGCCCGATCGCCGAGTGGGCCGTCCCGCAGGTCGCCCCCTGCGCCTTGGCCCACCTCAATGCGTTGAGGCCCAGCGTGGGCCAATGGTCCTTGGAGTCGCCCCCCGCCGGGATCTGGCTCGCCAGGTTGAGCAGGCAGAGGTGGCCCGAGCGTTCGGAGCCGAAGCCCGAGACCTCGACGTCCTGGCGGAGCAGGTAGGGCGGCTCCGACCGGTCCGCCTCCCGGCCCCCGAAGAACCGCTTCTGGAAGTCGAAGCAGGGTCCCCAGTTGAGGGAGATGCCCACCTTGAGGTCCTCCCCCCGCGTGTGCCGAAACATGTCGTCGGGCGTGACTCTCTGGGTTGGGCTCTCGTCATGCTGACAGCCGGCCGCGTGGATGTGGGGGTCCCCCGACCACCACCCCAGGCTCGCGGTGTCGATCCATCGGCGGACGGAGTAGTCCAGGGTCGCCGCCTCGGTGCCGACGTCCACGGTCCCCGTCTCCGGGATCGATTCCGGCCCGCGGCGGCACCGGATGGTGTAACGGCCCGGCGGCGCCCGCACCGATTCCCCGGTCCCCCGATCCACCTGCGGCTGGAAGAAGAAATCCGGGGCGAGGCGCTTCGATTGCTCGGGGTAGACGCGGCACCTCGCGTCGCGGACCTCGAAGGCCGCCAGGGCATCGGCATCGTCGCCGTCCCGGACGCGGAAGACGATCGGCGTGGCCTGAGCCGTGCGGAATTCCAGAGGCACGCTCGCCCATGCCTCGGCCGAGGGATCGGCATGCGCGAGTTCGATCCAGTCGATCCGCATGTTGACCGGCTGACTGGCGGGGTCGTGGCGGAGCCCGGCGAGTTGGCCGTCGGCCTCGAAGGGGACTTCGTAGAGCCGTTCGCGATCGGCCTCAATGTTGAAGTTGGCCATGTGGCCGGGGTCGGGCCCGTGCCGCTCCGCCGTTCACTAGAACAACTGCCCGGTGGCGGCCCGGTCCGACTTCGCCCAGAACCGCAGGATCATCTTGCCCGGTCGGGCCGAGGCCTCCGCGGTGAGGAACGGGTCGATCCCGGTGCCTTCAACATGCAAGGCCCCCTCCCTGGCCGCCAGCGTGACCTGGTTCTCGGCCCTCCATCCATCCGGGCCGCCGTCGAATCTCCATTGGCGGATCGCGGAGTCCGGCCGGCCGGCCTTCGGGGCGGCGCTGAACTCCAGCAACGCGGACTTCTCGCCGGGATCACGGCCGAAGACCTGGAGGATGCGATACTCAAGCCCCAGGCTGCCGAGGTCGGCGCGGAGGGGCTGTCCGTCGTAGAGGTCGAGCCCCAGCCACCGCATCGCCACTTCGTCCCGCGGCGCGTTCGGCACCGGCCCGGCATTCGGGCTGCGGACGCGCAGGCGGCCGGTCGACCCGGCTCGGTTGACGACCTTGATGAGGAAGGACCGCCAGCCCTGCTCGACCAGCCCCGGACGAGGGTCAGCTTGCCGTCGCGGTCCACCTCGATCGCGACCAGGCAGAGCCCGTCGAGTGCCTTCTGGACCTCGGCGCAGACGGCCTCCGCGTCCGTGATCCGCCCGATGGCGTCGAGTCGCTTCGCCACGTCGGCCGGGAGGGGATTCCCGATGCTCGTCATGGCGTCGCGGACGCGCCGAAGCTGGGCCAGGAGGGGCTGCGCCTCGACACCCGAGGCCATCGGCATGGTCCGGGCCTGCCCGGGAGCGGCGGTTGGGTCGTCCGCGCCCGGGCAGGCCAGGGCGATCGGGACGAGAAGGAGCCCCATCGATGGGCCCCTGCGGCGGGGGCGGCAAATCGACTTGGAGACCATCGGTCGGAGCCCCTGGTTGGAGCGAGAAGGTTCGGTTTCGGACCCGGTTTCATTCATCGATATTCTGGTCGGTGACGACCTTGCCCTTGCCCTCGTTCACGATCTCCAGCGGCCCGAGGGACCGCGTGCCGCTCACGAGGGTACTCCTCGACCTCGGGCCGAGGTGGATGTGCTTCCGGTCGATGCCTGTGAAGTCGCGACCGTTCACCGTCAGGCCCAGTCCCTACAAGTAGACGGCCGGGTGCCCGGCGGCCACGTAGCCCTTCGGCACGAAGAGGCCTTCGGGATGGTAGAAGTGACAGCCGACGAAGGAAGTGCGGCCGTCGTCGGCCTTGCCGTCACCTACGGCCCCGAAGGACGCGACGGACACGCTTCCCTTCTCGCCCGAGCCAGGCCCCTCCAATCGTCCCTCGACGCGGACCCCGGCCGCCATCCAGGCTCCGCCCGCAAGGCCGAGGCTACCTAGCCATCGACCGAAGGGTCGGGTGCGGCGCTCCGCCAGTATCCCCCGGGATCGACTTTCCAGCCTCCTAGACCCGAGTCGACTCGCTCAACCATGAAGCGGCCCCGACGGCCTCATTCAGAGCATTGGCACAGAAGATCAGCCGCCGTCTGGACGCCTCGAACGGCCAGGAGGGATCGTGAGAGCCGACAGTTTACGGCACGATCCTGGAGCCGGGTAGGTGCCCGTCCGTCCTGCCCCGGGCCGGATGCCATAAGACGTGCGGGCAACGTCCAAGCCTGGCCCGGCCGTGGAGCATTCCCGGAGGCTTCGGCCGATCCCTACATCCGAGGCGTAGACCGTCCGCCCCTGACGCGCAAGCGGCTTCTCTCGCCGACCTGATGTTGGTATAACAAATACGTAACAATCGCGAAGTCCCCGTGCAGGCACGGGGGCCTGTGATGGGGACGGCGATGCATTCGAAATTCCTGCCGGTCGGTGGCTGCTTCGCCATGGCGGTCGTCGCGAGCCTCGTGCTGAGCGGTATGCCGGGCGCGACTCGGGCCGGGACGCCCGACCTGGACTTCAATCGCGACATCCGGCCGATCCTGGCGGAGAACTGCTTCTACTGCCACGGGCAGGACGCGAACAAGCGGCAGGCCGACCTGCGGCTGGACTCACGCGACGCGGCGATCGAATCCGGCGCGATCATTCCGAAGGATCCGGCCGGGAGCGAGCTCGTCGCGCGGATCCGCTCGGAAGATCGCGACCAGCAGATGCCGCCCCCGAAATCGAATCGGCGGCTGTCGCCCGAGCAGAAGAGACTGCTGGAGCGATGGATCGAGGAAGGGGCGAACTACGCGCCTCACTGGGCCTTCGTCGCGCCCGCCCGTCCGATCTTGCCCGCCGTTCGGAAGGCCGAGTGGGCCCGCAACCCGATCGACCGATTCGTGCTCGCGAAGCTCGAGGCGGAGGGGATGTCCCCCTCGCCCGAGGCCGATCTCGCCACCCTTATCAAGCGACTCTCCATCGACCTGACGGGGCTCCCGCCGACGCCGGAGGAAGTCGATGCCTTCGTCGCCGACGAGGGCCCGGACGCCTACGAGAAGCTCGTCGACCGCCTGCTCGCCAGCCCACATCACGGCGAGCGGATGGCGCTGCCGTGGCTCGATGCGTCGCGATACGCCGACAGCAACGGCTTCCAGCAGGACGGCGACACCTGGCAATGGATCTGGCGCGACTGGCTGGTCAAGGCGCTGAACGACGACATGCCGTTCGATCAGTTCACGACCCGCCTCCTGGCCGGCGACCTGCTGCCCGACGCCACGACCGAGGACAGGATCGCCAGCGGCTTTAACCGCAATCACCTCCTGAACGGGGAGGGCGGCGCGATCGCCGAGGAGCAGCGATTCGTCAACCTGTTCGACCGGGTCGACACCACCGCTACCACCTGGCTCGGCCTCACGATGGCGTGCGCCCAGTGCCACGATCACAAATATGACCCCATCACCCAGAAGGATTATTACAGCCTCCTGGATTCCTTCAACCGCGTCCCCGAGAGCGGCATGCCGCAGTTCTTCTCGTCGCGCATCCGCGTGGCCGCGCCCTTCGCCGAGCTGCCGACCGAGGAGAACACGGCCCGGATCGCCGAATTCGAGGCGAGGATCAAGGCGGCCGAGGCCGAGGCGAAACCCGTGGCCGACCACGCCTTCGAGGGCTGGCGGATCGGGATCTTCGCCGACGGAAAACCCGCCGAGGGGAAGGGTCTTCCGCCCGATTTGGAGGGCATCCTTCGGAAACCAGAGGCCGCACGCGACGATGGGGAGAAGCAGTCGCTCGAATCGGGACTGCGCAAGCATTTCGACGAGAAGATCCGTCCTGCCCTCGCGGCGAAGCTGCCGGTGCTCTCGCGGGCCGACGAGATCCGGAAGGGGCTCAACGATTACCGCGGCGATCAGCTCCCGCGGGTCATGATCATGAGCGACGCCAACCCGCGGCCGACGGCCATCCTCGCGCGGGGCGAGTACCTGACGCCCGGAGAGAAGGTCTCGTTCGCGACGCCCGCATTCCTGCCGCCGATGCCCGCGGGGGCACCAGCGAATCGGCTCGGGATCGCGACGTGGCTCGTCATGCCGGAGCATCCGCTGACCGCTCGGGTGCAGATCAACCGAATCTGGCAGCATTATTTCGGGGTGGGGATCGTCAAGACATCCGAGGATTTCGGCGTCCAGGGCGAGTACCCCGTTCACGGCGAGCTTCTCGACTGGCTGGCCGTCGAGTTCCGTGCGCAAGGCTGGAGCATGAAGACGATCCATCGGCTGATCGTCACAAGTGCGACCTATCGGCAATCGAGCCGCGTGACGCCCGAGCATCGCGCCCGCGACATCGAGAACCGGCTGTACACGCGGGCGAGCCGCTTCCGCATGCCGTCCCCCCTCCTGAGGGACTGGGCGCTGGCGTCGTCCGGCCTGATCGACCCGCGGATCGGTGGCCGGCCCGTCTATCCTTACCAGCCCGACGGCATCTGGGAGGCCTTGGCGATTACCAAGGAGCGAGACTTCACGTTCCCGGCCTCTACGGGCAAGGACCTCTATCGGCGCAGCCTCTACACGTTCTGGCGGCGGACCGTCGGCCCGGCGAACATGTTCGACGCCTCCAACCGGCAGACCTGCCGCGTCCGATCCGCCATCACCAGCACGCCGCTGCACGCGCTGACCACGCTCAACGACCCGACCTGGGTCGAGGCCGCTCGGACGCTGGCCCAGCGCAGCATGAGCCTTTCGAGCTCAATCGACGATCGGCTGACCCTAGCCTTTCGTCGCGTGATGGGTCGCAAGCCGACGGAGGGCGACCTCGCCATCCTCCGGCGCGCCTACGAGGCACAGGCGTCGATCTACGCCAAGGATAACGAGGCGGCGAAGGCTTTCCTGTCCGTCGGCGAATCCAAGCGAGACGAGACCCTGAACGCGACCGAACACGCCGCGCTCTCGGCGGTCTGCCTGGCGATCCTGAACCTCGACGAGGCGCTGACGCGCGAGTAGGCCCAAGACGGGACGCATCCCCACATGAAAGATCTCCATCGTGAAAATGTCGCCCGGGTGACTCGCCGCCAGCTTTTCGGCTCGGCGGCCAGCGGTGTCGGCATGGCCGCCTTGGCGGCGCTGCTGGGAAGGGACAACGCCCGGGGCGCGGATTCCGACCGCCCGAAGGGCGAGCCCGGACTGCCGGGGCTGCCGCATTTCGCGCCCAAGGCGAAGCGGGTGGTGGTCCTCTGGCAGGGGGGCGGGCCGTCGCACGTGGACCTCTTCGACCCGAAGCCGACGATGAGGGAGCTGGCGGGCAAGGATATCCCGGAGAGCGTGCGCGGCACGACGCGGCTCTCGACCATGTCGAGCGGATACGGCAAGTGGCCGACCCTGCCGGCGATTAAGCCGTTCAGGAAGTACGGCAACTCGGGCATCGAGCTGAGCGAGATGCTGCCCAACGTGGGGGCGCTGGCCGACGAGATCTGCCTGGTCCGCAGCATGCACACCGAGGCCGTCAATCACGCGCCCGGAGTGACGTTCTTCATGACCGGCGCGCAGACCCCCGGCCGGCCGAGCCTGGGGGCGTGGCTGTCGTACGGGCTCGGGAGCGAGACGGA
Source organism: Planctomycetales bacterium (assembly GCA_031411935.1). GTDB lineage: Bacteria > Planctomycetota > Planctomycetia > Isosphaerales > Isosphaeraceae > JAQGHR01. The sequence goes on along the minus strand of JANOBY010000094.1, from coordinate 4,715 downwards.
CAACCTGCCGACGTACGTCGTGATGACGTCGAGCGACAAGGGGAAGACCTGCGGGCAGTTGTTCTTCGATTACTACTGGGGCAGCGGGTTCCTGCCCAGCCGCTTCCAGGGCGTCCGGTTCCGCAACACGGGCGACCCCGTGCCCTACCTGGCGAACCCGCCGGGCATGGGCCGCGAGGGGCGCAGGGCCCTGCTCGACGAGATGTCGGCCATGAACGCCGCCCACCTCGCGGACTACGGCGACCCCGAGATCGACACCCGGATCTCGCAGTACGAGATGGCCTTCCGGATGCAGACGAGCGTGCCCGATCTCGTCGACATCTCGAAGGAATCCAAGACAACCCTCGAACGTTACGGGCCCGACGTCCTCCAGCAAGGCACGTTCGCGAGCAACTGCCTGATCGCCCGCCGCCTGCTCGAGCGGGGCGTGAGGTTCGTCCAATTGATGCACTCCGGCTGGGACCAGCACGGGAACCTGTTTACCCAACTGGAGCAGCAGTGCAAGGACACCGAGGGGCCGTCGGCCGCGCTGGTGCGTGACCTGAAGGAGCGCGGGATGCTGGACGACACGCTCGTGGTCTGGGGGGGCGAGTTCGGCCGCACCCCGTTCGGCCAGGGAGACCCCGCGAATCCCAAGGGGCGGGACCACTTCGGCAAGGCGTATAGCTGGTGGCTGGCGGGGGGCGGCATCAAGCCGGGCACGGTTTACGGGTCGACCGACGACTTCGCCTGGAACATCGCCACTGACCCCGTCCACGTCCACGACATGCAGGCCACGATGCTGCACCTGTGCGGGATCGATCACACGAAGCTGACGTACCGCTACCAGGGCCGTCAGTATCGCTTGACCGACGTGCACGGGAAGGTCGTGACCGGCCTGCTGGCCTGATCCCGGGACATGTCCCGGTGGAGCGGTGGGCGGGATTGCGGCGACGGTGATCGCCGGTGGGTCGCGACCGCTGTCGGATGGGGCACGATCGCCTTGAAGGGCATTGAAAACCTCCAAGTCGGGGAGTCAGCCGAGATGACACGCTTGTTCGCCCTCGTCGCCACACTCGTCGCCGCGGCCCCCCCGCCGGCCCAGGACTACGGCGTGACCCGCGTCCGCATCCTCCCGCCTGCGGGCCACGCCGAGGAGTTGAAGGGCGGGCAGATCGTCGGCTCGCTCACGAGCGCCACCAACGATTTCGAGGCCATCGTCGAGATCAGGACCGCGCCGGCCGAGGGCAAGTGGGCCGAGTTCGTCATCCCGAACGGCCGCGTCCGAGCCTTCCGGTTCCTCAAGTACCAGGGCCGCAACGACGTCCGCGGCGAAGTCGCCGAGCTGGAATTCTACGCGGGTGACCGGAAGCTGACCGGCAGGCCATTCGGCACCGCCGGGGCGGGGGGAGCATCGGGCGACCCGCGTCTCGCCTTCGACGGCGACCCGGCGACCGCGTTCCGGGGCGAGGGCGTCTTCCAGCAATATGTCGGCCTGGACCTCGGCCCGGATTCGCAGGCGGGCCGCCCGGCCCCCTCGATCCCTCAGGGGGCCTATGCAGGGCCGCAGGAGGTCTCGCTGGGCTCCCCAACACCGGGCGTCCGCATTCTGTATTCGCTCGACGGCACGGGGCGTCCCGGGCTCGACGCGGCCGGGCGGCCCGCGGGCGGGGCCTCGGAGTATTCCGGCAAGCCGATCGTCGTCGAGAAGTCGACCATCCTCCAGGCGGTCGCCATCAAGGCGGGCCTGGCGGATTCCACGGCGGCCGTCGTCGCCTACCGGATCGGCGAGGCGGAGGCCGGGGGGGGCGAGGTCGCCGAGTTTCACATCGGCAACTCGCTGACGGACACCGTCGACGACTGGGTCGAGCCGCTCGCGGCGTCGGCGGGCCGGAAGGTCCGCTACTACCGCTTCACGATCCCCGGCGCCCCGACGGACTGGCTCTGGGACCATCCCGGCTCCGGCTTCGGCGAGCCCCACTATGCCCAGGCGTTCGTGGCCAGGGCGCCGCTGACGGACCTGATCACGCAGCCCTTCGCGGGCCATGGACGCAGCGTCGACAACGAGGCCGAGCACTCCGGCAAGTTCTTCGACCTCGCCCGCCAGCAGTCCCCGAAGCTGCGGATGTGGCTCTACGTGCAGTGGCCGGACATCCGCTGGGATCGCGACTCGTGGGCGAATGGCAAGGCGAGCGACCGGGGGGCCGAGATCACACTCGGCCCCAAGGCCCGGACGTGGCAGGAGGCCGTCGAGAACCACGCACGCTACACCGAGCTCGTCGCGAAGGAGATGGACCGGACGCGCGCGTCCGAGATTGAGGCGGGCCGCTGCACGCCCGTGCGGATCATCCCCGGCGGCCTGGCATTGGCCCGGCTCAAGACGGAGATCGAGGCGGGGACGGTGACGGGGATCGAAGATTTCGCCGCCGCCGTCTTCGCCGCCCCGGGGGATTTCCACATGTCGAAGAAGGGGGCGTACCTCATCGCGCTGGTCCACTACGCCTGCCTCCACGGCGAGAGCCCCGAGGGGAAGGTGACGGCGGCCGGCTCCGGCCTCACAGGCGAACAGGCTCGGATCTTCCAGCGGATCGCCTGGGAGACGGCCAAGGGCTACGGACCGGCACACGTCGGTCCCGGATCGGGCCGGGTCAAGCCGTAAGTTGGGACTTCCATTGTCTGGAAATGAACCTGTAAGCGCGGCTGTTCTCGGCTCGAGCGGCCCGATGCTCGATCCCCACCTCGTGCGGCCGCCGGGCCGCCGCCCCCGTGGCGGGCCATGACTTTGACCTCGACGCCGGTCCAGGGGTAACGGCGTCCCGCCTCGCCTCGCAAGAGCCCTCACGCCACCGGTTCGCGTCCGACCTCATCCGGGTCTCCGCCGACGGCCGGTCGCGCGTCCGGCGGGCTCGGCGACGCCTCGGTCGGCCCGGCTCGGAGCGTGGGGAGTCCGGCAGGGACACGAACGACCTCGGCATCATCCCGTACTCGCCCCCACGGACGAGCAGGTCGCTTCCCACCACGAGGACCGGGGCGACAACTTGCCTCACGTAATCGTAGGGATGCCCATCCTGACAGGCGGGGTGGGCGGCAAGAACTCCCCCGTGAACACCCGAGGTGGGGTCTGGGGTGGCAACGTTGTCACCCCCTCCTTTCCCCGAGGAGATCGATTGCGGTTGAAACCGCGAATCGGAAGCCCTTCCGGCCGGCAGCCCGACCGGGGTCGGGGGGGGAGTCCCCGGCCGAGATGCATCGCCCTCCCCTCCCGATCCCTCCGACGTTCATCGCCGCTGGGTGCGACGATCGAGGTGACGTGTTGAAGTGGTCGCCCCGGAAGGCGAGGGGCATTAGGTCAAGGGACCGGGACATCGATGACGAAGGCGTCGGTCGGGCCTCTGCGTCTTGCCCGCAGGGTCAGGGGCGGAGGTCGGGCCGCACAGAGGGATGGCCGGCGAGGGGCGAGGACTGCAACGTGGCCTCGGTCCTCGGCGAACTTCCTGGTATACGCCGAGGCCGTCCCGGGCCGAGCCCTATGCTCGTGCCCGGTCCCGACCGGCGGTCCATCGATCGATGGGTCGGCGCGGACCACATGACTGCATTCTCGGTCCTGGAGATAGCTGGGTCCGGGCTCGCCACGACATGGGCCCAGCCGCCCTGCTCAGAGAACTCGCCCCGGCGTCCATCCCCCTTGGCTTTCCATGCAAGGGTGGCGTGAGAGTTGTCTTTCCGCTCTTCCGGAGGGCCCCTGCCTGACCCAGAGGCAACTTCGTTGACGAACTGACCGGTGGGTCAGGAGACACCCCGACCGAACGGGTAGTGCCCATGACCCCGGTCGCGTCCATGGCCATCGTCTCGGGCGAGTTCACTTTCGGATGGAACGGGGCCGAACCGACCCAAGACCTAGCATCTCCACGGCAACTTTGTCGTGTTCTGGTGCCGGATCGACGCCTTGGGTACGGGATTCCCGTCCAGGGGGCGGAGCGTCATGTGCCGGACCTCCGGCCATTTCGACCGGAAAATGAGGAGGTTCCCGAACGGCAGGTCAAGAAGAGCGTCTCTCCTGGAGCCCGCCGGAAGCTGACCTCGAGGCCGAGGCTTGCATCTCGGGGTCCGAGGGTAAAGACCCCAGCTTCGCCCTATGGACTCACACTTGCTGGTCATGGACGGGTGGCAGCGTTGCCACCCCCACGCCGTGATCGGGTTAAGTGTTCCGGCCTGCGGGCACGCTACCCCTTGAGTGCGGGGGGGCGACGACGGACCCTCGTGGGATGTCCCGCCTATTTGTTCGCCCGAGATCATTTCGACGAGATAGCTTGAAATCCATCATGCTACAGGGATGCAATGTCGGCCCCCCAATCTCGGCCGTCAGGTCGTTGCCGGATCCTGGCTTCCGTGCGAATTGTTCAAATATCCGCTACGGCCGGCCCGTGCTCGAACCCGCCATGAGTGCATCCAGACGGTGTAACCCATCTTGTTGCCTACCCTGTCGGAGAACTTCTGCGGCCCGATCGACAGATCCTCGTGGATCGAGGACTTGCGGCGATTCCCGAGCGGCCGTCGTGGTAGCCGGTCTCGGCCTTCTACCGCCCCCCATAGGGCCTGGAAATGATCGTCTAAAAAGAGCCCACCCTGATCGTCTAAAAAGAGCCCACCTGGTCCTGGGAAAGGGCCGCTCCGGGCGAGAGCGGCAGGTCCTGGTCACTCCGCTTTTCGGGTCTTCTTCGTCTTCATCGACTCGC
>JANOBY010000093.1:0-1541 GCA_031411935.1 Planctomycetales bacterium | reverse complement strand
CCTTCTTCGGCTCGCCCCCGCCGCCGGTGTTGGTCTGCATCTGGTTGGGATCGGCCGCCACCGCCGCCGCCTGCACCTTGATGGCGCTCACGGCCTGCGAGTGGACCGCCCGCTGGGTGGCCCACAGGGCGTTCCGCACCTGCTCGTCGCCCACGTCCTCCATCCGGAACACGCCCTCCGTCACCCGGTCCTGCACCCCGTCCCACATGGCGTCGAACAGCTTCATCCCCTCCCGCTTGTACACGATCTTCGGGTCCTCCTGGGCGTACCCGGCCAGCCCGACGGTGCTGCGGAGGTGGTCCATCGTCAGCAGGTGGGACTTCCAGGCGTTGTCCAGTTGGTCGAGCACCAGCCGCCGCTCGGCGTCGTGCATCTCGGCCCGGTACTTCTGGTCGTACAGGTTGAGGATCACGTCCCGGATGCCCTCCCGCTGCCGGCCGGCCAGCTTGTCGGCGTCCACGTCGAGCTTGAGTTCCCGCTTGCACCACTCGACGATCTCGGCCGCGTCGCCCGGCTCGGCCACGGCCGCCCCGCTCAGCGCCTCGTCCAGGTGTGCGTCGAGTTCCGGGTAGTCGGCCGCCGGCATGAGGCCCTTGCTGGCCGCCTGCATCTGCTCCTTGATCTTGGTCCGGCTCTCGGTCCGCACCGTCTCCTCGCTCACCGCCACCGGGCTGCCCGCAAACCGGGTGACGAGGAACCGGAACAACTGGTCGCGGTCCGGCCGGCGGTCGGCCCGCACCTTCTCCGGCAGGAAGGCGTACAGCCCGACCTGCACCGGGAAGTCGACGTCCTTGGCCCGGTACGCCTCTCGCACCTTGCCCCGTAGCAGTGCCAGCAGGTCGCCGGCGTCCTTGTCGTGCGTCTCGGCCGGCAGCACCTTCAGCCCGAACTTCTGCCGCGCCCAGTCGGCCAGCGACTCGGCCCCGTAGTTGGGGTCGAGGAACCGCTTGCCGCCGGTCAGGTCGGTCTCGCCGATGGCCTTGTCGGCCTCCGCCAGCAGGAACTCGTCCAGCCCGTCCCGGCCCTTCGGCTTGAGGTTGTGGTCGGCGATGTCCAGCTTGAACCGGGCGGCCACGGCCCGGGCCAGCTCCTGCCACTTCCAGTCCTTCGGGTCTTCGTCCGGGTTCAGGTTCTCGTCCATCAGCTCCTGGACGAACGTCGGGGCGGCCTGGCTGGCCCGCTCCTGGGCGATGCGGACGGCCTCCTCGTAGGTGGCCCCGCGGAAGTCGGCCGGGTCCAGCTCGACGCCGAACTCGCCGCTGGCGTACTGGGCGAAGCTGCTCGGCCCGTAGTTCGGGTCGGTGTACCGCTCCACGGCGCTCGTCACCTGGGCGTCGATCATGTCCAGCAGCATGGCCCGCGGGTTGCGGCCGTCCAGGATGGCCTGGCGGGCGCCGTAGGTCCGCTTCCGCTGGTGGTCCATCACCTCGTCGTAGTCGAGCAGGTTCTTCCGCTGGTCGAAGTGATACTCCTCTACCCGCCGCTGGGCCTTCTCAATCTGCTTGGTGAGCATTCCGCTCTCCAGCGCCTCGCCGTCGGCC
>JANOBY010000092.1:0-12467 GCA_031411935.1 Planctomycetales bacterium | reverse complement strand
TTCGCAAAATCTAACGGAGTAGCATTAGGCAAGGTAACGATGAGCTCGGTTCGAGCGACAACTTAGCGAAGGGGTCCATGTTCTTCGCCCAAGGCCAAGGCCTTACCGACGCCTTCGATGCGAGCAGCCAGGATTCCTTTGGAGTGCTTAAGGACGATCCAGCTCACCGGGTTCGAGTCACGTTCTGCACCGATCCCGCCGGTAGCAGTGGCCGGGTTAAGGTCAGGATCACCCGAATCTGGCTCGAGGGATCAGCCGCGAACTTCCCGACGATTCCTCCGTTCCCCCCGCCTGGCAGCGCGGGAACGATCACGGTGATCCTCAACGACCCCACCGGCACGGACACCACGACCTATCAGTCCGAAGCGATCCCCATCACCTACGACATCTCCTGAGCGTCCAGGGGGTCGGTCACGGGAAATCGCTCCGGGTTCCGATCCTCTTCCGTCCGAGTCGGGGAACTCCCTGCGTTTCCCGACTTTATCCTGCCCCAGGATCGCTTTGACCACGGCCCCTTTCCTTCCTTTCGGAACCAGGGAAGGTCGGAGTTCCCAGATCGATCCCCGGTAACGTGATCCTCACATATCCGCGCTGAGACGGACGAACCATTCGCTTCATGTGGCCCCATTACAGGACAGAGATCATGGCCAAACCCGTCATTTCGGCTCTGAAGGACAAGGACGACAAGCCCCTTAGCAAGGACACGAAGTTAAAGGTGAACTCCCACTTTAACGTGGAAGGTACCTACCTCGAGAGGGCCGAGGCAAGTGAAGAACAGAGTTACGGCACGATTGATGATTCGCCGGGGGTGATCGTCAAATTCACCTTCAAGACCGAGCCGCAGGCCATGAACACCAAGCTGAAGGTGACGATTAAGTCCATCACCTTCACTTCGAAGGATGAAAGCAAGACAAAGCCACCGAGGGGCGATAGCGAAGGCGGGATCACGATTATCCTTTATAATGGCACGGACTATTCCCTGGCGTATCCAAGCCCTGTCACCTACACGGACTAACCAAACTCATCTTTATCCCGCGGGGGCCGGGTCTCTGTCGAGATCTGAAACCGGGAGGCCCGGACTTCGGATGCCGGGCCGGCCCCTCACGATCGTTACTTACTGAGCTCGGCGTGAGCCTGTTTGAGCGATTCGAGCACTTCCCTGACGCCGTCCTCAATCGTCTTTGAGCGTTCCCCCTGGCGGATCGCTTCCTTGAGGTAGATGACGCCCGCGGCGCGGCCGCCCTGTTCTCGCGTGACCCTCCCGAGAAGACTCAGGGCCCGCGCGTGGGCACCGGGGTAGTAGGCCGACGCGGGGAACTCCGCGGCGAGTTGCGCGAAGATGTCGCTCGCTCGATTGAGATCGGCCAAGCCCAACCCGTTGAGCCACGCCTTCTCCGCGTCCTGGCACTTGCTGGCGAGCGTCAGGCGGGCGAGCCCGCGCTCGAGGATCGAGGACCCCAGCGAGTCTCGATAGGTGGGCAGGGCCAGGAATTCGGTGGAAAGGGCCTCGTAGATACGGGCCGAGTCGTCCAGTGAGCCGATCGCCTGGGCAAGCCCCTCGGGCGTGCTCGCCTGGACGAGCCCCAGGCTGTACAACGAGGCCGCCTTCATGGCCAGGCGATTGTTGTCGGGGGACGTCCGGTCGCCGATCCATTCGCGAACGAGCTCCTGGGTCTCCGCTTGTTTCTTCGACGCGTCTACCAATTTCCCCTTCATGAGAAGCGTCTTCGACAGGGCGTTGCCGACGAGGATCTGCTGGGCCTGGACGCTGAAAAGGATATCGGCCGGGAGGCCTGCACGCAGTTCGAGGATTTGCTGTTCGTAGCGTTTAGCTTCGAGAAAATGGCGTTCCGCCTCGTCGAGCTTTCCGAGTTCGCGGCTAACTAGGCCCTGATGGAGCAAGGCCCGCGCCATGAGGTGCTTCGCAGGGCGTGCATTGGGTGCATGCTTCACCAGTTCCAGCCCGAGCTTGAGTGCGCGACCAAAGTCGGGCGCGGCCGCGGAGTAGAGCCCGAGGTCCAGATACTGGATCCCCCGATCGACCAGGGTCCAACCCAGCTGGATCCGGTAGTCCGTCACTTGCGGGTAGCGTCTGGCAAGGCTGTCCAGCATCTGGATCGCCTCTTCATACTGGGCGAGAGAGGCTTCGTGCTGGAACAGGAGTCGGTTGATATCGGCCGCGAGCAGGCCGATCCTCGCCGTCAGGAGCTGGTTCTTGGGGTCTTCGGGACGGCTGACCAGCAGGTCCTTGCTGAACTGCAGGTTGGTGTCCGTCAATTGAGCCCGGAATCGCTCGCTCTGCGGGACGTTGCCCAGGAAATTGGCGAAGGAGGTGAGCGTGGTCGAGAACACGCGTTGCGCCACCTCCGTCGCCCGATCCGCCTCTTTCCGCCCCGCGGTGGCCACTATCGTGGCTCGCTCCGATTTCCCTTTCTCCTCTTCCGCCCTCAGATATTCCTGGCGTACAAACCAAATCCCCACGATCGACGCGACGAGCGCCGTAGCCAGGAGGGCGAAGAGGCCGGCGACCGCGGGCTGATGCTTGCGGGACCAGCGAGCGGTCCTGGCCTTGCGGTTTTCGGGCAGGACGCTTACCGGCTCGTCGTTTGTCCATCGTCGCACGTCCTCGGCGAGGTCCGCGGCCGAGGCGTAGCGGTCCTGGGGCTCACGGGCCATGGCCTTCCGGACGATCGCTTCCAGGGCTTTGGGCACGCCCTTGACCACCAGCCCGGCGTCCGTGGGCGCGGCCTTGATCGCCTCCTCGGTGAGCTGCTCGCGCGTGCTGCCCTGGTAGGGGACGCGGCCGGTCAGCACGTGGTAGAGCAGCGCCCCGAGCCCGAACACGTCGCTCCTCTCGCCGATCCGCGAGTGGTCCCCCTCGGCCTGCTCGGGCGGCATGCACGGCAGGGTGCCGATCGGGTGGCCCTGCACCGTCGCGGCCAGGGACGCGTCGAGCCCCTCGTGCGGGTTGGGACGCCCCTGCGCCAGGATGTCCTCGGGGTCGCCGATCCGCTTGGCCAGGCCCCAGTCGAGCATGATCACCTCGCCGAACGGGCCGATCACCACGTTGCGGGCCTTGATGTCACGGTGCAACACCTTCCTGTCCGAGTGGGCGTAGTGGATGGCGTCGCAGACCTTCAGGAAATCGTCGATCAGCTTCCGGAAGTCGCGCCCCTCGAATCGCTTCTCGATCGCCACCTCCTGATGGCTCAGGATCTCGTCGCGGAACGTGCGCCTGCCCAGCAAGGGCATCGAGTAGTAAGGACGCTCGGCCCATTCGTTGCCGGTCTCGTACACGGCGATGATGTTCGGATGGGCCATGGAGGCCGTGACCCGGGCCTCCTCGCGAAACCTCTTCACGTGATCGTAGTGCTTCGCGATCTCGGGGCGGAGCGCCTTGATCGCGACTTCCCGCTTCAGCAGCGTGTCCCAGGCCCGATAGACGATCCCCTGGCCCCCCGGCGCGTGCTCCACCACGTTGTGATAGCGGGGCCCGAAGCCGTGGGACGGCCCTTCATTGACCACGATCTTGACGAAATCGCCGAGGCCGTCGCTCCCGGAACTGCCGTCCGTGGATGGCTGTCGGGTGGAACCGGGAGGTCTCTCGAGCCCGTGCTGGTAGTCCACGGTCGAGCCGGCGCGGCCGTCGTCCTCGGAATACCCCCCGGGGGGCATGGGGAGCCGAAACCTGATGCGAAGGCTGGACTCGATCGCCGACCAGTCGGGCTCGGAGATCCACCCGCTCTGCTTCAGGTAGTCGGACAACGGCCGGTCGGACGACGACAACCAGTCGGGCCCCGAGTCGACCAGCCGCCCCGCATCGATCCGGCCCTCCTGCACGGCCTTCAACACCACGAGAAAATCCTGGCGATCATACATAACCGGTAGCCTATTTTTTAGGATATGACGATACGGGGCGCCTCTTGAGACTAGCCGACCGGAACGAGTTTCGCAAAGACGGAAGTGTGTCGCCGTTCCGCTCCCGAAACCTGGCATCCCCCTCGATCCGGCCGTATGATCGATCTTGCTCGATGCGCAGCGGCAGGGCGTGCGTTTCCGGAGGCGATCGACTTGCGATATCCCATGATCCCGCTCCTTCTGGTGGCCGCACTCGGGTCGCCCCGGATGAGCGCCTTTGGCGACGACGGGGACCGGCCCTCGCCCTTTCGCGCCGTCGAGCCGATCCTCCGCCGCTGCGCATCGTGCCACCGGGGAGATGAGCCCACGGGCGGCCTGAACCTGGTCCGTCGCGAGGGGGCGATCGAGGGGGGCGAGTCGGGCCCCGCGCTGATCCCCGGCGACTCCGCCGGGAGCCGGATCTGGCAGATGGTCGAGCGTCGCAAGATGCCCCCGAAGTCCCCTCTGGATCGCGAGGAAGTCGACGCGATCCGCGCCTGGATCGACGCCGGGGCCGAGTGGACGGGCGAGATCGTCCCGCTGACCGGCCCCGAGGACGAGCGATGGGCCTGGCGTCCCCTGGCCCGCCCTGCCCTTCCCTTCAGCGCGAACGAGCCGAACCCGATCGACCGATTCCTCGACGTGCGGATGACCGCCGAGGGCCTGAAGCCCGAAGGTCCGGCCGACCGCAGGAGCCTCATCCGCCGCCTCTCGTTCGACCTCTGCGGGCTCCCCCCCTCGCCGGAGGAGGTCGCGGCGTTCGAGTCGGACACGGCCCCGGACGCCTATTCGCGGCTCGTCGATCGCCTGCTCGCCTCACCGGCCTACGGCGAGCGATGGGCGCGGCACTGGCTCGACGTGGCCCGGTTCGGCGAGAGCCACGGGTTCGAATACGACCGGATCCGCGAGCTGGCCTGGCCGTATCGCGATTACGTGATCCGGAGCCTGAACGAGGACAAGCCCTACCCGGATTTCGTGAGGGAGCAGATCGCGGGCGACCTGATCGAGGGGGCCACCTCGGGGACGATCGCCGCCACCGGGTTCCTCGTGGCGGGGCCGATGGACGAGGCCAACAAGGCCCAGTCGAACAAGATCATGCAGGCCCGGACCCGCGAGGAAGAGCTGGACGACATGGTCGCCGCCGTGGGCCAGACCTTCCTCGGCGTGACGGTCAATTGTGCCCGGTGCCACGACCACAAATTCGACCCGATCCCCCAGGAAGACTACTATCGCTTCGCCTCGGCCCTCGCGGGCGTGAACCACGGCGAGCGCGTGGCCCTGAGCGCCAATGATCTTCAATCCCGCCAGACCACTCTCGCTCGTCTTCGCGCGGAGAAGCGAGCGGCCGAAGGGGAGATCCTGGCGATCCAGCGCGACGCCCGACGCCGTTTGCTGGGCCAGGGCGACGGTGCGCGGTCAGCCGTTCCCGTCCCGATCGCCCGATGGTCCTTCGACGCGGACGCGAGCGACGATTACGGTTCCCTTCCGAGCCGCCTCGAAGGCGGGGCCGAGGTCGTCAACGGCAGGCTCAAACTCTCGGGCAAGGGGGCGCACCTGATCGCGGGCCCCATCGCCGAGGATCTGGAAGCGAAGACCCTGGAGACCTGGGTCCGACTCTCGACCCTGGACCAGGGCGGGGGCGCGGCCGTCTCCCTCCTCTCGAAGGAACGGGGCCTGTTCGACGCGATCGTTTACGGAGAGCGCGAAGCGGGAAAGTGGATCGCCGGCAGCGACAGCTTCCGCCGGACTCGCGACCTCCCCGGCGCCGATCAGGAGACGCTGGCCGGCGCGACCGTCCACATGGCGATCGCCTACGAGTCGGACGGCACCATCACCGCCTACCGCAACGGCCGGCCCTACGGCCCGGCCTATCGGCCCGAGGCCCCCCTGCAACGCTTCGGGGCGGGCCAGGCCGAGGTCGCCATCGGCCTGCGGGTGCGAGGGGCCGGCAACGGGTTCCTGGAAGGCGAGGTGGATGAGGTCAGACTGTACGATCGCGCCCTCACCCCCGAGGAGATCGCCGAGTCTCACCGCGAGGGGCCCGGCGGCCCTCGCCTGGCCGAGGTCGTGGCCAACCTGACCTCCGAGGAGCGTGATCGGCGCGATCGTGCCATCGAGACTCGCGACCGGCTCCGCCGCGAGATCGCCGCCATCCCGTCCGTGCCCAGGGTCTACGCGGCCACGCCCTCCGGGGCGGGCGTCACGCACGTCCTGGCACGCGGAGACGTGGAGAAGCCCGGCAAGGCGGTCTCGGCGGGCGGCCTCTCGGCCTTGAAGGAGCCGAAGGCCGACTGGCGGATCGAGCCCGACGCACCCGAAGGCTCTCGCCGCCTGGCCCTGGCCGAGTGGCTGACGAACCGGGACAACCCGCTCGCCTGGAGGGTCATGGCCAACCGCGTGTGGCACTACCACTTCGGCGCGGGCCTGGTCGCCACCCCCAACGATTTCGGCGTGAACGGGGACCGCCCGAGCCATCCCGAGTTGCTCGACTGGCTGGCCTGCGAATTGCGCGACTCGGGCGGGAGCCTGAAGGCCCTGCACCGAAAGATCGTCGAATCCGAGGCCTACCAGAGGTCGTCCCGCTTCAACGCGGCCTCCTCCGCGAAGGACTCCGAGTCGAGGCTCCTCTGGCGGTACCCGCCGCGACGGCTCGAGGGCGAGGCGATTCGCGACGCCATGCTCTCGGTCAGCGGACAGCTGAATCCGGCCATGGGCGGGCCGAGCTTCCGCCCGTTCACCGTCACGGTGTTCGGCTCGAACATCTACACGCTCACCGACCCGGTCGGCCCCGAGTTCAATCGCCGGACGATCTATCGGATCCACGTGCTCTCGGCCAAGAGCCCCCTGCTCGATGCGCTCGACTGCCCCGACCCGGCCACCAAGACCCCCAGGCGGGGCCTGACCACCACGCCTTTGCAGGCCCTGGCGCTCATGAACGACTCGTTCGTGATCCGGCAGGCCGGGCACCTTGCGGAACGGTCGTCGCGGGAGTCGGGGGCCGACACGGCGAAGGCCATCGAACGCATGTATGGGCTCACCCTGGGCCGGTCGCCGACTCCCGATGAACTGAGGCGATCGGCCGGGCTGGCCCGGTCGCACGGCCTGGAGGATGTGGCCTGGACCCTCCTGAACGCCACGGAGTTTGTCTATGTGGATTGATCCCGCGGCGTCGTCTCGTCGGCGTTTCCTGAGGGACGCAGGTGCCGGCCTGGGCTCGGTGGCCCTGTCGTGGATGCTGGCCGATTCCGCCCGCGGATCCATGCGAAGGGGGGAGGACGTTGATCGGCCGCCCCATCATCCGCCCAGGGCGAGGCGGGTGATCCAGATCTTCGCGTGCGGGGGGGTGAGCCACCTCGACACCTACGACTACAAGCCCGAACTCGCGCGCCTGGACGGGACCGAGCTCGAGGGCAAGGGGAAGGGCGAGACCTTCTTCGGGCAGCCCGGCCGCCTCCTCAAGAGCCCGTTCGCGTTCCGGCAGCATGGCGAGTCGGGCAAGTGGATGAGCGACCTCCTGCCCAACCTGGCCTCGTGCGTGGACGACATGACGTTCCTGCAGGCCATGGTCGCCAAGTCGTCGAACCACACGCCCGCCACGTTCCAGATGAACAGCGGGTTCACCATGAACGGGTTCCCGTGCCTCGGGGCCTGGATGTCCTATGGTCTGGGCAGCGAGAACGAGAACCTCCCCACCTTCGTCGTCCTGCCCGACCCTCGCGGGGTGCCCGCCGGAGGGGCGATCAACTGGACCTCGGGTTTCCTGCCCGCGAACCATCAGGGCGTGGCGTTCCGGACCTCGGGCGAGCCGATCTCGGACCTCTACACGCCCGAGGGGATCACCCCGGAACGCCGTCGCGCGGGCGTCCAGTCGCTTGAAGCCATGAACCGCGAGTATGCCGATCGCCATCCCGGGGACTCGGCCCTTGAGGCGAGGATTCGCGCCTACGAGCTTGCGGGGCGTATGCAGATGAGCATCCCCGAAGTCACCGAGTTCTCGGGCGAATCCGCGGCGACCCGGACCCTCTACGGCCTGGACACGCCGGCCAGCGAGGCCTTCGGGCGCAATTGCCTGCTCGCCCGCCGGCTCATCGAGCGTGACGTGCGCTTCGTGCAGATCTACAACGGAGGGGCCTTCGGCTCGCCCCGGATCAACTGGGACGCCCACGAGGACCTTGTGGACAACCACCGCACGCAGGCCGCCGTGATGGACCGCCCGGTCGCGGGCCTCTTAAAGGACCTGAAGCAGAGGGGCCTGCTCGACGACACGCTCGTGCTCTGGACGACCGAATTCGGACGCACCCCGTTCACCCAGGGGATCGGCGGCAAGGGACGCGACCATCACCAGTCGGGCTTCACCTGCTGGATGGCGGGCGCCGGGCTGAAGCCCGGTTTCACCCTGGGCAAGACCGACGAGGTGGGCTACTCGGGCGTGGAGGACAAGACCTCGGTCTACGACCTGCACGCCACCGTGCTCCACTTGCTGGGGATCGACCACACCCGGCTCACCTTCTACCACAACGGCATCCAGCGACGGCTGACCGACGTCCACGGCAATGTGATCGAGAAGGTCCTGGCGTGACGACCCTCCCCGACGCCCCGAACGTGCCCCACAGCTCCGCCTGGCCTCACGAAGAATACACGCGGAGGCTCTCGACGGCCCAGGAAGCCATCGCCGTCCTCGATCGTCGCGACATGGCCCTTGCCAACGCTCGCTTGCTGGTGTTCGTAGTCGCGGGGCTGGTCGCCCTCGTCTCGTTCTGGGGCGGATGGATCTCGGCGTGGTGGCTCGCGCTTCCGGCCCTGGCCTTCGTGGTCCTCGTGTGGATCCACGGGCGCACGGCCCGCGAACGCGACCGCGACGCCCACATCGTCGCGATCTACGAGCGAGGACTCGCCCGGATCGAGGACAGATGGATCGGCACCGGTCGGGACGGCGCCAACTTCTCCCGCGAAGATCACCTCTACGCGGGCGACCTCGACCTTTTCGGCCGCGGGTCGCTCTTTCAGCGCATCTCGACGGCGGTCTCGGTCACGGGGGAATCCACGCTCGCCTCGTGGCTCCTCGCGCCCGCGGACGCCGCGACGATCCGGCTCCGCCAGGAGGCCGTCGAGGAGCTGATCCTGAAGCTCGACCTCCGCCAGGACCTGATCGACCTGGCCCAGGGCATGGGCGAGCCGATCGACCTGAAGGCCCTCACCGCCTGGTGCGAGGGATCCGAAGCGATCCCCCTTCCAGTCGCGAGGCCGGCCGCCGTGGTCCTCGGTCTTGTGGGCCTGGTCGCGGCGGTGGGCTGGTTCTTCGGGCTGGACTCGCGCCTCGTGCTGGCGGCTTTGGCGGTCGAGGGGCTGTTCGCGTTCTGGCTCATGAAACCGTGCGGACGGATCCTGAAGGCGATCGAGCAGAGGACGCACGACCTCGCCCGGCTCACGGCCCTGCTGGACCGGATCGAGCGGGAGACATTCTCGTCGCCCCGGCTGGTCACGCTGAAGGATTCGCTGTTCGACGCCCATGCCACGGCCTCGTCGCGCATCCAGACGCTCTGGAAGCGGGTGGATCTGCTCCAGTGGCGGAGGAACATGCTGTTCGCGCCGGTCTCGGCGGTCCTCCTGTGGGGCACGCAGGTGGCCATGGCCGTGGAGGCCTGGAGGCGGCATTCGGGGCGTCAGGTGGCGGGATGGGTCGCGGTCCTTGGGGAGTTCGAGGCCCTCAGCTCCCTCGCCGCGCACGCGTTCGAGAATCCCGACGCGGTGTTCCCCGAGATCCGCGAGCACGGAGGCCCCTCGGTCGAGGCCCTGGGGATCGGCCACCCTCTCCTGGCGGCCTCGAAATGCGTGCGGAACGACGTGAGTCTGGGCGGAGAGCTTCGCGCTTTGGTCGTGAGCGGCTCCAACATGTCGGGCAAGTCCACCCTCCTGCGGGCCGTGGGCACGAACATCGTCCTGGCCCTCGCGGGGGGCAAGGTGCGGGCGACCCGCATGAGCGTCACGCCCATGGCCATCGGGGCGACCCTGCGGATTCAGGACTCTCTCCAGGAGGGCAAGTCCCGGTTCTATGCCGAGATCCTCCGACTCAGGCAGGTGGTGGACCTGGCCCGCGGAGAGCTCCCCCTGTTCTTCCTGCTGGACGAGATCCTCCACGGGACGAACTCGCACGACCGGCTCGCGGGTTCGTCGTCGGTTGTCCGCGGGCTCATCGAGCTGGGGGCGATCGGGTTCGTGACCACGCACGACCTGGCCCTGGCCGAGGTCGCGGAGCGGCTCGCCCCTCGCGCGGCGAACGTGCACTTCGAGGACCACTTCGAGGACGGCCAGATGCGCTTCGACTACCGCATGAAGCCCGGCGTGGTCCGCAACAGCAACGCCCTGGCGCTCATGAGGGCGGTGGGCCTGGAGGTCTGACCTCGGCTCGAAACTTGCAACCTTGACGGCCTCCCCCTCCGGAGAGGTCTCCCATGTCCAAGCCGAACACGAACCTGCACGGCAACGCACCCGACAAGTGCAACGTCGCCCTCGTGCTGATCGACGTGATCAACGACCTCGAGTTCGAGGAGGGGGACCAGATGCTCAGGCACGCCCTGCCGATGGCCGACCGCATCGTCTTGCTCAAGCAGAAAGCCTTGAAGGCCCGCGTGCCCATTATCTATGTGAACGACAACTTCGGCCGCTGGCAGTCGAACTTCAACACCCAGGTTGAGCACTGCCTGGACGACCGGGTGAGGGGCCGCCCGATCGTCGAGAAGCTCCGCCCCGGGCCCGAGGACTACTTCGTCCTCAAGCCCAAGCACTCGGGGTTCTTCTCGACGAGCCTGGACATTTTGCTCGAGTACCTGGGGGCCCAGACCCTCATCCTCTGCGGGATGGCGGGCAACATCTGCGTGCTGTTCACCGCCAACGACGCCTATCTCAGGGACTTCAAGCTTTGCGTGCCCAGGGACGCCATCGCCTCGAACACCGAGGCCGAGAACGAGGCGGCCCTGGACGTGATGGCGAGGATCCTGAAAGCCGACACGACCCCCGCCGCCGACCTGGACATCCAACGGCTCGCGTGTAGAACAGAAGAGGCACCGAGGGTCGGTGCCCGCGACTGATCCTCGTCGGGAGGTCTCCAGGTCATGGCCGGAAGACAGCGCATCGAGCCCGGGCCGGGCCAGGAATCGGTCTGGGATTATCCCCGCCCGCCCCGCCTCGAACCTTCGTCCCGACGGGTGAAGGTCGAATTCGGTGGGGAAGAGATTGCCTCGACCACGCGGGCCTATCGCGTGCTCGAGACGAGCCATCCGCCCGTGTTCTATCTCCCCCGCGAGGATGTGAGGGTCGAATTCCTCATGCCCTCGGCGCGATCGACCTTCTGCGAATTCAAGGGCCGCGCCGGCTACTTCGACCTCGTGGTCGGCGGCCGACGATCGCGAGAGGCATGCTGGTTCTACGCCGAACCTTCGCCGCGTTTCGCCGCAATCAAGGACCATCTGGCCTTCTATCCGAGCCGGGTGGATGCTTGCTTCGTGGATGAGGAACGGGTGACCTCCCAGGAAGGGGATTTCTACGGAGGCTGGCTCACTCGGGAGATCGTCGGCCCGTTCAAGGGAGCGCCAGGTACCTGGGGTTGGTGACGCGGATTTCGCATCAAGACTTGACGGCGACCCCTCACCGAGGGGAACCTTGCATCGCCTGAAGCCGAACAGTTCGACGCTTTGGAGAGAATGAGGTTATGACGCCGACCGCACCATCCGCCCCCGCCCGCCACAAGAATCTCCCCCAGGCCGTGCTCGTCGAACATGCCGTGTCGCGAGGCGAGGGGGAATTGTCGCATCAAGGTGCGATGGTGTTCCGCACGGGCGCATTCACCGGCCGCTCGCCGAAGGACAAGTTCATCGTCCGGGAGCCCGGCGTCGAGGCCGACGTGGATTGGGGTTCGGTCAACCAACCGTTCGACGCCGGCAAGTTCGCCGCCCTCCGGGAACGGGTCGAGAGGCACCTGAGCGAACGCGAGGTCTGGGTCCGGGACGCCTTCGGAGGGACCGACCCGAAGCACCGACTGCCGATCCGCGTGATCTGCGAGCGCGCGTACCATGCCCTGTTCGCGCACCAACTCTTCGTCGAGCCGACCGTCGAGGAGATGGCGACCCACAAGCCCGAGTTCACGATCCTCGCGGCCCCCGACTTCAAGGCGGTCCCCGAGCGAGACGGGACCCGTAGCGAGGTTTTCATCATCCTCAACTTCGAGGAACGGGTCGTCCTGATCGGCGGGACCCTGTATGCGGGCGAGATCAAGAAGTCGGTCTTCAGCATCCTGAACACCATTCTGCCCCGCGCCGGGGTGCTCTCCATGCACTGCTCGGCGAATGTGGGCGCCCGGGGGGACGTGGCCCTGTTCTTCGGGCTCTCGGGCACCGGCAAGACCACCCTGTCGGCCGACCCGCATCGCCACCTGATCGGCGACGATGAGCACGGGTGGAGCGACGACGGGGTTTTCAACTTCGAAGGGGGCTGCTACGCCAAATGCATCCGCCTGGACCGGATGAACGAGCCCGAGATCTATGAGGCCATCAAGTTCGGCACGGTGCTCGAGA
>JANOBY010000091.1:0-16367 GCA_031411935.1 Planctomycetales bacterium | reverse complement strand
CCGCGTTGACGGCCCTACGGGCGACCGGCTGTGCCGAGGCCGATGGGTCGATGCGCGGGGCAGCCGACGCCCTCTGCTGGGATGTCGGCCGTGCGATCAGACTCTTCACCGGGACGAGCTTATGACTTTGCTATCAGCGTGCCCGGGAATGCCCGCGTCCAGGCCCCTCTCGCTCGAATCGGAAATGCGGAGACGTTTCACTCCGACAACGCAGAGGGGACGCGGTGAAGCGAGGAATGAACTCGCTCCCATGCTCCGCGTGGGAATGCCGTCCATGACGCTCCGCGTCGGTCTGTCCTGTCGATAGGGATGCGTGTCTACGCGGGTGCTGATCGCGGACGAGGCGGAACCTCAAAAATGGCATTCCCAAGCGGAGCGTGGGAACGAGTTGAAGGGGAGATCCTGAACCGCCCTCCCGTCTTCTCCGCGCCCTCCGCGCCCTCTGCGTGAAACGTCTTCCCATCCGCTTCAATTGTGTGCGCGAAGCCTCACCTCGGCCCGGGTCTCGGGCGTGATCCGTGCGCGGTGGGCGATGCGGTGGCCGACCACCCAGACGATGCCCCGGGCGTCGCACACGAGGGGCACGCGGGATCGCTCCGCGGGGGGCACGCCCCGGCCCCGGAAGAAGTCGTTGAGTCCCTGCTCGTGGCCGTCCAGCCCCAGAGGGTCGAACCGGTCGCCGTCGCGAGCGCCTCGGATCTCCAGGCCTGGCGCATCGAGAAGAGCCAGGCGGTCGCGGTCGATCCGCTCGTCGTGAGGGGCCCCGGCGTTCTCGCTCGCCACGATCGTCCGACCGCCCCACTCGGCCGAGCCCGGGATCGGGAGCCGCACCGGAGGCTCGACGACGTGGCCCCGTGCCTCGGGCCGGGACAGCCTCAGGAGACCGCCGTCGTGCACCGCGTCCACGGCGTAGGCGGTCGTGAGCCGGGAGCCGGGCCGGTCCACGAGGCGGGCGATCGCCAGCCAGTGCCTCGCGGCCATGGCGGCCTCGGGCCAACCTGCGCGTCGCCAGGCCGTGCGGAGGACCTCCGCACGCGACGACACGGGCAGGGGCACCAGGGCCTCGCCGTCCAGCACGATCTCGCGGCCCTGCGCGAGCACGATGGCGTCGCGGGCGAGGCGTTCGGTCGGCTCGTGCGCCTCGCCCGCGATCCGCCCGAGCTGCGCCAGCGCCTCGACGATCCTCGGGTTGTACCCGGCGGCGATTTTGGGCAGCAAATCATGGCGGATCCGGTTGCGGGTTCGGGAGAGGTCGGCGTTGGTGGCATCCTCGCGGAAAATCTGGCCGATCGTCGCGAGATAAGCTCGCAAGCTCGATCGCGACACGTCCAGCAGGGGCCGGACGATAGTCACGCCGTCGCCCAAAGTCCGGCGTTCGGGCATCCCGGCGAGCCCCCTCAGGCCCGTGCCCCGCACGATCCGGTGGAGGATCGTCTCGGCCTGGTCGTCGCGCGTGTGGGCGACCGCCACCCGTTCGGCGGATCGCTCGCGGGCGACCTGCGCGAGCCAGGCATAGCGGGCCTTGCGGGCGTCGGCCTCGAAGTGGGCGGCTCGCGAGGGGGACCAGTGGCCCAGGTCGAACGGCAGGCCGAGCTTCGCCGCCAGATCCTCGACGAACGCGGCATCCTCGCGAGCCGCCTCGCCGCGCGTCCCGTGGTCGAGGTGGGCCACCGAGAGCCGCAAATCGTGCTCCTCCCGGATCGCATGAAGCAGGCGCACCAGGGCCACGCTGTCGGCCCCGCCCGACACGGCGACGACCACGCCGGCGGAACGCCCCACGCCCCGGGCGGCGGTGTTTGCGAGTTCGAAGATCGATGAATCCACTTGGACGCCCTCAGCCCACCTGCGCGGTCCTGGCCGGATTGTCGCCCGATGCGCGAGCCGTTGCCAGCCCGCCTCGAAACGCGAGCGTCAGGCAAGCCCTCGACACCGCGCGTTGGGATGACCGGACCCGTCGTGCGAGGAAGTGCGTTTCACGCAGAGGGCGCAGAGGGACGCAGGGGACGCGGAGAAGACCGAATCGAGAGTTCCCAAATGGCGATTCCTTTTCGATGCGTCGCCTCCGCGTCCTCTGCGTGAAACTCTTCGATCTGTGCGGTATAATCGCGGGATGAATGCTGAAATCGGCGATCTGTTGCGGTGTCCCCGGTGTGGTTCCCGTCTGGGCGGGGCTTCGGGCGAGGCGTTGCTCTGCGAGGCGTGCGGGTCGGTGTTCCCGATCGTCGCCAAGGTCCCCCGGCTCGCGGGCGAGCCCTATGTGGAGAGCTTCGGGCGGCAGTGGAACCGCTACGATGTGGCGCGTCCCGAGGAAGACCTGAGCGTGTTCCGCGTGAAGACGGGGCTGGAGCCCGAGAGTCTTCGCGGGAAGCTCGTGCTCGACGCCGGTTGCGGAGGAGGGCGCTATGCGCGGCTCCTGGGCGATCATGGGGTGAGCCTGCTGGGCGTGGATCTCAGCTCGGCCGTGGAGAAGGCCGCCTCCCTGTGCGCGGGGTTCCCGAACGTGACGATCGTGCAGGCCGATTTGCTCGACCTGCCGGTGGCCGACGCGTCGTTCGACGCCGCGTTCTCGATCGGAGTGCTGCACCATAGCCCCGACCCCCGCAAGGCGTTCGCGCAGGTCGCGAGCAAGGTGAAGCCGGGCGGACGGCTGGCCGTGTGGCTCTACCGCCAGAACGTGCGAGCGCAAGAATGGGTGAACTCGGCTCTGCGGGCGATCACCACGCGCATGCCCGCCCGGGTGCTCGAGTCCATGTGCGCGGCGGCGGGCGTGCTGGGCGGCGTGCCCGTCCTGAACAGGACGCTCAACAAGGTCGCCAACTTCTCGAACCATCCGGACTGGACCCTGCGCGTGTGCGACAACTTCGACTGGTACGCCCCCCGCTACCAGTCGCACCACACGGTCGAGGATCTCAAAACGTGGTTCGCCGAGGAGGGGTTCGACGACCTCGCCGAGCTGAGGCCCGCCCGCAGCGGACGCCTGTACGACTGGGCCTATGATCACGACCTGATCATCGGAAGCGGCGTGAACGTGGCGGGGACCCGACGCTGAAGACGTTTCACGCAGAGCGCGGGGAGAAGGAAGGAAGACGTTTCACGCAGAGATCCGCAAAGGACGCTGAGAAAATGAGAGGAACTCGTTCCCATGCTCTGCGTGGGAATGCCGTCTTCGAGGCTCCGCCTCGTCCGCGATCGGAAGCCGCCCAGGCACGGACCCATGCCGACCGGAGAGGCCGTCGCCGAGCATCGAGGACGGCATTCTTAACACCGGGCGCGGGAACGAGGTGAGGCCCAAACTCTCTGCCGGTCTTCTCCGCGTGCTCTGCGTGAAACGCCTTCCCCTCACTCACCCAGGCCGAAGCGTTTGCGGAGGATCTGGGTGTGGTGGCGTTCGTGCCCCACGAGGATGAAGGCCAGCGTGAGCACGGTCACGGGCCCCCCGTTGGCCGATCCGCCTCGCGCCCAGGCCTCGGGCGTGAGCGCGTTGAAGAAGTGGATGTGCGAGCGGCGGAGCGAGGCGAACTCGTCGGCCAGGTCGCTCAGGGCCACGCCGTTGAAGTTCGCGTGGGTGTCGTACAGGTTCTCGTCGAAGCCGGGCAGGGGGGTGGCGTCGCCTCGGGCGAACCGCAGGGCGCGGTAGCCGAAGACCCGCTCGCAGTCGATCAGGTGGCCGAGCACCTGCTTCGTGCACCAGGTGTACGGAGGGTGGAGGTCGAGGGCCCTCTCCTCGCCGATGGCCTGCACGAGCGAGAGCGTGCTCGCGAGCTGCGAGCGCAGGAGCGGGAGGATGTCGTCCTCGGGCACGAGCGACACGTAGGTGTCGAAGAACGGGGCGTAATCAGTTGTCGAAGGGCGAGCGATCATCGGGCGTCCCGTCCTTCTGGGCGAGGGGGTCGAACCGCTTGACCAGCGTGACCTCGTTGCCCTTGTCGTTGTAGCGGAACTCGTCCACCAGGCCCTTGGCCAGCATGATGCCGAAGCCCCCCTCGCGCAGGCCCAGGTCGTTGCGGACGTCCAGGTGGGCGATGGGGTCTTCGTCCTGCGCGGCGTGGGCGAGGTCCGAGCGGTCGAAGCCGGGCCCCTGGTCCCGGATGACCAGGGTCACGTGATCGGTGCCGATGCGGTAGGTGATGCGCAGGGGTAAATCCGCGTTCTTGCGGTGTCCCCACTCGATCGCGTTGCCGCCCATCTCCATCACGGCCTGGCGGAGGTCTTTGATCTGGCGTTCGGTCAGCGGGGTGTGGAGGTAGAGGTCCGAGAGCATGTCGTTGGTCTGCTGGAGATACGACAGCTCGCTGCGGATGTCGAACTGGATCTCGCCGGACACGCCGTGCTGGCTGTGGAGCTTGCGCCATTCGAGCGCCGAGTCGATCGCCGCGAAGAGCTGGTCGGGCGTGAAGGGCTTGGCCACGTAGCCGTTGGCCCCCACGCGCACCCCGTGGGCGCGGTGGTCGGCGTCGTTCAGCGCGGTGACCATCAGGACGGGGATCAGGTTCGTCTCGCGGTTGCGCTTGAGCTGCTCGCACACGGCGAACCCGTCCACGTCGGGCATCATGAGGTCGAGCAAAACGAGGTCGGGCGCCTTCTCGCGCACCAGTTCGAGCACGGGGCCGCCCGAGAAGACCTGGATCGGCTCGAAGCCCCGAGCCTGCACGAGTCCGGCGAGTAGGTCGTTCGTGTCGCGCTCGTCGTCAACGATCAGCACGGTGCGCGGCATCGGCGAAGGCCCCGAGAGAAAGGAGCGCCTGAGGGCGCTGGCCGGATGATTGTCTCGCGCCGGGCCTTGCAGAGCAAGCCATCGGCCCCGGGGCCGCCCGGGGACCGGGCCGGGGCCAGGGGCGAGGAGGTTCCGGCGTCGGGCCCCCTTGCGGGACCATGCCTCCATGCGGCACAATGCCGGGATAGGCGGGCCCCGGCTCTCTGCCGGGCCCCCGACTCCCCCTCGCTGTTTCGGTTGAACCACCCCGGACGAGAGTGCTCGATGGCAGCTCCCAAGACCCCCGGCAAGGGCCTCGAGATCACCAAGATCATCGACGCCTTCGGTTACGTGATCTATGGAATGCTGGCCCTGCTCGCCATCTGGGGCGTGTACAACGCCGTGCTCCTGTACCGGAACCTGGGCAAGAAGGGGCTCAAGAACGAGGAGGCCGCGAGCCTGATCTCGCAGGTCCGCGACCTCACCAGCAAGGGGAATTTCCAGGGCGCGGTGGACCTGTGCGCCAGCCCCATGTACTGGCACTCGGCCCTGGCCCAGCTGATCGCCGTGGCCCTGCGGGTGCGCGAGAAGGGGCTGGCCAAGGTCAAGCAGGTGCTCGTGATGGAGTTCCACACCGAGGTGATCGCGGCCATGGAGAACCGGATCGCGTCGATCTCCACCATCGTGCGCATGGGCCCTTTGCTCGGGCTGCTCGGCACGGTGGCCTCGATGATCGGGGCCTTCGGGCGCATCGGCGGCGGCGACAAGGTGGACCCCAAGCTCCTGGCCGCCGACATCTCCCTGGCCCTGTGGGCCACGGGCGCCGGCTTGCTGATTGCGACGCCCATGATGGTTCTGGGCAACGACATCCACGCCAAGCTCCGCCACCTGCGCGACATGACCGAACGTCAGCTCGGCGACTTCATCGAGATCCTCGAGGCGATCGAGGCCCGCGACGGTCGGGCCGCGGCCCGGTCCGAGAAGTCCCGCACCGTCTTGCGTTGACCCGACCCGGCATGGCGTGACGTGACGACTTCAGGACGCGAGGCCGCCTTCCCATGTTATTCCGCCGCCAGGCCAGCGCCGAACGCGACGAGCACATCGACCTCACGCCGATGGTCGACGTGGTGTTCCAGCTCATGACCTTCATGCTCTTCTCGATCCAGCTGACCGGCAGCGAGCTGAACGTGCCCGAGGCCAAGCACGGCGTGGGGGTCCCCGAGGACACCTTCACCCAGATCTGGCTGCTCCGCCCCGCCACGCAGGGCGGGGAGCCGCGGATCATCCTCGGCGACGCCCCCGACGGGCCCGAGGCCACCCTGGACAACGTGAAAGAGGCCGTGAAGGAGGGCGTGGCCCGCGGCCTGCGCAAGGTGGTCCTCCAGGCCGACGGCGAGGTGGCCCACGGGGCCGTTTTGAAGACCGCCGCCGCCGTGGGCGAGGTCGAGGGCGTGGCGCTGCATATCGGCGTGCAAGAGCCCGACTGAACCCACTCGAACACCCGTTTGCGAGGATCTGGGCCTTGGCCAACTGGGATATCTTTCACAGCGATCGCCTGGAAGTGGAGCGGAACCTCACCCCGGCCGCCGTCCGCGCGGGGATCGCCCGCGGCGAGATCGGCGAGGACGACCTCGTCCGGCCCGCCGGATCGACCGACCCGTGGGCCCGCCTGGCCGACCACCCCGGCCTGACCGCGGCGCTCGCGGGGGACCAGGCCATCGTCAACCCGCCCACGCTCCAGGCGCTCGTGGACGACGACGAGGACGAGGACGACCGCGACCTCAGCCGGTTCGTGATCGACAAGGACCTGGAAGAAGGCGACACGGTCGAGAAACCGACGATCTCTCGCCCCGGCCCCGCGCCGACGCCCGCCCCGACACCCCCGCCCCGGGCGAAGCCCACGCCCTCCCGATCCGC
Source organism: Planctomycetales bacterium (assembly GCA_031411935.1). Classification (GTDB taxonomy): domain Bacteria; phylum Planctomycetota; class Planctomycetia; order Isosphaerales; family Isosphaeraceae; genus JAQGHR01. The sequence goes on along the minus strand of JANOBY010000091.1, from coordinate 9,757 downwards.
GCCTCCCCCCCTGCCGGGCAGCGTGCCGAAGGCCACGACCGACGACCTCGACCCGCTGGCCTACGACAGCGCCGTGACCCGCGATTTCGACCTGAATCTCAGGCCCAAGTCCCAGGTCGTGATGCTCGAAGTGGACGAGGACAACGACGCGTACGACCCCGACGAGGAGGACGAGGAGGCCGCCGAGTTCACCTTCACCCGCCAGGGCGCGGACACCGTCGAGGAGCTGGACCTGGCGGCGATGGTCGACGTGGCGTTCCAGCTCGTTCTCTTCTTCCTCGTGACGGCCTCGACCGTGATCTTCAAGACCCTGGAGGTCCCCAAGCCCAACCCCGAGCAGGGCAAGGGCGTGGCCACCCAGGGATCGGGCCGCACGCTCGACGACCTCCAGAAGGATTACATCCTCGTGGAGATCGACCCCAGCGGAGGGCTCAAGATCGACCACGAGACCCTGAGCGATGCCCGGAACCTCGTCAACAAGCTCCGCGACCTGAGGCAGAACACCGGCCGGACCGCGATGCTCATGACCGCCGACTCGGCCACCCTGCACAAGTACGCGGTCATGGCCTACGACGCGGCCAACGAGATCGGCCTCAAGATCGCCATCGCCCAGCCCAAGGCCACCCCCGCGCCCGCCCCGGTCCCCCCGGTCGGGCCGTAGGGGAGGGCAGAGCCGGATTCCAGATCGCGATCCGCCTGGGGATCGAGGATCCCGGACTCCGGCATCCTGCCCGCGTCCGCTCGCTCAGGAATCGTCGCGGGGCACGGTCATTTCTCGCGTCCACTGGTAGATTCCCAGCCCGGCGTCGAGGAAGGCCCTGTGCAGGACCTGCAGCGCCTCGGTGGCCTTGGCGTGGCTCGGGTAGCTGAGCCATCCGGCGAACCGGGAGTCCTCGACCCGGCCCCGCGAGTCGATCGCGCGGGTCTTCCTGGCCAGGGGCTCGAACGCCCGCGTGACCATGGGCAGGATCGCGTCCTCGGCCGCGGGGTTCACGACCTGGACGAACCCCCGGCCGGGCCAGGCCAGGTTCAGCGTGCAGCTCAGCGTGCGCTCGTCGGCCGAGGAGAGCAGGGCCTGCATCGGGTCGGTGATCGCGTAGCGGACCACGAACAGCTCCACGTCCACGATCCGCGCCGGGTCGCTGGCCGTGTCGTGGATGCCCACCTTCGTCCGCTCGGCCCTCTTCGCGGTATCGGCCGCCGTGGGGGGCTTCATCGGGTCGACATGAGGCCGGGACGCCGCCGAAGGGGGTGGAGGCGCGTAGCCCGGCCCGTCGGTCGAGACCCGGCCCGCGACCCTCGCGGTGCTGAGGATCTCGTACGCGCGGCAGACCACGCGGAAGATCCACTCGTCCCCGCCGTGGTCGGGGTGATACCGCTTCGCCTTGTCGCGGTAGCTGTCGCGGATCTCCTGGAGCGAGGCTTCCCCCCCCACGCCCAGGATCTCACGGGGGTCGAGCGAAAAACCGTGCTGCATGGGGTCGTCTCACCTGGCGCGCGAATCCACATTGCCCATCGGCCGACCGTCTGAGTATAGGTCGCGAGATCGCGAGGGGAAGGGGCTCTTCTCGCCCTATCAGGGCCCGAGGTGCCGATCAACGCCCAGATTCACCGGCCATGTTCGAGGACGCGGGGCAACCTTGATATCGATCGGAGGGCCGAATTCGGGCTCCGAAATGAACACACAGAATCTTGAAGCGGGTCGAGCCGGGGCCCCTCGCCTGACCTGGAATTCTCGGTAGCCACGGGCCGCGAGCGCGGTCGCCGCGACCAGAGCCATCAACATCCAAATTCGTAGCCTGGGACGCCGCACGAGGGGCCTGCCAAGATTAAACGGGTTGCATCAGCAAGACTCGCCGCGTGGCGACGTCGCGAGCCGCGGCACGATAGCAAGGCCACGAAAGGTAAGCCACGGCCTCATCAGGCCGGGCGAGGATCTCGCGTTCCAGACGCTCCAGGTAGCGGGGCACGGCCGTGACCGGGTCGGGCGGGAACGGCGGGTCGATCTGCACCGCGTATCGACCGCCGGGCTCGTGGTGGGCGAACACCGGCAGGACCGCCGCGCCCGTGATCGCGGCGAGGTCGGCCCAGGCGGCCTGGAACCGGAGGTCGCGGCCCAGGAATCGCCCCGGCCTGGCGTGCGAGGACGGCCAGGGCACGTCGCCGCAGAAGTAGACGGCCAGGCCGTCGCGAAGGGCCGCGCGGGCCTTCAGCAGCTTCTCGGCCCCTTCGCCCGCGGGCATGTGGCGACGCAGGAAGAAGCCCGACTGCGGGTGCGGCCCCTCGGCGTCATCGAGCCTCGCTTGCAGATATCCCGAAACGTGCGAGGGCCTCTGCGCGAGCAGGCGGATCGGCACCCCGCGACGCATGATCCCGTGAAGACCCGAGAGATACGCCCCGAAATGGCAGCCGACCAGGATCACGCCCCGGCCGGCGTCGATCGCCGCTTGCAGGTGCTCCCAGCCCGAGAAGGTGAACCTCGCCAGCGCCTCGGCGTCGGTCGTCCCGTCGAGCGGGCAATCCCTCGCGGCGAATCGCGAGACGTTGCGGGCGAGATCCCGGCGCGTGGATTCGGGCCATCCGGCCCTCAGGGAAAGGCTTGCGTCGGAGAGTGCCCGGCGATGCCCCCGGCCTCGCGCCGGCCATAGCGACACGGCCCGGCCCAGCATCCCGAGCGCAAGGTCGCACCGCTGCCGCCCCAGACGCCGCAGGGCCGGCACAATCGCTTTGTAGAAGATGGGCTTCCAGCCGAGGCGCACGGGGAATTTCATGAGGAGTCTTTCAAGCGGCGAGGTGAGGCCGGGGCGATCTAACCGGCGGTGGCCGATTTGAGCCGGGCGAGCCCCTGGTAGTCCACCTTGTCGGTCGAGGTCCGCGGCATGTGGGCCACGAAGGCGACCCGGTCGGGGATCATGTAATGCGGCAGGAGGAGGCTGCAATGGCGCTTCATGGCGATGATCGACGGCTTGCGGCCCGGCTTCATGGCCACGAAGGCCGAGATCGCCACGCCGTCCTCATGGGTTTCGGCGACCACGGCGGCGCAGGCGATGTCCTCGTGGCGATGCAGGGCCGACTCGATCTCGCCCAGCTCGATCCGGTAGCCCCGCTTCTTGACCATGCGATCGACTCGCCCGCGGAACCGGTACCGGCCCGTGCCGTCGTCCTCGACCAGGTCGCCGGTGCGGTACCACTCGCCCGACCCGTCGTGCACGAACGCCTGCGCCGTGAGGTCGGGGCGGCCGAAGTAGCCGCGGGTCACGCCGGGCCCCCGGATGATCAACTCGCCCAGGCCCCCCGCGTCCACGTCCTCGCCGCGGGCATCGATCACGCGGGCCTCCAGCGGAGGGCACACGCGGCCGATGGGGAAGGCGTCAAGCTGGTCCTCGGGGATCGTTCGCGGGATCGGCTCGGCGGTGCACACGTTGGTCTCGGTCGGCCCGTAGAGGTTCCACATCAGCGCCTCGGGCCAGGCGCCTCGCAGGCGCCTGAGCCCCCGGATCGGGAACACCTCGCCGGCGAACAGGACCACGCGCGGGGGGATGAAGCCCGGCCGGTCGATCCCCCCGAGGTCGCACAGGAGGCCCAGAATCGACGGGGCCGAGTACCACACGTCCACCGGGTTCTCGGCCAGGAACGTGCCGAGCCTCGCGGGGTCGCGGCCCAGGGCCTCGCCGATCAGGACGAGCGTCCCGGCGCGTCGGCACGAGGCGAAGAGGTCGAGGATCGACAGGTCGAAATGAAACGGCGCGTGCGAGCTGAAGCGGTCCCCGTCGCGCAGGTCGAGCGTGGACTCGCACCAATCCAGGAAGCAAAACGCGTTGGCGTGAGAGAGCATCACGCCCTTGGGTCGGCCGGTCGATCCCGAGGTCCAGAGGATGTAGGCCAGGTCGTCGGCCGCGCGCTCGGGCCAGAGCGGCGACGGGGCGTCGTCCTCATGGATCTCATCCCAGCCCGCATGATCGAGGCCCGGGTCGGTTTCGCCCACCACGATCAGCCGGGGCAGGGGGGCCGGGCCGGGCCAGTGCTCGCGCAGGGCGGGGACCAGCGCGGCCGTGACGATCACCGCGCGGGCCCCGCAATCGGCGAGGATCCCCGCGCCCCGCAGAGGCGGGGCCGACGCATCGACCGGCACATAAGCGGCGCCCGTTTTGAGGATCCCGTGGATCGCGACGACGGCCTCCAGGGATTTGGGCAGGAGGATCCCCACGCGGTCGCCCCGCCCCACGCCCCATCGGGCGAGCCTCGCGGCCAGGCGGTCGGCGGCGTGGTCGAGCTCGCGATAGGTGAGGCTCTGCCCCTGCTCGTCCCTCACGGCCTCGGCCTCGGGCCGGCGCGCGGCGGCGTTTTCCAGAAGCCCGCTCAGGTGGTGCAAGTCGGCGATCATGGGCGATTCCTCTCTCGTCGCGAGGATCAGGGGCGAGGTGCGGGAGGCTCCACGGGAACCGGGACGGTGGTCGGGCCCTCGGGCGGAGCGATGCCGAAGAGCGTGCGGTACAGTGCGTGATCCTCGACGAGCTTCTGGGCGAGGCTCTCGAACAGGAGGCGATGCCCGACCCCGTTGGGGTGATCGTCCCAGGGGGCGATCTCGATCGTCGCGGGGTCGTGCTCGTCGAACGTTGCCGACAGGTCGAACAGGGGGACGTTCAGGCGATTGGCGGTGGCGGTGAGCCGGGCCATGGTGCCCGCTCGCTCGTCGGGGGCGTCGGCCTTCCCCACTCGGGGGATCACCACCATGGCCATGCGGGTGCCGTCCTCGCGGCATCGCTCGGCGAGCTCGGCGGCGGTCGCGTCGCTGATTCTGGCGAGGTGGGGCTTGAGCTTGCGCTTGAGCCCGCTCCTGTCCTGGGGATCGTTCGCGGCCTCCTGGCCCGGCGCGTCGGGCGAGGCGCGGACCTCGGCCATGGCGTCGCGGAGGAACTTGTACTTGAGGTCGGTCCCGTCGGCCACGAGGCTGCGAAGGTGGATGTCCAGCAGGCGGGGGTCGAGCATGGTGGCCGAGTAGAGAACGAGGTCGGGACGGTAATCGCGGACCTTGGTCAGGTAGGAGTCCAGCCGGTGCAGGGGGCTGTAGGCGGCCATGGCGAAGTTGATGACCTCGAACCGGCAGGCCAGGCCCCGCCTGCGGGCGTGGGCGTTGAGCCAGTCCTCCAGGCGGTTCTCGTAGGTCTCCTCCAGGCTCACGCCCCAGCCCATGTCCATCGACGAGCCGACCAGGGCGATGCGGAACGTCCCGTCACGCTTCGCCAGCGCGTAAGGGCGGTCGCGCTGGCCCCCCGCGTTGGTGGTGAACGGCCGCCCGAAGGCGTAGGTTTGCAGGTTGGGCTTGAGCCCGAACTGGAGGAATTCGTCCTCGTAGTAGTCGGTCGCGCCGATGTCGTGGAAGCTCTGCCACTCGCTGGCCTTGCCCAGCAGGCGCAGGGTGAGCTCATCGCGCGAGGAGTTGGGGCCTCCGTCGATCAGCCCCACGTAATAGCCGGCGGCGTGGGTCTCGCGATCGGCGCGGTTGGGCTCGGGCGACTGCATGCTCCGGATCGCGGACCGGAGGCGGTGGCCGGGCAGGGGGAGGGCCGCCAGCAGGAGGAGGCCCAGCGTGATCGCCAGCGGGCGTCGCAAGGTCGGGTCGATCATCCCAGGGCCCTCCGGAACATGGCGAACCAGGCGGAGAGGCTCGGGCTCGACCAGAGCGACCAGAGCAGGGCGATCGTGGTGAACGTGCCGGCGGTCTTCAGGGCGCGGATCGCGCGGCCCCGGGGCGTGGCGTCCACGGCGCGTCGGCGGGGGGTGCGAGCGTCGATCTGCACGTTGATCAAAACGAGCCCGCCCAGCACGCTCCAGAACACGGCGTCGGGCACGCTGAAGGCCCACGCCCCGCGGAGCCAGAACGACTGATACGCGTGCAGGGCCCAGGTGACCACGAACACCACCAGCGTGGCCACGGCCAGCGCCTCGCCCTGCTTGCGCCTCTTGAGCCGGAACACGACCGGGTTGAACACGACCCGGACCATGAAGTCTTTCCAGTAGATGTTGATCCGTCGCCAGTAGTCGGTGAAGCCCGTGGCCAGCAGGTAATGGTGGTGCGTCTCGGGCAGGGTGAACCCGAATAGGCCGAGCATCCCGCACGCCACGTGGAACTGGCCGCTCACGCGCAGATAGAGCAGGTAGTTGCACACGAGGAACGAGCCCAGGGAGCCCACCGAGCGGACCTCCTCGGGCGGGATCAGCAGCTCGTGATAGACCAGCCGATAGAGGAGCAGGTGCACCATCCCGCGCACCATCATGGTGATCCCCACGCGCTGGGCGTGGTGGACGTCCGCGGAGAAGTAGCCCCGGCGGAACGTGCGGTAATCGACCACGGGGAAGTGGACGAACGCGGCGTTGGGCAGGAGGAAGAAATAGGCCAGGGCGTCGGAGAACGTCTCGGGCCCCTCGGCATGCTTCAACTCGTACAGGTAGATGATCATGCGAAACATGAACATCGAGCCGAGCACGGGCCACACCAGGCCGGGCACCCCCGGAGCGATCATCCCGGCCCGTGCGCATGCCATGGCCACGGCCGATGCGGCGATCATCGCCACGCGCCACGCCCAGGCGATCGGCAGGCGGGCGATCGCGATCAGCCCGCACCCGAAGGCGGCCACGATCGCGGCCGTGAGCGGCCCGAACACCACGCCCAGGCCGCACAGCGAGACCGCCGAGAAGAACGGCCTTTTCCACGCGAACGGCAGGAGATAATGGACGGGCAGGGCGACGGTGGCCGTGGTCATGAGCAGCGAGAACGCCCGGCCTTCCAGGCGATAGATCCGCGTGACGGCCACGAGCAGGGCCATGTGCGCGAGGATCGGCAGGAAGGCCCGCAGGTCGCGCCGGCAGGTCTCGGGCTCGCCCTGGTAGAGGCTGCGGAAGGCGGTCGAGGGTTGCTTACGCGGGATCGGCAGGTAGTGCCGGTGCGGCGTGAAGGGGGGCGCAGCGGCAGCGGCCTCTCGCGTGTGATCCTGCCGCATCATGGGGGCGTCCCTCCGAATCCGTCTCCGTCTGGCGCGGGTTCGGGAGCCTCGGAAGGGATGGCTGGGCGCTGCACCGCTCGTCGCGATCACGACGGCCCAGGCAGGCCGGCGCGAGGACGAACCATGATCCTGCGAAGGGGGGTCCATCCCTGGACCGGGGCCTCCGCGGCAAGGCCGCTCACATCCGTGTTCCGGTGCACGATTCTCGAAGCGCGAGACAGAGGGAGGCGTGCTCAACAAGGCACGAGGGGGTGTACCCTCATGTCGTCCTACGGCGCGGTTTGTACCCCAAGGGGCGAGGGGCTGTCAACCCGACCTGATGGCCCGTTGCGGGGGCCCGCCGGGGCGTCGCGGAGTCGGAGCGAATCCTCGCCTAGACGGGATCGCGGGATTTGATTAGGGTTCCGCGTCCCCTCGACGGAGCGAGGATTCCGGGCCGGCCCGTCATGGGCAGGGTCCCGGGACCGTGGGGCGAGTCATGGCGGTCAGGTCAGGTCAGGGAGGACGCGATCGATGCCTGAGGCATCCTCAGAACCGAGTTTCTTCCGCCGTCGTGCGCCCGAGCTCGCGCTCCTGGTGATCGCCTCGGCCGTGTTCCTGGGCGGCCTGGGGGCCATGGAGCTCTGGGGCAAGCGCGAGCAGAGGGCCACGGCCGAGGCCCTGGACACCGTCGAGCACGGCAACTGGCTCATCGCCAACATCCAGAGCCGCCCCCGGCTGGAGAAGCCGCCGCTCCCTCGCTGGACGATCGCCACGCTCATGAAGGCCACGGGCGTCCAGGACGAGTGGATCGTGCGCCTGCCCAGCGCCCTCACGGCGGTGGCCATGGTGGGCCTGGTGTACGGGCTGGGCCGGAGGATGGCGGGCCGATCGGTCGGGCTAGCCTCGGGCCTGGCGCTGGCGTCCATGCTGTTCTTCGTGGTCGAGTCGCGGCAGGCGGGCAACGACGGCCCGCTCGCGTTCTTCACCACGCTGGCCCTCTATGCGGCATTCCGGCGGCTCCACGGAGTCTCGCCCGACGAACCCTGCGGGGTGCCCGGCGACGTGCTGGGCGGCAAGGGCTGGGCGTTCCTCATGTGGGCCGCCATGGGCCTGGGCTTCCTGAGCAAGGGGCCGGTCTCGCTGCTCCTGCCCGCGATCGCCATCCTGCCGTACCTGGCCATGGCCAAACGGTTCAAGGTCGGTACCCGGGCCCTGGCCAGCGGCTGGGGCGTGCTGGCGTGCCTGGGGCTGATCCTCTGCTGGCCCGTGCCCGTGCTCCTGAACCGGCCCGAGGCCTACGACATCTGGATGCTCGAGATCGGCCAGAAGGCGGGATCGGCGGGCATCACGCATCACAAGCAGCGCTACTTCGTGCTCGAATGGCCGTGGATGACCGCGCCCTGGACCTTGCTGGCGACGTGGGCCGTGGCCCTGCCGTTCTTCAAGCGAGGGCAGCAGGAGCGCCCGACCGTGTGGCTCCCGTGGTCCTGGGCCGTGGGCAACTTCGCCATGTTCTGCCTCTGGAGCGTGGCCAAGCCCAACTACTATGTCCCGTGCGAGCCCGGCGTGGCCCTGCTCGTGGGGCTGGCCTGGGTGCGGCTCGCGGGCGTGGCCCGGGCGAACCTGGGCGCGATCTCGTGGCGGGCCAATGCCCTGCTGAGGATCCACTGGGGGATCCTCGCGGCCCTGGCCCTGGCGGCGCCGATCGCCGCGATGGTCTATGCGAAGGACCTGGCACCCGGCCTGGCCGAGCGGATCCTGCCGTGGTCGGTCGTGGCCTCGGCCGCGATCGCCCTCGCCGTGGCGCTGAGCATCCGCTCGTGGAGGCGGGGCGACGACGCGGGCTCCCTGGCCGCGCTCGTAGGGGGGCTGAGCGTGGGCATGCTGATCGTGTACGCCGAGCTGGCCCCCGCGCTCAACGCCACTCGCAGCCATCGCGCCCTGGCCTACAAGCTCGCCAGCGTGATCCCCCCCGACGTGGACAAGGTCATGTTCTACCGCGAACTGGACGAGGGCCTGTGGTTCTACCTCAAGGGCCATACCCTCAAGCCGGTGCCCGGCACCACGCCCGAGATCAACAAGGCGTTCGACTACCTCAAGGCCCACAAGGAAAACCGCCTGGTCCTGAACAAGGCCGAGCGCATCCGCCTCGAACGCCAGGTGCTGATCGATTGGCTCAACGGAGACAAGCACGAATCCCCCTATGTGCTCATCCGGGCCGAGGTCTACGACATGTTCAACCCGGGGCTCGCCGAACTGGTCGAGCCGATCTACCGGGAGAAGGACATGGAGCGCAACGAGCTCATGCTGGTGAAGGTCAAGGACCGCAGCCGGCTCGCCGCGAAGCCGCCCGAAGGGCTTCGCTGAGCCCCATCCCGCACCGATCGAATTCAACCCGACGCCATGCCCGCACCCTCGCAGGCATGGCGTTCGGCGTTTTGTCGAACGTGCGGATTCTCGGGACGCCCCCCTGTCGTTGTCGCTGACTTGTTACGAGGCCGGACACATCCCGGGGCGTGGCCCCGTGAGGTCACGGCCATGACCTGGCCACCGATCCTCGCCGCAAGTTCAAGGGCTCGTTGGTGGGGAAGGGCGTGAAGTCCAGGCGAACGAAACGCCCCGCGAGCACACCGGGATGGTCTGGTGCAGATCCTTGATGGACCTCGCGCCGTTGTTGTTCCGCGACGCGAAGCCCTGATTTGCTTCGTGCCACCGTCATTGCTGTAATGAAACCCCATTGCTCCCCGTGGGGGGCGGGCGGGCCTGCCCGC
>JANOBY010000090.1:0-5577 GCA_031411935.1 Planctomycetales bacterium | reverse complement strand
AACTTACAATTCGGCCGAATTTACAAGGCAGGGAACCTCTTTGGCCTGTTAGGAATTTGGACTCAAGTCGTGGCGGTTATTCGGGATGGCAAACTTTGCGGGAGAATTCCTGTGTCCGGTTCGGGCGGGTCTTGCGGGCGGTCGCCGTGGGCGGATAGCCTGGCAATCCGGACTTCGGGGACGTATTAGATGAGGTGTGCGCGATGAGCATCGAGGCGGTCGGCGGCGACGTGATCCAGAAGGTTGCAAACGCGGCGAGCCAGGGGCTCTCGGCCCCGTCCATCGTCAACATCACGCGATGGCTGACCGAGCCGCCGTTCGTCGCGTACCGCGATCGCCTGGTCGAGGACATTGTGGCGGGGCGATGGAAGGCCCTGGACGATGCCTTCTATGCCGTCCTGCCATTCGGCACCGGCGGTCGCCGCGGCAAGATGTACCCGGTGGGCACGAACGTCCTGAACGCCCGCACCATGGGCGAGAGCGCCCGCGGCCTGGCCGACTACATCACCCGTAAGAAGGGCGAGACGGCCGCAAGGTCGGTCGCCATCGCCCGCGACACCCGGCACAACTCGCCCGAGTTCGCCGCGATCTGCGCCCGGGTGCTGGCCGTGGCCGGCTTCAAGGTCTACCTCTTCGGGTCGTTCCGCTCCACGCCGCTCCTGTCGTTCGCCGTGAGGCACCTGGGCTGTGATTGCGGGATCATGATCACCGCCTCGCACAACCCGCCTTCGGACAACGGCTTCAAGTGCTACGACGCCCGGGGTTGCCAGGTCATCCCGCCCGACGACGCGGGCATCATCGCCTGCGTGAAGGAGGCTTCCGACCGCGACATCCCCATGAAGGACTACGAGGAGGCCGTCAAGGACGGCTCGATCGTGCTCGTCGGCCAGGACGTGGACGACGCCTATATTGCGGCCGTGGTCAGCCAGTCGGTCAACCCTGACCGCGACCTGTCGGTCGTGTACACCCCCATGCACGGCGTGGGGGAGACCTCGGTGGCCGCCGCCCTGCTTGCAGCGGGATTCACGAAGCTCGACATCCTCGCCTCACAGCGGACGCCCGACGGCGACTTCCCGAACGTGCCCGGTCACGTGTCGAACCCCGAGATCCCGAAGACCCTCGACGCCTCGATCGCCCGCGCGAAGGAGATCGGCGGCGAGTTGGTCCTGGCCAGCGACCCCGACGCGGACCGCATCGGCGTGGGGCTCCCGCTCACCAAGGACATGGCCGGACCCTGGACCACGCTCGACGGCAATCAGATCGGCGTGGCCATGGCCGCGTTCGTGATGAGGAAGATGAAGGCCGCGGGCAAGCTCAGGCCCGAACATTATCTTGTGACCACTCTCGTCTCCTCGCAGATGACCAAGGCCCTGGCCGATCGCGAGGGAGTGAATGTGGAGGATGACCTGCTCGTGGGCTTCAAGTGGATCGGGCAGAGGATCGATCAGAAAGGCCCCGAGAACTTCCTCTTCGGCTTCGAGGAGTCGCACGGATATCTCAAGGGGACCCACGTCCGCGACAAGGACGCCGCGGTGGCAGCACTTCTCTTCGCGGAGCTTGCCGCCTCGGCGAAAGCCGAAGGGCTGACCGTGCTCGAATACCTCGATGGCCTGTACCTTGACGTGGGGCACTATGGCGAACGTCTGATCAACAAAACGATGGAAGGGCGTGAGGGCGCGGTCCAGATTCAGAAGGTCATGAAGGCCTTCCGCTCGTCTCCCCCGACTAGCATAGCTGGCCTCCCCCTGGCCGACGTGTACGACTACGAGCTGCACGAGATCCGCAGAGGCGACGGCACCACGTCCCCCCTGCCCGAGCCCTCGGGCGACTTGCTGATCTTTCACCTGGGAGAGCCCGGGACCCGGTTCGCCACGCGTCCCTCGGGCACCGAGCCCAAGATCAAGTTCTACCTTTTCGCCCGCACCGACACGGCCGGTGTCGATCGCTTCGCCCTGCCCGATGTCAAGGCAAAGACCAGCGCGAAGCTTGACCTCATGGCTGCCGACCTGGAAGCCTACATCCAGTCGGTGGTCGCCGCCCCTTGATCCGCCGGGACGGTCCGCGTAGGGTGCCCTCAGAGGCGTTGCGGCTCCCGCTCTACGACGGTGCGGGGGCGCCCTCTTCTTCTCCCTGGATGAGGCCCCTCGCATGCGGTTCTCCCTGCTCGCCCTGGCCCTGTTCGCCCTCGCCGATGCCGCCCAGGCCCAGGGCCTGAAGGTGGGGGCCGCATCGGTCGATATCACGCCCAAGGTCGGCACGCCCATGGCCGGCTATTACTACGAGCGGCCCTCGGAAGGTGTCCACGACCCGCTTTTTGTGAAGGCGATCGTGCTGGAGGCCGGGGGGCAGAAGGCCGCCCTGGTGTCGCTGGACCTGATCAGCACCACGTTCTCGATGGTCGCCGACGCCCGAGAAGAAATCGAGCGCCTGACCGGCATCAAGGGCGAGAACGTGATGATCTCGGCCACCCACGCCCACACGGGCCCGATCCTCACCGATCGCAGCGCCAGGGCTGAAGCCTTCGGCGGCGATCGCCCTCTGTCGGTGGAGTGGAACAAGGCCCTGCCCAGGAAGATCGCCGGGGCAGTCAAGGCCGCGAACGACAATCTCAAGCCTGCTTCGGCATCGGTCGCAAAGGGCCAGGAGCCCGCGATCGCCTTCAATCGCCGGTTCCACATGATCGACGGCACGGTGGGCTGGAATCCCGGCAAGCTCAATCCCAAGATCGTCAAGAGCGCCGGGCCGATCGACCCCGACGTGGATGTAGTTTACTTCGAGACCGCCGACGAGGCCCGCAAGCCGATCGCCACGTATGTGAACCACGCCGTGCACCTGGACAACGTGGGCGGGGCCCAGTTCTCGGCCGACATGCCCGCGACGATCTCCGACCTCCTGGGCAGGTTCAAGGGCCCCGAGATGGTCACGGTCTACACCTCGGGCTGCTGCGGAGACATCAACCACATCGACGTGACCTGGAGCGAGCGTCAGGGCGGCCACGACAACGCCGCGAGGATGGGCGTGATCCTCTCCGGCGAGGTTCTCAAGCGCTGGCGTGACCTCAAGCCCGCGAAAGCGTCCTACCTTCGGGTGAAGACCGCCAAGGTCAAGCTGCCCCTCGCGCCGATCTCGACCGAGGACGTGGCCGCCGCCAGGGCCACGTTCGCGAAGATGGAGGAGAGCAAGGTCGCCCCCCCCTTCCTGGAGCATGTGAAGGCCTATCAGGTGCTCGACGTCGAGGCCCGCAAGGGGGAGCCCCTGGAGGTCGAGGTGCAGGTTGTCGCGCTCGACGACCAGATCGCGTGGGTCTCTCTTCCCGGCGAGATCTTCGTGGAGCTAGGCATGGAGATCAAGCAGGACTCCCCCTTCCCCAACACAATCATCGCCGAGTTGTCCAACGGCGTGATTGGCTACATCCCCGTCCGACGGGCCTACAAGCAGGGTAATTATGAAGTCGTGAGCGCCCGATGCGCCGAGGGATCGGGCGAGATGCTTGTGGATGCCGCCGTCCGGATGCTCAAGGAGCTGCATATTGAGGCGGGCGAATCGCCCAAGTGACGCCCCTTGACCGAGGGGGGGGCAGGACAAACAATAGAGTAAGCTCATTTGATGATCCCGCATCCTGCCCGTCCCTCCCGAGGTCACGGAGGCAAGTCGCTCCGGCCGGCCCACTCGCCGGTCGGTCAAGGAGGTCAACGCCGTGGCCGAATCACCCATCCCGATGCCTTCCCCCGGGGAGAAGGTCCGCACCTTTCCGACAACGCCCGGCGTGTACCTCATGAAGGACTCGCAGGGCCGGGTCGTGTACGTGGGGAAGGCCAAGAACCTCCGCAGCCGGGCAGGGTCGTACTTCCAGAAGACCGCCGAATTCGACGCCCGCATCAAAGCCTGGATCGGCGAGGTCACGGACATCGACTTCCTGCCGGCCGACAGCGAGGTCGATGCCCTGCTGATGGAAGCCCGGCTGATCAAGGACATCCAGCCCAAGCACAACGCCGACCTGAAGGACGACAAGTCGTTCCCGTACCTCCAGATCACCACGGGAGAAGACTTCCCTCGCGTGAACTTCACGCGTGAGCCCCTGGACCGAGGGGTGAAGCTCTACGGACCGTTCCCCCGGGCCAAAAGCCTCCGGGGTGCGATTCAAGTGCTCCAGAAGATCTTCAAGTTCCGCACCTGCTCGCTGGACATCGACCAGGATGACCCGCGCTGGCGATGGTTCCGCCCCTGTCTGCTCGCCTCGATCGACCAGTGCACCGCCCCGTGCAACCTGCGGATCGACAGCGAGACCTACAAGAAGGACATCCGCCGCCTGCGTCTTTTCCTCGACGGAAAGAAGGACGCGGTCCTCGCCGAGATGGAGGACGAGATGCGCGAGGCCAGCAAGAGCCTCCAGTTCGAAAAGGCCGCGCGTCTGCGGGACGAGCTCAAGTCGCTCAAGAACATCAACCTCCGTGGCAATCTCGCCGACCACGCCCAGCCCGAGGTCTTCTATCAGGACCCGAAGCGAGGCCTGAGGGGACTCCAGAAGGTCCTCCACCTCGACTCCATGCCCCGCACGATCCACTGCGTGGACATCGCCCATCTGGGCGGGTCCGAGACCGTGGGATCGCTCGTCACGTTCATCGACGGCCTGCCCTTCAAGCCGGGCTATCGCAAGTACAAGATCAAGAGCGTGAAGGGCGTGGACGACTACGCCTCCATCCGCGAGGTCGTGAGCCGCCGCATCCGGAGCCTCCAGGAGCACGACGAGCCGTTCCCCGACATCTGGATGATCGACGGCGGGAAGGGGCAGCTCAACGCCGCGCTTGCCGCGTTCGAGGCCCTCAAGATCACGCCCCCCACTGTGATCTCGCTGGCCAAGCAGGAAGAGGAGATCTTCGTCCCTGGACAGCCCGAATCGATCAAGCTCAGCCGACGTTCATTCTCGCTCCGGCTCCTCCAATACGTGCGCGACGAGGCCCACCGCTTCGCGCAGCACTATCACCACATGCTCAGAACGAAGCGGACCCTGGGAGACTGACCGGCGGCCGGGATGATCCGGACGCGAAGCGAGTTCTGACTCATGGGCCCGTAGTCCGACAAGATCCCGTGGACGCTTCGACCTGATGCGAATCCTGGGTGCCGAGACATTCGCCGGATTGGGACCGGCACCCAACCGGCCTGAAGTGGATTCTGACAGTCAGGGATGGCTGCCCTGCGATCGACTTGCGACTCGTCTCGAGAACCTCCGGCCGGCTCTGAACGACGAAGCGGATCGGTGAAGCTCGCTTGAGCCTCACCGATCCGCTCTTGAAGGATTTCTACCGAAGTCGATTGCCGGTCAGTTCGCGGCGCCGACCAGTTCCGGTTCCTCATCACTGCGTTGCTGCTTGGCCTTGGCCTTGACAGCCTTCGCGTTGGCCTTGGTCGTCTTCGGTCCGAGCGGTGTGAGCTTGGGCAGCTTCAGGTTGTAGACGATCCCGACGTACGATCCGAGCTTCAGGGCGATGTACGTCATGTCGATTTCCCACCATCGGAGGCCGTGACGGGCCGAGGTCTGGAAGGCGTGATGGTTGTTGTGCCAGCCTTCGCCGTAGG
>JANOBY010000089.1:0-2528 GCA_031411935.1 Planctomycetales bacterium | reverse complement strand
CGATCGCTGCTCGGCCCGCCGGCCATCGGGGTGAACCGCAGGGCGACCAGGAATCCGCCCGGGGCCTCGGCCTTCCAGACCTGCTCGCCCGCCTTGCCGCCGAGCCTCTGCAGGAGATGATAGTCCTTCCAGGACGAGGGGCGCGGGGGCGTCTCCTCGCGGACCTTGTTCACGGCTCCCAGCTGCATGGTGTGGCTCCTCACGGAGGGAACGGGGCCGGGTCCCCACTTACCCGGACCTAGCGGGGCCTCAACATCCGGCCGATTCGAGGCAGAGGCCCGCGGCGAGGGGCCCGTTGTCGCGGGTTGCCCTGCGCCGGGGCGGGCCAGGGCGGAACCGGGTTCGAGGGGATCGCGACCGGGACCGGGATGGGCGTGTCGGCCAGAGCGGGCAACCCCGCTGCGCCCGCGGGCAATGGGTCTCGCAAGATTGAAAGGATCTGCTCGCACGAGGCTGCCATCTGGATCGCGAGGGCCTCGTCCAACCCGCCCCTCCCCTGGAGGCCCCGAGCGATATGCCGCCTCCATCCGTCGGCCTTTTGCGCGACCGCGAGGAGTCGTGCGGGGTCCGCGCCCTGGGTGGCGGCCTCGCTGAGCTCCCTCGCCGAGAGTTGCAAATTATGGGCCTCGAGAAGACGTTCCCGACCGTCTGGCAAGCGCCCCGCGATCGCGGCCACCGCCTGGTAGAAGCGCCCCGACTGGTCCGCAAGCCGGTTGGCGGCGCCGACCACCGGCGAGGAGCTTGCCGGGGTCTCGCCATCCCTCGGGGTGCGTTCCCTGGCCACTCCCGAGGGCTGTTCGGGCATGGGCGAGGCCGGGCGATCCGCGAAAGACGGACGCGAGGACGGATTCGGGTTCGCGGGCGGGACGACCACCCTGCGGCTCGTGGGCTCGACCGGGCCGGACGGAGGGGCGGCCTCGGGCAGCGGCCGGAGTTCGTCCAGGTCATGATTCCAACCCCCGGTCGAGAAGGGGGATGGAGCCGTCGGAGGCGCCTCGGGCGGGGACGGAGCCCGGTCGTTGGTCGGGTTTGGCCTCTCATTCGCAACCCGTCGATCGCCGGCCTCCGGGCTCCAGCGTCCGGAGGTCCGGTACCAGCCGTTTTCGTCGCGGGTCCATCGCCCCTCGATCCAGTTTCGGCCCGCCTGGGGGACCTTCCAGGTCCCTTCGACCCACACGAAGCTCGCGCGATCGTCCTGCCATTCCCAGTAGCCCGCCAGCCAGCGGGCCCCGGCGATTGGGGGTTTTGAGGTCGGGGCCGGGTCTTCGCGCGGTCGGGGCGGCGAGACCGGGGCCCTCACAACGGCGGCTGTACGCCCCTCGGCCACGACTTCGGCCTCGTGGCGGGGTGCCGGGCCGGGGTCCGGGGAGGGCCGACCGTCGTCCTCAAGCGGGCCGATCTGCGGCGGGGCCTCGCCCGCGGGCTGGGACGGCCCTTCCAGAGGAGGGGGGGCGTCCTGGGCCCACAACGAGCCTCCACGCCCGAGGATTCCAGCCAGCAGGACGACCGATCGCGCGATTCGAAGTGGCATCATCAAGGTCAAGCTCCGTCCGGTCCGGACGACCCGCCGTTTTCTCCCGGCGCGGTAACGCACTATTCTAGATATCCTGACAAGTGAACACCGGCTATTTTCGATCGGGACAGAATTTGCGTGCATTGGCCTTCGGGCTTCGGATAGTCTCGTCCCTAACGATTCGCGGTCGACGGCGTGACTCGATGACCAGCCTTTCTTGAAGAACCGGCGTCGATGATGAGCCCGCTCTCGAAAGAGCCCAACGCCCCGGACGATCCGGCCCCCTCGGCCCCGGGATCGCGCGCCCCGCTCTCGGCCAGGCTGGCGCGGCATGTGCCGATCCTGGAGAATCGCGTGAGGCGCCTTGTGGGTGCGAGGCCGGCGGGGATCGTGACCGCGTCGGATCTGGCGCAGGACGCCTGGGTGGCCGCGCTCGAGGCCGACCGCAGGGGGAAGGGCCCGGCCCCCTCGCAGCCGGCCGAGGCCGCGTGGCTCGGGAAGATCCTCCGCAACAAGATCCGCGAGACCTTCCGCAGGGCCCGCGCGGCGAAGCGTGGAGGGGGCATGGCGGCCGCCCAGATCGAGCCCGACGAGATCCCCGCGCCCGGCACGTCCCCCAGCGCAAGGCTCCTCAGATCGACCCGCGAGGAGCACCTGATGCTGGCCATGGACTCGTTGCCGGACCGGGACCAGCAAGTCCTCAAGCTCACGTTCCTCGAAGGAAAATCGCGCAAGGAAGTCGCCCTGCTCCTGGGCGTGGGGGAGCACCAGGTGGGGAATCGCTACCGCGAGGCCCTGCGTCGGCTCCGCGAGGCCTACGAGCACCGGGCGGGGCCCTGGGATCCCTCCTGAAGAGGGATTCCGCACGCCCCCCCCTGCTCGACCGACCGAACAGGGTTCCCGGCCCCAATTTTTCTCGAAGGGCGTCCGAAATCGCGGCCAAGCGCATCTTATCAGAATCAGAGCGACCGTATCCGAGAGACACTGCGCGATGAGCCTGCCCGACGACCCCGAC
>JANOBY010000088.1:0-9258 GCA_031411935.1 Planctomycetales bacterium | reverse complement strand
CTCGCTCAAGGCGCACTGGCTGGAGATCCCGAGTGAGGCCCGTCGCGCGGGGTGACGCGACGTGTTCCGGCGAGCTCAGAGGATCACGAAGATCCCTGGGATCGATTACATCCTGGATCGGCCTCTTGTGGCGACACGTGCCAGGGCGTCCAGCTTCCAGCCCCCATCAGGGCTTCTGGGGGGGATCGGCCGCCTTGCCGGGCTCGGCCTCGATGGGCTTGGCCGGGCGGATGACGAGGGTCACGTAGGTGTTTCGGGCGGGGATCTTGGCCGTATTGGCCACGTAGGATCGTTCGGCGTCGTTGCCCGAGGAGGCGAACGGGACGTCGAGGATGGCCGAGGTGAAGTTGGCCACGGTGAAGAGGTCGCCTCCGTCGGCGGCGTAGATTGTCCTGGTGGCGTCCTCGGGGTCGGGGAACTGATCGCTCCCGGCGAAGACCCAGGTCTCGGCCAGCGTCTTCTTGGTCTTCGGGTCGAGGATCCACTCGCGGGCGTCGAGCGTCTGGACCTCGCCCTTCTCGGTCCACTCGACGGTCACGAGCAGAGGGGTGCCGGCGGGGGGCTCGAACCGGGGCCGGTAGCGGACCGGATGCCCCTTGACCGCCTGGGTGAGCAGGAGCCCCGCGTGGATCATGCGCGGGGTGGCCTTGGTGGCGAGGATGGACTCGTGCTCCTTGGTCTGCTCGCGGCAGAGCAGGTGCTCGAGGAACCCCTCGTTCAGGCAGACTCGGGCCCGGAGAATGAGACGACGGTCCTTGGGATCGAACCAGAGGCTGTCGGTCTTGTCGAGCGCCTTCCAGGTCGAGTCGGGCTTGAAGGAATCGGGCGGGGGGCCGTCGGGGCCTCGGTCCTGCGCGGGGAGAGCGAGGATCAGGGAGAGGAGGGCGGCGGTGTTCATCGCGGAGGGCTCCGGCCTGGTGGACGCATCGGGACGATGACGGATTCCCACTGTACCAAAGACAGAAACCGCCGAGGGGAGCAAGCCCCTCGGCGGCGGGTTGGGAAGTTGGTTGGCGGACGACCCTCGGCGGGTCAGAAGTTCACGTTGACGGCCGGGATGCCCAGCTTCTCTTCCTCTTCCTCGAGGATGATGATGCGGGGGGTGACCATCAACATAAGGCTGTCGGTCGTGCGACCGATGCCGATGTTGCGGAAGAGGCGATTGACCAGCGGGGTCTTGGACAGGATCGGCACGCCGAACTCGCGGCGTTCCTCACGCAGACGCTTCACGCCGCCCAGGAGCACGGTCCCGCCGTCGGGCACGGTCACGGTGGTCTGGATGTTGGTGAGCGAGAAGACCGGGAGCTGGACCTGGGCGTTGATCGCCGAGGACTGCCCGCCCAGGCCGCCACCACCGACCGCCGCCGGCACGGTGAACGTGTCGAACTGGATGAAGGTGATGAAGTTGGGGGCCAGGCTCATGCGGACGTAGCGACGGTCGGCGGAGACCACCGGGGTGACCTGGAGGGTCACGCCGTCGGGCACCTGGCCGATCGTGGGGAAGAACGCGACCGAGCCCGCACCGACGATGGGCGTGAGCTGCGACACGTAGTTCCGGGCGGTGAAGTTGGACACCGTGGCGATGGCCCCGTTGAAGCTGGTGACCTTGGGGGCCTGGACCAGGTTCGAACGGGTGTCACCCTGAACGGCGGTCAGGAAGAGGTAGACTTCCAGGTCGCTCAGGAAGGCGATGCCGAAGGTGGCCGCCGTGTTGCCGGTCAGGGCGTTGAACGGCGCGATCGAACCGGCCGAGCCCTGGGTAAAGGGCATCTGAAGGTCGGGAGTGAAAGCTCCCGGATTCGTATTGCCACCACCCTGGTTTGCAGCCCCGACGACCAGAGGAGGTCGACCGATCGCGTGGTCACGGATCGGGTTGATGAGGAACGGGTTTACCGCGGTTCCGGCCGTGCCCGCGGTGGCCCCGCCAAGCTGGGCTGCCGGGTTAGCCACGGCGAAGGTGCTGCCCTTGCCGATGGCGTCGGACTGGATCGAGAAGTCGAAGTCCACGCCGATCTGCTCGAAGAAGTCGTCGCTCACCGTGATGAAGCGGACTTCCACCGAGACCTGCAGGTCCTGCAGGCGGCGGAGCTGGCGGAGCAGGTCCACGATGTCGTCGTGCACCTCGGCCGTGTGGCGGATGATCAGGCTGATGTTGAGGTAGAACGGCGTGATCGAGCCGATCGCCGTGTCCTCCGCACCGCC
Source organism: Planctomycetales bacterium (assembly GCA_031411935.1). Lineage (GTDB taxonomy): Bacteria > Planctomycetota > Planctomycetia > Isosphaerales > Isosphaeraceae > JAQGHR01. Next base: position 7,056 of record JANOBY010000088.1, on the reverse strand, counting down.
GGCCGCACCGCCGTAGGCCGCACCCTGGCCGTAGCTTCCGCCCATGGCGTCGGCGGGGATGTCGTTCCAGGTGCCCGGGGCCACGGCCGACTTGATCAGCGAGATCAGCGGGTTGAAGTCGATGTTACGATCGCTCCGCTGGCCGCCGACCTGGCCCTGCACGTCCGAGGACGGAGGGGCCGCGAACTGGCCGCCCGAGGCGCTCATGGCGTTGGCCTGGGCCTGAAGTTGGTTCTGGTCCAGCATGGACTTGGGCGTGCCCGAGCCCGAGATGTTGCCCAGGTTGTCGGTCTGCGGACGCTGCTGCGCCCCGATCGGGACGACCAGATCGGCCACGGAGTAGACCCGCGGGAACGTCTGGGCCTGGTTGGCCTGCTCGCTGGTGATCAGGATCACGCCCTCGACCGTGTCGGTCTTGTAGGTGAGATTCAGATCCTTGAGCAGGAAGTACAGGACCGTCCTGAGCTTCAGGTTGTTGGCCTGGAAGGACACGGGCGAGTTCATGGTCGCCCCTTCCTCGGCCAGGGCCTTCTTGTCCACGATGAAGTTCTGGCCGGTGAGGTCGCCCAGGTACTTGATCGCGTCGGAGAGGGTCATCTTGTCGAAGTTGATGGCCGTGATCGGCTTGTTCAGGGCCTTCTCGATCTCGATGACCTCCATCGTCTTCTTGACCGAGAGCTTCTCGGCCAGGGCACGACGGCGGTTGGTCAGGCCGGCGAAGCCTTCGCCCATGTCGATGCTATCCCGCTGGAGAGCACCGGGGACGATCGAGGCCGCGTCCACGTTCTGCATGGCCTCGAGGAACGAGGCGTCCTTGTCGCCGCGGATCTTGCGATCCCGCTCGTAGAACCGCCGGGTCTTGGAGACGGTGCGGCCGGCCACGGCGGCGATGTTGTTGGGGTCGATGTCGGCGGCCATTCCGTAGTGCTTTTCGGCCTCTTCAAAGCGGCCGTCGGCCATGGCCTCTTCGGCCTTGGTCATGAGGGTCTTCATCCGCTCGCTCTTGGCCTTGTCGGCCTCGAGGATGCGGAGCTTCTTGTTCTCGATCTCGGCCTTGAAGGTCTTGTCCTGCATCTTGCGGTCGAAGGTGACCTTGTCCTTCTTGGCGAGCTCGACGGCCACCTCGAGGCGACGGGTCATGGTCCGCTCGACCGACTCCTTGCATCCGGCCGCCTTGACCTGGGCGATCGTGGCGGTGAGCAGGGCGATGGCCTTGTCGGGGTCGGTCTCCATGAGGCGACGCGACTCGGCGACCTTGGTCCCGACCTCGGCGTTCAGGCGCTGGGCCTCAACGGCTTCCTTGTCGTCGATGGCCGAGCCGCCGACCTGGGCCTGGCCCGCCCCTTCGCGAGGCAGCTTCATGAGCAGGTCCTGCACACGCTGCTGGGTGGACTCGTCGAGGCCCTCCAGCGACGAGAGCTCGTTGAGGAGCCCGCGGGCGTGGGACATGTCGGACTCGGTCCCCTTGCGGATCGAGGCGAGGGCCGACTCGTAGATCTGGAACGCGGCGGCCTGCTCGGTCTGGCCGATCTGGCCCAGGAGATTGTCGGCCTCGAGGCCGGCCCCCTGCTGCTTGGCCTGCATGGCGGCCTGCCGGGCGGCGGGATAGTTGCCGCTGGTGAGCAGGGCCCTGGCCTGATCAAGCGCCGAGGATCCGGGGCCGGTGGCCGCGGGCGGGGCAGTGTCCAGGTCGGGCGGGGCGGCGGCGTCGGCCGGGACGTCGGCCGGTGCGGCCAGGGGAGCGACCGGCATGGGCTCGGCGGGCACCGGCACCGGGGCGGTGGCCGGGGCGTCGGCGATCGGGGCGCCCAGGTTCAGGGTCTCGGCCGGGGGCGTCTGGACCGCGGTCGGAACGACGGCGGGGTCGTTGATCGCGAGGGCCGGGGCGGCACCGGCCGAGGCCGAAGCGCGGGCCATGGCGATGTCGTGCAGGACGCTCTCGGCACGGTCGGCGGTCAGCGACGGCGTGACGTTCATGCCGGCGGCCTCGCGGGCCTTGTTCTCGGCCTCGTCCATCTTGCCGGCCTGCATGAGCTGGCGGGCGGCCGAGACGAGGGTGGCATAGATCGCGTCGTTGGACACGCCGCCCGACTTGGCTCCGCGAGACTCCTCGCGACGCTTCAGGGCGCGGGCCGCGGAGGCGACCTTCGTGGGGTTGTCTTCAATCAGGTTGAAGCGGACGCCCCACGTGGCGACCTCGATGGCCAGCGACTCGGCCTGGTCGTACTGGCCGGCGGCCAGAAGGTCGCGGGCTTCTTTGAGCTTGGCCTTCGCCTGGCGATGGTCGCCCTTGCCGCCGGCCACCAGGCCGCCGGTCTTGGGGCGGGTCTTCTCCAGGAGCTCAGAGACCTTCGCCGGGGTCTCGTCGAAGAGCGTCCAGCGGACGTTCATGGCGCGAGCCGACTCGATCTTCAGGGCGGCGTCGTCGTAGTTGCCCATGGCCATCTGCTCTTTGGCCGACTGGAGCAGCCAGCGGGCCTGCTGCTTGGCATCGTTGGGCGAGGTGCCCCGCGAGGCCAGGCTGCCGCCTGCCGATGACGCCAACCGAGAGACCCCCGGCGTGGGGGCCGGAGCCGGGGCCGCGACCTGGACCGGGGTCGGCGGGGCCGACAGGTCCGGCGGGGCCTGGCCCGCGGTGGACGCCGGGCTCACGGCCGGATCGGCCGGAGGGGCGAGCTGGGCCTGCAACGCGGCGAGGGCCGATCGGTCCTCGGGCGAGAGCATGTCCGAATAATCCGACGCGGCCTTCGCATACTGCGAGGCGAGTTCCGCGTCCTTGGGGCTCCGACCCTGAGCGGCCTTCTTGGTCAGCCGCTGGGCTGCCTTCAGGTACTCGGACGGATGCACCGGCGGCTGGGGCCGGGTTGACGGGACGGCGGCCGATGCCGCATCGTCGGGCGGGGCGCCATCCGTGGCGGTCCCCCATGCGCCCAGGGCCAAGAGGATCGTGAGCGATTTGAGCCTTCCCAACGCGACCTCCTTTCGCCTCTCGCGGAGCAACCGCCGACTTCCCTGGCGACGGTCCGTTTGCAACGTGCCCCGCGGGGCTGAGACTGAATTCCACGGCTGAGACGTGCCGCTGCTCGCAAAAGCAGCGACGGCTTCGCCCTTAGATCGAGGGCTTCCGCGGTTCAAGGTGAGTAATGCAGGAGGTGCGTCCGAGGAAAGGGAGAAGACGAGACGGTGTCTTACCCCCTATGACTTTGACGGTCAAGCGTAGTTGTTCCGATTTTTCCGGTTTTCTTCGTTCCGAAAATCCGCCGTGGGACAGGCCGGGTTTCTTGAGCTTTTCGCCACAAAAAAGCACGGCCGCGGACCCCATTTCGGGATCCGCGGCCGTGCCCGCGAGGATGGTTGATCGGAAGGATGCGGGGCGAATTACTGCTCGCCGAGGCCGCCGCCTCCCATCCCTTCGCCCATACTGCCGCCCATGCCGCCCCCATACATGCCGCCCAGGCTGGACGAGCCCTTCTTCTTGGGGGAGTCGATCTCCTTCATGATCTCCGCGTAGATATCGGCCATCTCCTTCATCTGACCGTTGCTCACGTCGGAGGCCTGGTCGCGGATCACCAGGAGGCCGTCATTCCGCACCACCAGGGCCAGGGCCGGGGCCTCGAACCGGTTGGTGCCAAGGTTCTGGAGGATCGAGGCAGGGCGGGTTCCGCCAAGCACGTCGGCCAGGACCTGATGGCTGGTGAAGTCGTACTGCTGGTTCTTGGCCTGGTTGGCCACCTTGGGGTCGGGGATCCTCGCCGAACGCTTCTCGCCGATGATCTGGCCGGGGCCCTGCTCGAACTTCTTCACGACGGTCAGGCCATCATCCTCGCTCCACTTCACGACCTGGAACTCGACCTTCTCGCCGGTGGGATCGGTCGCGGCGGGGGCCTTGCGCAGGGCGTAGGTCGCCACGTCGGGCGGGACGTTCACCGACGGGGTGATCTCACTCCACGGGCCCTTCAGCTCCTTGGTGGTCACGTCCACGCCGGGGGTCACGTTTTCCCACCCGTAGTTGGGATTCGCCACGACCAGGCGCACGCGATAGCGATACATGGAGTCGGGCTGGACGTCAAAATCCATGGCCCGGATCATGAGCCAGTCTTCCTTGGACTTCTCGAAATCCCCCTGCGAGGGGCCTCCGGCGGGGCCCGAGGGCATGTCGCCTTCGCCCATCATCCCGCCGGGGCCTTCGCCCATCATGCCGGCCCCGTAGTTGGCGCCTCCGGACATGCCTCCGGACATGCCACCCTTCCCGTAGTCGCCGGCCGATCCGTATCCGCCCCCGCCGGGCATGCCGCCGGTCGTGCGGTTCTTGCCCCGGGCGCGACCGGGGCCCCCGGCCACCGGCGTGTCGACCTTGGGCTGGAGGATCTCCCTGGGCACGAGGGCCCCGTGGTGGGCGCCCACGTAGTAACCGACCTGAAGGAAGGGCAGAGGGTCGACCAGGTTGGCGATGATCGCCGGCTTGGGCACGATCTCCTTGTCCTGCTCGGTCAGCACCTTCTTCACGTTCAGGTAGGCGTCGCGATTCACGGCGGTCCATTCCGTCCACTCGCCATCCGAGCCCTGCTCCTGCCGCTCCATCTCCACGCGCACGTAATGGGGGTCGGCCTCATCGGTCTTGATGGCCTTGGCGTGGAGCTCGCGCATCTTCTTGTGGTCGAGCTTGCCGATCACGGTCACGAAGCGATAGCCGCGGGTGGCCTGCTCGTAGTCATCGGCCTTGGCGGTGAGGATGTCGTCCTTGGGGGTCTCGGCCTCCTGCTTGGCGCCGGCCCCGGCGATCCCGGCGGCCTTACGCTTGGCGGCGGCCTCGTCCTCCATGCGCTTCTTCCGTTCCGCCAGGGTCTCGGACTTCTTGGTGGCGGCCTTGCCCTTGGTCGTCTCCTTCTCGGCGGCCTTGAGCTTGGGGTTCCCCTCCTCGTCCAGGACGATCACCTTGATCGCGCCTCGGCCGGCGCGGGTGATCAGGTCCGTGGGGGCGATCAACTCCACGGCGTCGCGGATCAGGCCCGCGCCCGGCTCGAGCCGGACGATGGGCCGTACGATCCCGAACTTCGAGGCATCGACCGATCCGGCCTGGCGCTCCTTGACGACTTTCTGGAAATCGACCAGGGCCACGCCGGTCTCGGTGAGCTTGTCCTTGATCGTGTTTCCATCCTGCTGCCGAGTCAGGTTCTCATTGGCGGCGACGGCCGTCTTCTTGACCTGTTCGGCCTCGATGTCGATCGTCGGGTGCGACCACGCGAGGTAGGAGCACCCGACGAAGATCAGGGCCACCACGCCCATGGCGACTTTCTCGCCGTGGCGGAGGCCGAAGTCCTTCAGCTTGTCGACAGTGGCGTTAGCCATGGGTTGATCTCACTGGGGAAAGTTGGGAATCGTTGCTCGTGACAGGTTGTCGCTCATCGCCCTTTCGGGGCGTCGGGCTTGCCATCGGCCGGAGTCGCGGGCGTACCGGGAGGCGTGGGCGGAGCGGGAGCCGGAGGGTTCTCCGCCTTGGGAGCCTCGGGCTTGGCGGGCTCGGTCGGCGGCGCGGAGGGAGCCTCGGGCTTGGCGGGCTCGGTCGGCGGCGCGGCGGGAGCCTCGGGCTTGGCGGGTTCGGTCTTTGCGGGCTCGCCCTCGGTCTTGGCCGGTTCGGTGGGGGCGGCGGGTCCCTCGGTCTTGGCCTCCTCGGCGGGTGCGCCCGGGGAGACGGGCTCGGTGCTCTCCTCGACGGGCGGAGGGGTCTGGTAGAACCGGGCCTGGCCCTTGATGGTCACCTCGACCACGTTGAAGTAGGGATTGGAGACGGTGATCTCGGGTTCCTTCTCCTCGTCCTTTTTCTCGCCGGCCTTGGTCTTCGCGTCCTTGAGGGCCTGGAGGTTCTGGTTAAGGACGCTTTGCCCGCCCTGACGCGCCGCGGGGGCCCCGGCCTTCCCCACGTCGCCCATGCCGCGGCCGGGCCGGCTCCGCGAGCCCATCCGGTTGTTATAGGAGCTGCCGCTGCCCCCGGAATAACCCTCGCCCTCCATGCCGCCGGCCTCTTCGCCCCCCATGAGGTCGCCGCCCATGGCCATGCCGTCCATGCCTCCGCGGCCACCCCGGCCGCCCCTCATGCCACCCATTCCTCCTCCGCCGATCGCGAGGGCCTCGCCCTTCTTGGGCTTTCGGACCGGCTTCAGGGGACGGACGAACTCGAAGTCGAGGACCTGGATCGACATCGGCGAGTTGTTGAACTCGACGAGGAACTCGTTGATGTGGTTCTGCTCGACGAGGACCTTCAGCATGACCGGCACCACGAAGTACTGATCCTTGTTGTCCGTCTTCACATACTGGACGGTCGCGGTCGATTCCCGGGCGCCGCCGGTGGCGGTTGCCTCGGCGTCGGGGGCGGCGGCCCCGGGGGCGAGGATCTCGGGGGCGTCTTCGAGGACTTCCTCCTCCTTCGAGGCGGTCTTCTGGTCGAGGGCATAGGGATTGGCGACCTGGAGGACGCGAATCTCCTTGACGTAAGCGCTGTCCCAGTCCTTGGCGTTGGCCTTCTTGTTGACCTGGGCGATCACGTCCAGCAGGGTGCGCTGGATCCAGAGCTTCTCCTGGGCTCGCCAGATCTCGGTGAGGGTCGGGGGGCTTTCCTCATGGAACTCGGCGGGCTCGAGGAGAAAATCCTTGGGGGCGGCCGCGACGATGCCGGTTCCGTCCTCGGAGTTGAACGGCGAGAAGGACTTGTAAACCTCGTCCACGTAGGCGGGGTAGTCGTTGATGTAGTCCAGCGCCACGTCCCTGATGCGCTGGGGGTCCACGCCTTCGGGGTGCTTGCGTCCCCATTTCAGGAAGATCGGCTGGACCCGCGAAGGCCAGGTCAGCAGGGGTGCCTGCTTCTCGTAGAGCATCCGCCAGGAGGCGTTCACGTCCTTGTTCACGGCCTCGGTGCGCTGGGTGACCTCGTCGGCCCACTGCTTGTTCTGGACCTGGCCGCTCTGGAACTTCTGGACTTCCTCGTAAGCACTTTTGATCTCCGAGGTCTTGCTCTTTTCCTGCTCGATCATCGCGCCTGCGGTGGCGAAGTAGGCGATC
>JANOBY010000087.1:0-26689 GCA_031411935.1 Planctomycetales bacterium | reverse complement strand
GGGCCGCGACTATGTGGTCCCTCACGACGTGAAAAGCCTCGCGCCCGACGTGCTCCGGCACCGCGTGATCGCCAGCTACGAGGCCGACGCCGAAGGGCTCACCTCCGACGACCTCCTCAAACGCATCCTCGACCACCTCCGTGTGCCGTAACCCACCCCGCCGGAAGGGTCCCTGGCGGCCGGGGTCGTTTGTGTTGCCGCCGTCGTCGCGACCCGGACGAGGCCGAGCGGGCCCCATCCGGGCGAGGCGGGATGTCAGGCCCTGGCGGCGTGGCGACGCTTCCGCCGCGCCGCCGCGGCCGCCCCGACGAGGCCGATGGCAGTCAGGCCCAGGGAGGTCGGCTCGGGGACGGCTCGGGCCTGGAAGGAGATCCGGTAGATCTCGGTCGAGGCGGTCAGCTGGCTGTCGAAGACATATCCGGCGGCGGTCGTGAGGCCGTTAAACCCGCTGAGCTCGGTGAAGTTGAAGCCGACCACCCCGTTCTGGGGGGTGCGCAGGCTGTTGGTCCCACCCACGAGGAACGCGGCGTTGGCCGGGTCGAAGGCCTCGGAGCCGGCGTCCCAGATGTCGCTGGCATCCTGGGTGATGGAGTTGATGAGCAGGTTGCCGGCCGCGTCGAACAGACGATAACGGGTCGGCGAATCGTTGCCGATGAAGAAGTCGTTGCTCGGTACCACCATCGACGCGAAGGTGAAGAACTGGTTGACGGACGTGTCAACCAGGAAGGTGTTCGAAACGGCCGACCCGGGCGTGAGGGCGCCCCCGACCGAGCCGAGCACGGCGGTCGGATCGGCCGCGGCGAAGGCCGGGAACCAGTCGGAGCCGGACCCGCCCTCGGCGACCGAGATGATCGGCGCGGTGGCGACCTGGCCGTTGTCGAACGCGTCGAACGTGCCGTTGTTGAAGCCGAGGCGTAACGGGGCGAACGACACGCTGTTGGCCGGCGCCAGGTTCTCGATCCTCACCGTCACGCTGACGAATCCCGCGTGCGCCGCGGCCGGGAAGAAGGCGAGGGCGGCGAGGGCCAGGCCCATCCGGACAGACTTGGACATCATGGGGCGACTCCGAAGAGGGGTTTCCGAAGGCGGGGGCCGTCCCTGTGGCTACCCCGCCGGACGCGAGCGACAAGGACATCGCGCGGGCGCTCGGCCGATCCTGGCCGAGAGATGATCGCCGCGGGTCGCTCGGTCTCGGACGTGGGTCGCTGGACCTCGCGAATCCTTACGCGAAAATTGAGGGGCCCGGCGCAGTCGTGCCCGGTCCTCCCCCGCGAGAGGACCGATCATCCTTCGCGCAGCGCCTTCTTGATGCGCTCACGGGCCTCATCGGACAGGCCCGGGGACCCCTGCGGGTCGCGCCCCGCGAGCGAGCGCATGGCCTCCCGCATCCGCCTGGCCTGCCTCAGGTAGAGCCGGCAAGCCGAGCAGTAGACCAGGTGCGAACGCAGGGCGATGCGCGAGGCCAGCGGCAGGTCCCGGTCGAGTGACTCGGACGCCAGCCTTGCGATCTCGGAGCAAGGGAGGTTCAAGATCCTCCACGCCGAACGGAAGCGGCCGATCATCGGCGCCCCTCCCCGTACCCGTGACGTTCCAGGCAAGCCTTGAGCAAGAGGCGAGCGCGATGCAGACGCGTCCAGAGGTTCGCCGGGGTGATCCCCAGCAACTCGCAGATGGAGTCGCTCGACAGGCCGTCGAGCTCTCGAAGGGTGAACGCGGCGGCCAGGCCCGACGGCAGGGACGCGCGGCAGTGCTCAAGCCCCCGCCAGAATTCGCCGCGCTCCAGCCCGGCCGCCGGGTCGTCCGAAGGGCCCCGCCTCCAGAAACCCCGGTCGTCGAAGAATTCCGCGGCGTCGAGGCTCGTCGTGGTCTCGCCGACGGCCTTCCGGTAGCGATCGAGGATCTTGTGCCGCAAGATGCCCACCAGCCAGGTCCTCTCCGACGAATGGCCCAGGAACGACTCGCGAGACCGTAAGGCGTGCAGGAACGCTTCCTGGACGAGATCCGCGGCCGCGTCTTCACCGCGAAGCCGCGAGCGGGCGTAACGGTACAGCGCGTCACCGTGCCGGTCCACCCACGTCGACGGGTCCAGCAAGCGATCGTTCTCCGAATCGGTATCGGTCATCGTCGGTCGGCCGCACCACGGAGGATGTCTCAATCGGGATGAGTCGCCGCTGCCGCGAATTCCTTACGGTCGTTGAGATGACCTTCGACATTTTTTGCGTCGCGGTGAGGAGACGAATGTCCCTTCACCCCCGTCCCATCCCGATTGCGGGGCTTCTCGAAGCAGAGGACGCTTCGAGCTCAGGGGGCCAGGTCCGCGTACCGTGTGGCGGGCTTTCGCAGGAGATAGGCCCAGAAGGCGAGGCCGGCGGCGAAGATGCCTACGCTGATGGCCTCGGAGGTGGTCATCCCGAGGAGGAAGACTCCCTCGTCGCCTCGGATGATCTCGATCAGGAAGCGGGTGATCGGGTAGGTGACCATGAGCAGGGCCATGACCTCGCCGTCGCGCTTTCGGAGGGGGTAGTAGGCGCAGAGCAGGGCCACGAGCAGGAAGCCGTCGAAGGCCGAGTAGAGCTGGGTGGGGTGCACGGGCAGGGAGCGGGCGGTGGTCTCGCTGATCCATCCCTTGGACGCGTGATCGGACCAGACGATCGACTTTTGCGGGAAGGTGACCGCCCAGGGCAGGCTGCATCGGTCTCCGTAGCAGCACCCATTCAGGAAGCAGCCGATCCGCCCGAACGCGATGCCGATGGCCAGCGAGGGCGCGATCACGTCAACCACCGGCAGGAAGGGCAGGGGCCTCAGCCGCCGGTACAGCAGGAAGCCGATCGCCCCGCCGATGATGCTCCCGTACAGGACGATCCCGCCCCTCCAGATGGCGAAGATGTCGCCGAAGGTCCGCAGGTCGTCCTGGCCCCAGTAGCGGCCTACGTAGAAGAGCCTGGCCCCGATGAGGCCGAAGATGATGACCCAGAAGGCCATGTCGGCGATCAGCTCGGGGTCGATCTTCTCCTGCCGGGCGCGGCGGGTCCCCAGCCAGATGGCGCTCCAGAGCGCGAGGATCATCATCGTGCCGAAGCTGAAGATGCGGATCGGCGTGTTGGGAATCTGGAACAGGACGGGCCACATGCGGACCTCGCTTCAGTTCGCGGTTCGCGGGGTGCGGAGCCCGTGGCCCAGGTCCTCAGCTTCGCCCGAGTGCGGGCTGGCCGAGGCCTTGATCGTCTCCCCCAGGGGCACATAGTCCAGGCGTTCGACGATCCGGTTGCGGCTGTCCAGCGCCACGACCCGGGGCCGATGGTCGTGGACCTCTTCGGGGTCCATCAGGGCGAACGCCATGACGATCAGGCGATCGCCCACGGCCCCGATCCTTGCCATGGCGCCGTTGAGCTCGATCTGGCCCGCGCCCCGGATTCCCGGAAGGGCGTAGGTTTCCGCACGCAGGCCGGTGGCCACGTTCGAGACCAGGATCGCCTCGTAGGGCAGGATCCCCACGCTCTCCATGAGGGCCGGGTCGATGGTCAAGCTCCCGTGATAATTCAGGTCGCTTCCCGTGACGCTGGCCAGGTGGAGCTTGCTTTTCAGGAGCTTGATCTGCATCCGACGTTCTCTCAGGTCGGCAAGAGCCGGTTATCGATCAGCCGCGCCGGTCCAACCCGCACGGCCAGCAGGGCGATGGCCTGCGTCCCCGGCCCGATCTCGGCGAGGGGGTGGAGCGTCAGGGCGTCCGCGACTTCCGCGTAATCGATCCTCGCCCGATGCTCCGATTCTATCCGAGACCGGAGAATCTGTCGAACCCGGTCGGCCGAGCGCTCGCCCGAGGCTACCGCCCCGGCCGCCTCGGCCAGCGCCTCCGAGAGCACCGCGGCCGCCTTCCGCTCGTGGTCGTCCAGGTAGCGATTGCGGCTGCTCATGGCCAGCCCCGAGGCCTCGCGCACGGTCGGAACCCCGCGGATCTCGACCGCGAGGTCCAGGTCGCGGACCATCGTCCTGATCACCAGAAGTTGTTGAAAATCCTTCTCGCCGAAGAAGGCCAGATCGGGCATAACCTGGTTGAATAACTTGAAAACCACGGTGGCCACGCCCCGAAAGTGGCCGGGCCGGCTCGCCCCCTCGTGGAGGGTCGAGAGCGTGGGGACCTCGACGAAGGTGGACAGAGTGCCCGAGGGATACATGGTCCCGACGGAGGGCTGGAAGACGAGCGAGGCGCCCCCCTGGGCGCAGAGATGGTGGTCCCGCTCGGGGGTCCTGGGATAGCGGCTAAAGTCTTCGTGGGGGCCGAATTGGGTGGGGTTCACGAAGATGGAGACGACGGTGAAGTCGGCCTCGGCGCTGCAGGTTTTGATGAGCTGGACGTGGCCCTCGTGCAGGGCCCCCATGGTGGGCACCAGGCCGATGGTCAGGCCGCGATTCCGGGCCTGGCGGACCTCGTCGCGGAGGGCCTGGATGCTGGCGACGACCCGGGGAGCGGTCATGGGCCCCTCGTCGGAAAATTGGGGAGGGGGCGGAGAGATTGCCCGACCCTTGTTTCATTTGGCTCGTACAATCAGAGTAATGGTGCGAGCGGGGAGTTCCGCCGTCAAGACCGAGCCCGAGTGGTTGGCGGACCCTGTCCCGGACGCCCGTGTGTCGCGGATCATCGATGGAGCCCGATCCCCTTTTATGCCGTGCGGCCTGACGAGTCCCCCGTGAAACCTGCCCGCCCCATGGATCCGAGCACCGAAGCGGCCTCAGGGTGCGAGGACGAGGGGCCCGCGTTGCTCTCCTCCCCGGAAGGCGACGCCCGTGCCGCCTTGCTCGCCTCCGAGAGCCGCGCCCGCGCCCTGTTCGAGGGGATCGACGACGCCGTGTTCGTGCACGACCTGGACGGGCGGATCCTCGACGCGAACCAGGCGGCGTCGCGACGCCTGGGCTACTCGCGCGAGGAGTTCCTCCGGCTCAACACCCGCGAGATCGACGACCCCGAATTCGCCGAGGGCTACCGCGAGCGGCTCGCCGAGCAGATCGCCAGCGGGCACCTCCAGTGCGAGGGGCGGCACCGGACCAAGGACGGCCTCACGTTCCCCGTGGAGATCAACACCTCCACGATCCTGCTCGAGAACCGGCCCGTGGTCCTGGCCGTGATCCGCGACATCACCGAGCGCAAGAGCCTGGAGCAGGCCCACACCGACATGGCCCGCGCCCATGCCGAGCACGCCCGCGCCATTGAGGTCAAGAACCAGGAGCTGTCGCAATCCGAGCTCCGCTACCGGATGCTGACCGAGGCCAGCCTGGATGCCGTGATCGTGGCCGACGACCGAGCCCGCGTGACCCTCTTCAACCGCGCGGCCGAGGAGGCGTTTGGCTATACCTCCGGCGAGATCCTGGGCCAACCCCTGGCCAAACTCATGCCCGAGCACCTGGGCGGGGATCCCCTTCTGAATCTCCAGGATGCCATCTGCTGTCGCGACACCCGCGTGGTGGGCCGCACGCTCACGCTCAAGGGCACGCGCAAGAATGGCGAGGTGTTCCCTCTGGAGATGTCGCTGTCGGCGGTCGAGACGCCCGAGGGCCTCCAGTTCCTGGGCTCGATCCGCGATCGGACCGAGACCCAGAAGATGGAGGCCATGCTCGCCCAGTCCGAAAAGCTCGCCTCGATCGGCCTGCTGAGCGCGGGCGTGGCGCACGAGATCAACAACCCTCTGGCCTTCATCGCCAACAACTTGGCCGTGCTCGAACGCGACCTCGTGGGCATCAGGGCGATCATCTCCGCCTACGAGGCCGCCGACGCGACCCTCGAGCAGCACGACCCCGAGGCTCTGGCCCGCGTCCGCGACGCCCGCGAGGACCTGGACTGGGACTACGTGGGGGCGAACCTGGGGAGGATGCTCTCCAGGACCCGCGAGGGCGTGGGAAGGGTCGCCACGATCGTCCAGACTTTGCGAGGGCTGGCCCGGACCTCGCCCCCGGAGAAGGAGCCGGCGCTGCTGTCGGACCTCGTGGCCTCGGCGCTCGACCTGGTCAAGGGGCGGGTGCGGCGGGGCGGGATCGCCCTGGAGGTGAACGCCCAGGGCGGCTTGCCCCCGGTGGCCTGCGTGGCCTCGCAGATCAGCCAGGTCATCATCAACCTGATGGTCAACGCTGTGCAGGCGGTCGAACAGGCACACCCTTCGCAAGGAGGTGTCGTCCGGCTGAACATCCGCAGGAAAGGGGACTTCCAGATCCTGGAGGTCGTGGACAACGGACCGGGCATCCCGGCCGAGGCCCTGCCCCGGCTGTTCGACCCGTTCTACACCACCAAGCCCGTGGGCGAGGGCACCGGGCTGGGGCTGTCGATCTCGCATGGAATCATCACGGGACACGGAGGTCGGATTGAAGTCGAGGGTCGTCCCGGTCAAGGCGCCTGCTTCCGCCTGGTTTTGCCCGAGCGCGGCTAGCGCGCTGGTGCGGTGCCCCGACCGTTTTGCTATCCTCGGCGAGCCGAGGCCCTCGACCCGCGGGATTCGCCGAATGACACCCTCCTCCAAGCCATGCCTTCTGGTCGTCGACGACGAGCCCGACGTCTGCGACTCGGTCCACGACCTCCTCCGCCGCGAATTCCGCGTGCTCAAGGCCACGAGCGCCGCCGAGGGGATCCGCCTCCTGCGCGAGGAGGAGATCCACCTCATCATGACCGATCAGCGCATGCCGCAGATCACGGGCGTGGAGTTCCTCCAGAAGGTCAAGGCCCGGAACCCCCGCGCGGTGAGGCTTTTGTTCACCGGCTATGCCGACCTCGAGTCGATCATCGCCGCCATCAACCAGGGGCACGTGTACCAGTTCCTCAAGAAGCCCTGGCAGCCCGAAGAACTGCTCGCGGCGGTTCGCCTGGCCGCGCAAGAATACGACCGCATGATCGCGATCGACGAGGAGGCGGTTCGGCTCAAGGACGAGCTGAACGACCTGCACAGTCGCGTGGCCGCCCTGGAAGGGGAAGTCCGCCGCCTTGTGGGGCTGCTCCCGGCATGATCTCCCGACCGCCAGGCACTCCCCCGGTCCCTCCGCGTCACGCGCTGCTCATCGTGGACGATGAGCCCGACGTGCTGGAAAGCTTGCGGCATCTCTTCCACCGCCACTACCGGGTCGTCACCGCCGAGTCGGGCCGCCAGGGGCTGGAGATCCTCGGTCGCGAGGACATCCACGTGATCCTCTCGGATCAGAGGATGCCCGGCATGACCGGCGACCAGTTCTTCAAGGCCGCCCGCCAGTCCCACCCCGACACCATCCGCCTGCTCTTCACCGGCTACGCCGAGATCCAGACGGTCATCAACGCGGTGAACGAGGGCGGGATCTTCCGCTACATCAACAAGCCCTGGGAGCCCGGCGAGCTCGAGGTGGTGGTCGCCCAGGCCGCCGAGCAGTACGACCTCCTGGCCGAACGCCGCCGCCTGATCGCCCAGCTCAAAGAGGCCAATACCCAGCTTACCCGGGCCAACGCCGACCTCGCCGAGACCGACCAGCTCAAGACCGCCTTCCTCGAAGTGGCCAGCCACGAGTTCAACACCCCGATCACCATCGTCCAGGGGCTCAGCGAGCTGCTCAAGATCGTGAATCCGAGCCGCGACCCGCGCGAGCAGGAGATCATCGAGCAGATCTCCGAGTCCTCGGGACAGCTCGCCCGGCTGGTCTCGAGCATGCTCAAGCTGTTGCGGGCCGGCGACTTCCGCAACCCCCTGCGGCTCGTGGACACCGACCTCGCGGCGCTCCTGCGATCGGTCGCCGCTCAGGCCATGCCGTTCATCGAGGCGAGGAATCTCCGGTTGACCCTGGACGTGCCCGAGTCGGTCGGCGCCTTTACGATCGACCCCGAGAAGATCCGCGACGCGGTGGTCAACCTGCTGACAAACGCCATCAAGTTCACGCCCGACGGCGGGGAGGTGCGCCTGGCGCTCGCCGCCGATGAGCACCGGGCCGAGATCGAGGTGGCCGACCGCGGGATCGGGCTGGAGCCGCGGGCGCTGGCCCACCTGTTCGAGCCGTTCTTCACCGAGTTCGAGGCCGATCACCACTCCTCGGGCGACTTCGGATTCCGCAAGCGTGGGCTAGGATTGGGTTTGAGCCTCGTGAAGCGTTTCGTCGAGCTCCACGGCGGGTCGGCCCGCGCCGAGAGCCAGCCCTCTCAGGGCACCCGCGTCTTCCTTTCTCTGCCCAGAAATCCGCGACCTGGACAGGGCGTCGTGGTACACTCGGGCGGCGAGGCCCGTGGACGGACCGCGGCCGAACCCGCCCCCGCCGAGAATGCCTGATGCCGCTCGCGTTGATCGTCGAGGACGAGCCCGAGGCCAATCGCCTGCTCTCCATGATCGTGCAGCTCCGGGGGTACCAGACCCGGTCGGCCTTCACCGGGAGCGAGGCCCTCTCGGCGATGGAAGGCCAGGAGCGGCCCGACGTGGTCTTCCTCGACCTCATGCTCCCCGACACCAACGGGTACGAGGTTTGCCGCCTGATCAAGGCCCGGCCCGACACCCAGGCGATCCCCGTGGTGATGGTCACGGCGCGCCTGGCCGAGGAGAACATGGCCCGCAGCGAGGCCGTGGGGGCCGACGGATTCATCCCCAAGCCCTACACGCCCAACCAGATCTTCGAGGCCCTGATCACCGCCGACGAGATCCGCAACCGCAACCGGGACGGCAACGGGAAAGACTGATCGCGGGGCGGGATGAGGGCGGGAGAGCGGAGTCCTGGGAATGGCATCTCCACCGTTCGCGATCTCGACGTCCGACCGGGCCCTTCTCCTCGCCGTTCGAGGGGCCGAGGGCGACCCGTCTCACGACTTCTGGGCGTCCTTCGCGCCGACCTGGCGGGTCGCGCTGAGGTCGGCCTGGGAAGAAACCTTCCGCAGGATCGGCCCCCAGGAAGCCCGCCGATCGCTGGTCGAGGAACATCGCGACGAGGCCATGCCCGACCCCGCGCACGTCCATCCGACCTGGTACGTCCGCGCCCTCCGCGACGAGTCCCCCGCCGTGCGTCTGGCCGTGATCGCCCATGTTGGGGAGCCCATCGCGACGACCCTGCGATCGGCCTTCGGAGCCGACCTTCCCGCAACCCCATCCGGCCCGGCCCACCCCGAGGCCCTGGCGTGGGTCCTGAGTTTCTGGACCGAAAGGCTTGTGGGCGGCCCTCCGCCCTCGCCGATGGACCCGCCTGCGATCCGGGCGACCGCCGAGCTGTCGCCCTCGTCGTTGCAACTCCTCCTTCGTGATTGCGGGCAACGGAAGCTCGGAGGCGCGTCCACCGAGTCTCGCGAGTTCGACGACGCCGGCCTGAGCCTCCTCGGGCGGCTCCTGTCGCACGCCGAGGCGTTCCGCGTGAGGTGGGCCTTGCAGCACCTGCCCTACGACTTCGCGAAGCGGGTCAGGGGTCGGATCGTGGCCAGTCCCTCTTCCGTCGATTTCGAGGAGGACAATCTGATCTTCGAGGCGGCATCCGAGACGCCCCGAGGCCCTCGCCTCCGGGGGGAAGAATCATGACGACCCACCCGCTGGACGACCTCCCCCGGCTCGACCTGCTCCAGGAGCGTGAGAAGGCGCACCTGAGGCGCGACTTCGGCGCGTCGGCCCTGCTCGACGTGCTTCGAGGGGTGTATTCGCCCATACCCCTGGAGCTGGAGATCGGGCCGCCCGACGTCCATTATCGCGCGGCCGGGATGACACGACCGGGGGCAATCCTTCAGTTCGACCTGCCCGACGTGTCGGCCCGCGTGGCCCTGGGCCTGGAGCCCGCGATCGCCCACGCCGCGGTCGACATGCTGCTCGGATACGAGCGCACCGAGGGGCAGGGCAGGCTCCAGGTCACGCCGGTCGAGTGGGGCCTCCTCGCGTTCCTCGCGGCCCGCGTCCTCGAGCGGCTCGTTCCAAGTCTGAGCGGGGCCAGGGCCGGGCGCATCCTGCTCGACCGCGTGAGCCCCGACCCGTTCCCGACCGAGGGGCTGGGCTCGATCGTGACCCTGCGATTCCCCGTAAGGGCGGGCAAGGCCACGGGCTACGCTCGGCTCTGGGTGCCGGCCTCATTCCTCGAAGGCGTGCTCGCGTCCGGGGTCCCGTACCCGAAGCTGGACGAAGCGCGGATCGCCCGTCTGCCCGCCGAGTGGAGCGGGGTCTGGAGGGCCGAGGGCGGCGAGATCGCCATGCCTCGCGGGCTGGGCAAACTCCGCGCGGGGTCGGTGTTGCCCCTCTCCCGATCCCGCCTCCAGGGAGTTCCGCGCAAGCTCTCGGGCCGGCTGGAGGTGACCCTTCGCGAGCCCCAGTTCCGCTCCTCGTTCGAGGCCGAGCCCACCGCGCAGCCGAACGAGCTGAGAGTCTCCACCCCGATTTCCCGCCAACCTTCGACCCGGGAGCCCATCGCGATGTCTCTGCCCACCGACGTGAACGCCACCCAGGGCGCCGGGGTCGGCGCCTCGGACCTGCCCGTGACCCTGGTCGTCGAGCTCGGGCGCGTGAACCTGCCCATCGCGAGCGTGGCCGACCTCAAGCCGGGCGACGTGGTGGAACTCGGCAGGCACGCCCGCGAGCAGGTCGAGCTGACCTCGGGCGGGAGGCTCGTGGCGCGCGGGGAACTCGTCCAGATCGACACCGAGCTGGGCGTCCGCGTGCTCAGTGTGTTCCTGTGAAGGCCATCGGTCCGCAGATCACGCGGATGTGATGACGGGTTCATTGTCAGGCGCGAACACGCGGCTCATCTGCTTATCGTTCCATGGAGCCCATCTGAAAAACCCTGACCACAGGCGGAGTCCGCGAGACGAACACCTCGCGGACGGAGGCCGGAAAGCGATTCGCATACCGGCCCAGGGGGCTTGTCGGGGCGCGTGCGAATCGGTCGTCATCGACCAGCAGAAACGCCACGCCGAATTGGTCGATGAGACGCGCCACGTCCTCGGGCGAGGCCCCTTCGGGGGCGGCGGTCGCCGTCCGCCCGGTGAGCAGGAAGACCTCTCCGGGATGCCTCGTGAGCACCGGGCCGGGCGGCTCCCCGTGCGCCGCGATCCACGCACAGGCCGAGTCGAATGAGTCCTGAGACGCCCTTGCCGCCGCCGCCCGCCCGGTCGCGATCGCATACAACGGATAGGGCAACGACGCGGCAAGCACGAGCCCGGCCGCCCAGGACCTGAGATGTGAACTCCGAAGGATCGCCGCGGACCCCTCGACGGCCCCGACGATCACAAACGGGACCATCGGCACGAGGAACCGGCCCGCCTCGGTGAACGGCCAGACCAGGAGCAGGGCCATCATCCCCAGAGGCACAACCCCCATGAGCCGGCGTTCCGGGTCGCGGAGCAGACGGAACCAACCCCCCACGATCGGCACGCAGGCCAGGGCAGCGACCGCGGTGGCGACTCCGGAAGCTCCGGGCCGAAACACCGTGAACACCTCGATCACCGGGCCGATCAGGGTGTCAATCAGCCTTTGAACATAAAACCACGCATTGCTCGCCAGAACATTCCCCACGCCTCGAACCGGGACGAGCCCCACCTGCGTGTTGCGGCCCACCCAGACCAGCCAGCAAGCCCACGGCAGGACCACTAGCGTGGCGACAAGGCCCGTCACCATGGCCTCACGCCTCCGACCGCGCATCGCGAGTTCCCCGACCACCGCCAGGATCACGACCGCCCCGACGTGGCGGGTCAACGTCATGGCCCCCAGGATCAGGCCGAGAAGGAGAAACCTCAGGGTGCCGGAGCGGGAACAACGTCGCACCAAGGCTCCCAAAGGAGAAGAACGAAGAGGGTTTTGCCCCTCTCCACGTCCCTGCGCCTTGGCGGTTGAATCCTCTTGCGTGTCGCCACAGAGCTTCATGGCCACCGCCAGAAGGAGCAGGAACAACGGTTCCGACTGGATCGACGCGCCATCGCGAGCCCATCGCCAGTTGACGGCGAGGGCCAGGGCCATCAGGAAGCTCTCGGTCGGGGGAAACGATCGCCCGATCCACTTCCAGAACAGGATCACGGCCAGAACCGTGCAGGGGAAGGAGAAGGCATGGGCCGCCGCGAACGAGACGCCCGTGACGCTCCAGACCAGCGACAGGGCCATCGGATACAGGGGGGGGAAATGGGCGTGCGGAGGGCTCCGGGGATGGTCGATCTCGCGATAGCCCCGGCCCTGCATGAGCGAGATCGCCAGGACCGAATAGCCCGCGCCGTCGTACCGGGGCGGGCTCGTAAAGCTCGCGTTGGCGGCGATCGAGCCCGCGCACACGACCACCAGGACCAGGCCGCGGATCATCGCAGGAGCCTGGGCTCGCCCGCCGTCATGGGGCCTCGCCGCCTCGGTATGATCCGCATCTTGATCGGCTTCGACCGGTCCCAGTGCGGCAGGCGGTCGAGCGGAAGCGCCCACTCGGTCGCTTCCTCCGTGTCCGACGGCCACCACCGCACGCTCCGGCCTTCGGACCACTTGCCGTCCCCGTAGGACCACCAGACCTCGACCGGCCCCTGCACCTTGAGTGCAAGCCGATGGGCCTCGTCACGCTCACGGGCGTCGGCGGGGAGGTCGAACTCCAGGAACGACGCCCACCCGCCCGCGACCCAGCGGTCGGGCCCGGCGGGCTTCACCTCGAACTTGCGATCCAGGCGTCCGCGAGCCACCGTGGACGTGCCGGCCGGGTCGCCGGAGGGTTGGAGATATCGGGCGACGTTCACGCCTCCGTAGATGGCCTCGCGCTGCTCGGCCGAGAGCGACGCGAGCAGGGTCGATCTCACCTGCTCCTCGGGCATGCGCGGCTCGGGGGTCGTGATCGGCAGCATCATGAGGGCGTTCCCCTCGTGGTTGAACCATCGCTTGCGCACCGGGTCGAGAGCCGCCACGATCTGGCCTCGCGTGATCCCCCGATCCCGGCCGACCTCGGCAAGATGCTCCATCGCCGCGAGGGTGCCCGCCTGCTCGTCCCACCGATACGTGGTGGAGATCTTCTGCAAGGCGCGTCCCTGGAGCGTCAACACGACCACCGCCACGGCCAGCCCCGCCAGGGCCGAGGCGCGGGCGTTGCCGTCGAAGCGGGCCAGCCAGGGGCGAAGGATCACCGCCATCATGAGCACGAGGCCGAGCTGCGGGAAGAGCTGATAGCGCTCGTTGATCAGGGTCATCGGCGAGCCCGCATACGACCGCAGGCCGATCGTCAGCGCGTATCCGCCCGCGATCAGCCAGACTCCGCCGAGGATCGCCGGCCGGTTCCCCGGGGATCGCCTCGCCCAGGCCAGGCAGGCCAGAAGGAGCACGCCCGTGGCCGCCATCAATGCCGCGCCCGGCACGTAGCCCGCCAGGTTCGGCAGCCCGAATTGCCCCGGAAGGAGCACGGCCGAGGGGACCGTCGCCACGTTTCGGATCGCCAGCCCCACATCCACGCGCGAGGAGTCGCTGGAGGCCAGGACCTCGCGGAACCGATGCAGGGCGCACACGCCGAGATAGAGGAGCGTGCCGAGCGCCGGGATCAGGCCGAGTATTCGCCGCCTCGGGGAAATCCCCGGCTCGAACACCACGCGAATCACGGCAAGGGGGCCCGCCAGGATGCCGATCGCCGAGCCTGCCGGCGCGAGCAGCGACGCGACCGACGATGCCAGGAGCCACCCGGACCGGCCCCGTCGCGACGAGGCCGCGAGGCTACGTCCGGCGCAGTCCAGCGCCACGATCGCGCCGAGCAGCGACCAAGTGAAGCTGCTGGCCGAGTACCAGGCATAGGTCTCGACGATCAGGCCCGATAGCCCGAGCAGGGCCACCGCCGCCATCGCCGTGGTGGCCGATCGAAGCTCGCGACGGACCAGCACCCCCAGCGCGAGCAGGCTCAACGCATGCGGAAGCAGCGACGCCAGCACAAAGGCCAGGGGCGCCCTCGGAAGTCCGCGCCCGCAGAGCTGCCATGCGACCCACGACACCGTCTGGAAGAGCGGGGCCATGTGCTCGTTGAACGGCACGAACAGGAGCGAACCCAGCGACGGCGACGTCTGCAACTGGCCGATCCGCGTGACGTCGTCGGAGAACAGGCTCGGGTGCTGGAGCCGCAGGGCCATCGGCGCCGCGCAAATCGCCGCGAACAGCGTCAGTGGCAAAATCGGAGATCGCGCGTCACGGGACGCATCCATGCGGCTCGCTCCCTCGGATCGCGGGCTTGCGACGGGTCGCGCACCGACCCGAACCCGCAGTCTGGACAATCCTCGCCGTTTTGGCCAGAGGAAGTCGCGCCCGCTCCAGCCCGCGCGGGGCGGGCCGCACGCCCGGCTTTCAGGCGAGAATGCCCTGGATCACGCTCCCGTGGACGTCGGTCAGGCGGTAGTCTCGCCCGGCGTGGCGGTAGGTGAGGCGTTCGTGGTCGAACCCGAGCAGGTGGAGGATCGTGGCGTGGAGGTCGAAGATGGGGACCGGGTTCTCCACCACGTCTCGCCCGTATTCGTCGCTCCTACCGTGGACGATCCCGCCCTTGATGCCTCCGCCCGCGAGCCAGGAGGAATAGGCCCGAGCGTGATGGTTGCGGCCCCCTCCGTCGCGCTCGGGTGTGCGGCCGAACTCGGTCGTGCAGAGGACGAGGGTGTCGTCGAGCATCCCCCTGGATTTCAGGTCGCGCAGGAGCCCCGCGATCGGCCGATCGACCTTGCGGGCGAGCCCTTCGTGCTCGCGCATGTCGCCGTGGGAGTCCCAGTTCCCGCCCGATCCGGTGTCGATCAGCTCGATGAACCGCACGCCCCGCTCGGCCATGCGGCGGGCGACCAGGGCCTGCCAGGCGAAGCCCTCCTTCTGGCCGCGTTTCAGGCCGTAGAGCTCGTGCGTGGCGTCGGTCTCCTTCGCGAGGTCAAGCACCTCGGGCATGGCGCTCTGCATCCCGAACGCGGTCTCGAACGACTTGATCCGCGCCGAGAGCACGGGGTCCTCCGGCCGGTCCTTCTGGTGAAGGCGGTTGAAGCGCTCGAGCAGGCCGAGCTCAAGCTCCTGCACGCGCCCATTGGGCGACCGGCGGCGGAGGTCGGGGATCGGCTCGTCGCCGTAGACCACGCGTGTGCCCTGATGGCAACCGGGCAGGAAGTCCGAGCCCCAGACCTGCGTGCCTCCATAGGGGATGTGGGGCGCGAGCACCACGAACGAGGGCAGGTTCCCGTTCTCGGTCCCCAGGCCGTAGCTCACCCACGCGCCCAGGCTAGGGCGGGTCACGGTCACGCTGCCGGTGTGCACGCCGAGGGTGCACTGGGCGTGATCGGTGTGCTCGGACTTCATCGACCGGATCAGGCAGATGTCCTCCAGGCACTCGCGCACTTGGGGGAAGAGGTCGCTGATCTCGGTGCCGCACTTCGCATTCGGCTGGAACTTCCAGCGCGAGCCCATGAGCTTGTTCTTGCCGTCCTCGGCCAGCAACCGCGGCTTGGGGTCGAAGGCGTCGATGTGGCTCACCCCGCCCGTGAGGTAGATCATGATCACCCGATTCGCCTTCGGGGCGAAGTGCGGAGGGCGCGGCGCGAGCGGGTCGGCCGGGCCGGGCCTGGTGCCTTCGGCCAGCAATTCCGAGATCATGGCGGGCAGGAGCGCCGAGGCGCCCAGCATCGAACGGAGCGCCACGCGGCGAGTGGGGCGGAAGGGCATCGGATCAGTCCTGGAACGAGAACTCGTTGCTTGCGTAGATCACACGAGCGAGGCCCGACCAGGCGTCGCGGTTGGCCTCGTCGTCGGTCGAGAGGGCGGATCTCGCGTCCTTGAGGAACTCGCGACCCATCCGCCCCTCCTCGTCCGTCGGGCTCCGCCCGAAGGCCAGGCGGTAGAGCCTCTCGATCCGCTCGGGTTCGGTCTTCGCCTCGCGGAAGAGCCGGTCGGCCAGGTGCCCGGCCTGGTCGTGGACGAACGGATCGTTCATGAGAAAGAGCGCCTGCGTGGGCGTGGTGTTCCTCGGCCGCAAGGCGGTGCTGGAGTTCGGGTCGGCGCCGTCGAAGAGTTCGAGGAACGGGTGCTTCTTGATCCGTTGCTGCATGAGGTACACGCTGCGGCGGTCGGTCTCATACACCCCATAGAACGGGTTGTGCTGCGTGAACCGGTAGGGAGGCGGCGGAAACGGGTGCGGACCGCCCATCGACGGATCGAGCCGTCCGCTCGTGAAAAGCAGCGCGTCCCGGAACTCCTCGGCCGAGAGCCTGCGCCTGGGGAAGGTCCAGAGCGACTCGTTGCGAGGGTCCTTCGCCATCGCGTCCGGGCTGTCCACGACCGCCATCTGATAGCTATTCGAGAGCATGATCCGGCGATGCATGGCCTTGATCGACCAGCCGTCGCCTACGAATCGCGAGGCGAGGTGGTCGAGCAATTCGGGATGCGTGGGCGGGAGCCCCCGGGCGCCGAAGTCGTTGGGCGTGGGGACGATCCCCTGGCCGAAGTGGTACTGCCAGATCCGGTTCGCCATGACCCGCGCGGTGAGCGGGTTCTTCGGGTCGGTGAGCCATCCGGCAAGCTCAAGCCGGCCGCTTGTGGGGAAGCCCTTCGGCAGGGACTGGCCGCCGAGGATCTGGAGGAATCCGCGACGGACCTTCTCGCCCGGGGTGCGCGGGTCCCCCTTGCGCTGCACGCGGGCGTCGTGCGGCTTGCCCTCCACCACGGCATACGCGAGGCGATAGTCGGGCTTGTTGCGGTCGTGCTCCTCCAGCCGCTTGCGGGCCTCGTTCAGCGACCGCTCCGCGTCCGCGAGCGGGGGCAGGGGCTTGCCGTCGTGCTCCCCTGGCTTGCCGGATTTCTCGCTCTCGCGGGCCTTGTTCCGGACCTGCTCGCGGTACTGGACCTTCTGCACGAGCTCTCGCCGGGTCGCCTCGTAAGGTTCGACGACCTTCCTCGCGAATTCCTCCGAGAACAGGGGCACGAAGTCCTTCGGCTCCTGCGGGATCTCGGTGCCGGGGAAGGTGTAGCGGCTGCTATCGAAGATGCCGTAGAGGGCGTAATAGTCCTTCGTGGGGATTGGGTCGAACTTGTGGTCGTGGCACCGCGCGCAGCTCACCGAGAGGCCGAGCACGCTCTTGCCCAGATTGTCGATGTTGTCCTCGATCGTGAGCTGGAACTCGTCGGCCAGGGAGCCGAATCGGCGCGCGATCGCCAGGTAGCCCGTGGCGGTGATGTGCTCGTATTTCTGCTCGTCGGAGGCGTGCGGCAGGAGGTCGCCCGCGACCTGCTCGCGGAGGAACCCGTCGTAGGGCTTGTCGGCGTTGAAGCTGTTGATCACGTAGTTGCGATAGAGATACGCCGACGGGACCGGGTAGTCCGAGTTGCACCCGGCGGTGTCCGCGTATCGCACCACGTCCAGCCAGTGACGCCCCCAGCGCTCGCCGTACTGGGGGCTCGCCAGCAGGCGCTCGACGGCCCTGGCGAAGCGGTCCGGCGACGTGTCATCCAGGTAGGTCTGGACTGCCTCGGGCGAAGGCGGAAGCCCCGTGAGGTCGAACGTGGCGCGGCGCAGGAGCGTGCGGGGATCAGCCGGCGGGGCGGGCTTCAGGCCGCGACTCTCCAGGCCCGCGAGCACGAAGCGGTCGATGTCGGTCCGGGCCCAGCTTGCGTTCTGGACCGAGGGGGGCGGAGGGTCTTTCACCGGCTGGAAAGACCAGAACGCGCGGGCCTTTTCGAGGTCGATCGCCTTGGCGGGTGAGGCCTCGCCGGGAGCCGGGGCGCCTCGCTTCACCCAGTCGACCAGGGTGGCGATTTCCTCGTCGGGGAGTTTGGCCCTGGGCGGCATCTGGAGCGACTCGTCCTCGTACTTGACCGCCGCGATGAGCGGGCTCTCCTGCGGGTGGCCGGGCACCACGGCGGGGCCGCTGATTCCTCCCTTGAGCATCATCCCGCGTGAATCCACGCGCAGGCCGCCCTTGATCTTCTCCGAGTCCCCCGCGTGGCACTTGTGGCATCGGTGGATGAGGATCGGCCGGACATGTCGCTCGTAGAACTCGACCCCCTCGGCGCTGGCCGCGGTCGATGGGGTGTCCCCCACGCTGTCGAACGGGGCGTCGTCGTCGGGGGGCTCGGGCACGGGGCCGGCCCCCTTCCAGATCTCCACGCCCGAGAGATTGCAGTCCTTGCCGTGGCTCTCCAGCGCGAGGCGGCCGCCGTCTTCGCGAATCTCCTCGCGGAACGGGCCGAGCTTCTCCCAGTGGCCCGCGCTGCGGGTGTCGTAGCGGGGGACCACGGTGCGGCCGTTGAGCGTCACGCGGAAATCGACCGCGTTGTTCTCCTCCCACACGTAGAGGAAGATCTGGTACACGCCCCGGGGGATGTCCTCGAATGTCACATGAACATTGTCGCCCCATCGCGAGGTGTGGATCATCGACGCGCGGGCGCGGTCGGTCCCCGGGTTCAGCGCGATCGCCGGGTAATCCATCGTGAACCCGTCCACCTCAAGGCCGGGGGCCTCGGCCTCGCCGTCCCAGCGGTTCCCGTCGATCACCACGCCCGGGCCGTTCAGGTTCACCCCGCGAAGGAATACCGCGGGCTCGTCGGCCCGGATTGGTGACGCCATGAAGAGGATCATCGCGAGGATTCCGGTCATTGGCGGTCCCATCCTGAACGCTTTGGCCTCGATCGGTCGGCCCCGGACGCGTTGCATCCTAACTGAGATCTCAGTAAGATGTCAATCAGCCGACGCCTTGCGGATCTTCCACTTCCTCCCCCGGTGTGTCCACGATCATGGCGACCCCCTCGCGTGCGTTGTTGAAGGATCGGGCCTACGGGACGCTGAAGGATTCGATCCTCCGGGGGGAGTTCGGGCCGGGCACGTTCCTGTCGGAGCGGCAGCTCTCGGGCCTCATGGCGATGAGCAAGACCCCCATCCGCGCGGCGGTCGAGCGCCTGGAGCTGGAGGGGTTCCTGACGGTCTCGCCCCAGCAGGGGATCGTGGTCCGGGAGATCTCGCTGGCGGAGATCGCCGACCAGTTCGAGATCCGCTCGGCTCTGGAGACCTTCGTGGCCCGCACGCTCGCCGGCCGCCTGACCCCAGAGCAGGCGGAACGGGTGCAGCGGAACCTGGAGGCGCAGAGGGCGACCCTGGAAGGGGCCGACGTGGAGCGGAGCGTCACGCTCGATACCGAATTCCACCTCATGTTCTGCGAATTCCTGGGCAACGGCGAGATCCTCCGCGTGATGCATCGGCTGCGCGACACCATGCATCGGACGATCCGGAAGGTCAACGAGCACAATGCCCCCCGCCTCCGGGAGAGCCTGGAGGAACACGCCTCGATCGTGGAGGCGATCCTCGCGGGGGACGCCGCGGCCGCGTCCGCCCGGATGGAAAGTCACCTGGAATACGGCAAGCAGAGGCTCCTGTCGGGGCGCCACTCCTGATCCTTCCCGTCCCGCCCCGGTTTCCCAGATTGTTGCTTGCGAGGGATCGGGACCGGAGCTAGGCTGGATCATACGCCGATCGCGGGCACGTGCGCCTGGGATCGGGTCTGGATCCTCTCTCGCGAGGCGTGACCCATGTTGACGCGACCAGTGTTTGCGGCCCGGGCGACGTGCCTGGCGACCGTGGCGGCCCTGTGGTTCGGACTGGCGCCTTCGCCCGCGATCGGGCAGACGACCAAGGCCCCCGTCACCCCCAAGGCCCAGGAGAAGGCCAAGGGCAAGGCCAAGGCCGACCTCGTGAACGTGAACACGGCCAGTGCCGAGGAACTGGAGACCCTTCCCGGCGTGGGGCCGGCTCTGTCCAAGGCGATCGTCGCGGGCCGCCCCTACAAGACGATGGCCGACCTGGGCGAGGTCAAGGGCATGGGCGAGGCCAAGCTCGCGGACCTCAAGGGGCTCGTGACCTTCAGCACCCCCTCCGCCACGACCCCCAAGGCCGAGGCCGCGAAGGAGAAGGCGACCGCCAAGACCGAGACCGCGACCAGGGAGAAGATGGAGAAGGCCGAGGCCAAGAAGACCGAGTCCTCCAAGGAGAAGGCCGAGGCCCGGATCGGCTCGCCCGTGAACGTGAACACGGCCAGCACCGAGCAGCTCGAGACCCTTCCCGGCGTGGGGCCCGCCATGTCCAAGGCGATCATCGCCGGGCGCCCGTACAAGACGATGGCCGACCTCGGCGAGGTCAAGGGCATGGGCGAGGCCAAGCTCGGCGCCCTGAAGGGCCTGGTGAGCTTCGGGACCCCGGCGTCCGCCACGACCCCCAAGGCCGAGGCCGCGAAGGAGAAGGCCACCGCGACGGCGAAGACCGAGGCCACGAAGGAGAAGATGGAGAAGGCCAAGGTCGCCGCGAAGGAGAAGGAGGAGGAGCCCGCCACCACCAAGCCCAAGGTCACGCTCCCGCCCGGCAAGAAGGTGAACATCAATACCGCCTCGGTCGAGGAGCTGGACAGCCTCTTCGGCATCGGCCCCGCGCGGGCGAAGCTCATCATCGAGGGGCGTCCCTACGAGAAGATCGAAGACATCATGAAGGTCAAGGGCATCAAGGAAGTCACCTTCGAGAAGATGAAGGACGCCATCACGGTCAAGTGACGCGGCCCTCGGACGGATCGGCCTCCTCGTCGTGCCATGCTTGCGAGATGCGGGCATGGCACGCTCGTTTTCTCGCGACCGGTTCCTCGCCCGAGACGCAGCGGGCCCGCCCTGCAATCGCCCGTTCCGGGGCTGCGTGGGGGCCATGGCGCCGAGCGGGGTGCGGCCCCGATGCCGCCGATCCCTCGCCCATTCCCCCGGGGCGGCAGGCCCTATACGATGGCGGCTCACCGGCCTCGTTGCCCCCGATCTTCTCTGCCGACGGGATCGACCTGCCATGACGTTCCGACTCGCCTCGATCGCGAAGCTTGCCGTGATGAGCCTCCTGGGCCTCGTGGCCGAGGACCCCAGGCCCGGGCCAGATTCCTCGCCCCAGGAGGGCGTGCCCCGGGGCAAGCTCGAGGGCCCGTTCCTCTTCCACAGCAAGGCCCTGCCCAACACCGTGCGCAGGTACTGGGTCTACGTGCCCCAGCAGTACACGGGCGACAAGCCGGCGTGCGTGCTCGTGTTCCAGGATGGCGCCCGCGCGATCAACCCGAAGGGCGTGTTGCGCGTGCCCACGGTGCTCGACAACCTGATCCACAAGAAGGAGATCCCGGTCACGATCGGCATCTTCATCACGCCGGGGCAGAAGGGGGACACCTTCCCCGACTCGATCGGCACCGGCAACCCGAACAACCGCAGCGTCGAGTATGACTCGCTGGGCGACGCCTACGCGAGGTTCCTCATCGACGAGCTTCTGCCCGAGGTGGGCAAGACCTACAAGCTGACGGACGACCCCGAGGGCCGCGCGATCGGGGGGGCCAGCAGCGGGGCGATCTGCGCCTGGACCGTCGCCTGGGAGCGGCCCGACCAGTTCCGCAAGGTCATCAGCCTGATCGGCAGCTTCACCGACATCCGGGGCGGACACGTGTATCCCGAGCTCGTCCGTACGACAGAGAAGAAGCCGATCCGCATCTTCGTGCAGGACGGGGAGCAGGACAACCGCAACGCCCGCAACCCCAAACGCGACTGGTTCCTCCAGAACCAGGCGATGGTCGCCGCCCTGAAGGAGAAAGGCTACGACTTCAAGCACGAGTTCGGCGTGGGGAAGCACTCCGACGACCACGGAGGGGCCATCCTGCCCGACATCCTCCGCTGGATCTGGCGCGACTATCCGAAGTCCTGAAGCCGGGGGCCGCGCGTCCTGCCTGGCTAGCCCCGGGACGCTCCTCCCGCGAGGTCACGTAGGCGGGAGAGGCCGTACTTGAGCGGATCGCGGAGCGGCCGGACGTTGTCCCGCACAATCGAGGGATTCATGCTGGCGTCTTACACGATCCGGGACGACCTGTCGGGTCAAGACGAGGGAGCCATCGAGGTCATCGTGCACCTTAAGGACGGCGGCCAGCGTTGGTGCTTCTTCATGACCCCTGCGGCATTGACGATCTGCGGCGATTGGATCGACGGCACCCGGATTCCGATTCACTACGCCTCCCCCTACATGATCATGGTTGCCGGAAGGCTGGATGAAGCAATCATCGGCGCGGCTTTGCGGCATCTCGACACTCGCGGCGACCTGATCGCTTGCTCCATGCCGTTGGAGGCGAACTAGACGCGCCATGTTGGGCTTCGTCTTGATGACCCCCTGACCGATCCGAGGAGCGAGCCCCCGAGGGGAAGCCTCTCACTTGAAGATCGCGTTCAGCTCGTTGGCAAGGCGGACGCTGGACTTGGCCATCTGTTCGAGGAGGATGGGCTCGGCGAACTGGAGATATTCCTTGCCCACGGGGTCGATGCTCTTGAGTGGCTTCTTCGCGCCCGGGGGGAAGAAGTAGGCGAGCTTGGCCAGCGCGAGGCTTTCGTTCGTCCAGTCGTCCACGGTCCCCGCCGACCATTTCTTGACGTTCTCGGGCGTCATGAGCGGCTTCACGCGGTCGACCCACACGCGGTCGTTGCCGCCGATGTGGCGGACCATGTCCGAGTCCCACAGGCGGTGCAGGTTGGTGCCCTCGTTGAAGAAGCGCACCTGCGTGAGGTTTCCCCCGCGGTCCTTGTTGTCCCCCACGTGCAGGGGGTTGTGGACGTCCTCGATCAGGTGGATGAGGAACAAGAGCGCGACCTGGCGATCCTTGCGGCTGGTCTTCGGGTCGGCCAGGACCTTGCGGAAGTCCTTGATCTTGGTGACCACGCTGCCGTCGCGCCCCTCAAGCTTCGGGTCGTAGCGGTCGGCGTCGATGGGGATGTTGATGTAGTGCCAGGGGCTGCTGCGGGGCTCGACGTCCCGGCCTTCGTGGTCGGCCCAGTTGCACACGTCCACCAGCTCGTCGCCGGGGTTGAGGAGGCCGCGGATCGCGGCGGCGGCCTTCGGCGTGAGCCGGGGCTCGGCCAACCGGGTGATCACCCGATGCACCTGCGCTCCCCAGCCGAACGCCGGAGACGTCATCGCAACGCAAAGAAGGCTCGTCAGCGCGATCTTCCATCGCGATCGTCTGGACATGGCCGGTTCACTCATCGAAGGTCAGGGGCGTTCGGAGCGGAAATGTCGGCGTCGAATCTACCATGCGCCCCAGAGTTGGTCTAATACGCACCCCGGTTTCGTCACCACCTCCGGTCCCGTCCGCCCCCGGCCCCACTCCCCACGTGTGGCCTCGCCTTGCGGGTTGTCGCCTAATGAGTTAGTTTTCAGGCGGGCCCCTGTGGATGTGACGGGGGCGTGCCAGGAGCGCCGCGACGCCCTGACCACGACGGACTTCACCCGCGGGAGGATGCCATGCGAGATCGTCATGACCGCTCGCCGCTGTCTCAGCTCATGTGGGCCATCGCCTTCCTGGCGATCCTGGCGTGCATGTTCGCGACGTCTCGTCGTTCGGACCCCGAGGCTTCACGCGACTCTCGCATGATCCTCGCCGGTGCCCTGGTGCTGTTCGTGGCCTACTTCCTCCTGGGGTGGCGTGGACGACGCAGGCCCGCCCTGTCGGATCGAGCCGGGTAGGCTGGATTCGCTTGCGGGAAGGATGGGAACTGGCACGACCTCTCGGTGAAGACAAACCCAGGCCAGTGGCTTGGACTTTTCGCATGGACCCGGATGTGAATCATCTGGGGAAGAGTTGTTGAACAATTCTCTTGTCAGCGCAACATGAGGCGCGTTAGTCTCGTCCCGCAGGGACAGAAAAAATGCGACAGCGAGGCCGCTGCGGCCGGGAGGTTTCGGTGCTGGACATCCTGGGAAATCCGTTTCGATGCTGCGACGGAGTCTCGCGACGGAGCTTCCTCCGCGCCGGAGCGCTGGGCCTGACCGGTTTGACCCTGGGCGATGCGCTGCGCACGAAGGCCAGCGCCGGCGTTGGCTCGTCCCCCTCGGACGACCTTTCGGTGATCCTGATCTGGCTCGATGGCGGGCCTCCTCAGCACGAGACCTACGACCCCAAGCCCGACGCCCCGAGCGAGTTTCGCGGCCCCCTGAAGGCGATCTCCACCGCCGTGCCGGGCGTGAACGTGTCGGAGCTCCTGCCCGAGCATGCGCGGCTGATGGACAGGATGTCGATCATCCGGTCGATGCACCACGACAACGGCGACCACTTCGCCGCCGCCCACTGGATGCTCACCGGGGCCCTGGGCGCGAACTCGATCAACCAGACGCCGGTGTACCCCTCGGCAGGCTCGGTCATCGCGAGGATGAAGGGCCCCAGGCGTCCCGGCGTGCCCGCCTATGTGGGGCTCCCGAACACGCACTCGGTGGGAATCAAGCCGGGCTATCACGGGAGCGCGTACCTGGGCGTGGGGTACGACCCGTTCATGGCCGACGGCGACCCGAACGACCCGAATTATCGCGTGACCGAGCTGGAACTCAGCGCGGGGCTCGACGCGGCCCGGCTCGACAACCGCCGCGGGCTCCTCCATTCGTTCGACGGCGCGAAGCGGTTGATCGAGTCCGCGCCCGACGACATGGACCGCTTCAGCCGCGACGCCTTCGCCATGCTGACCGGCCCCGAGGCGCGTCGCGCCTTCGACCTCACGACCGAGAGCCCCCACCTTCGCGACCGCTACGGCCGTCACCAGTGGGGCCAGAGCGCCCTGCTCGCGAGGCGGCTCGTCGAGGCCGGCGTGCGGTACGTGACGCTCACCTTCGGCGGGTGGGACTTCCACTCGTCGCTGGACTCGGGCATGCACTCGGTCCTGCCCGTGCTCGACCGCGCGGTGGGCACCCTGGTGGACGACCTGCATCAGCGAGGCCGCCTCGACTCGACGATGATCCTCGTGATGGGCGAGTTCGGCCGCACGCCCCGGATCAACCAGGGGCTCCCGCAGGACAAGGTGCCCGGGCGCGACCACTGGGGCAACGTCATGAGCGTGCTCATGGCCGGAGGGGGGATCCGCCCCGGGATCGTGGTGGGCGAATCCAACGCCCGAGGCGAGGTCCCCAGGGAGCGCCCCGTCACGCCTCGCGACCTGATCGCCACGATCTACCACCGCATGGGGATGGACCCCGAGACCGCGTTCCTGGACAAGGTGAAGCGGCCGATCCCGATCGTCCCCCACGGCGGAGAGGTCATCCGCGAGCTGGTCTGATCCACCGGCCCGCCTCAGTCCTCGTGCGTACAATCGGTGCGATCGTTAAAGTCTGCCGTGGTGATCGCCGATGTAACCCTTGACGGAGGGCGGGCGAGGCGGCGGGAGCCGCCCGATTTGTCATTGGGGGCGCGGCCGGACCACCCGTCCGGCCTGACCCGGAAGGGCGATTGGCCCGGACGCCGATCGGTCGACTGGCGGAACTTTACGATGATGATGCGACGGGATCGCCCAAGCCCAGGCCGCCACTCGATGGCCACTTTCTTCCTCGCCTGGTGTCTGGGAGGGTCCTTCAGCTCCGCGAGAGCTCAGGATCCGCCCCCGGTCCCCACACCTCCCGTGCCGTCGGCCATTCCCGGGGCGGCCCCGGCTCCCGCCACTTTGATCGAGGCGCAGCTCAAGGCCCAGCAGGAGATGATCCAGAAGCTGGCCGAGCAGAACCAGAAGCTCACCGAGCAGCTGGACCGGCTCGCCAGGCGACTCGATTCGATCGGGCCCGAGGCCTCGTCGGCCACCCCCCCGCCGGCGGCCTCGAGGACCACACCGGCCACCCCCCGCGACCTGCTCATCGAGGAGCGCCCGCCGCAGACGACCGCGACCGCGACCGCCACCTCGGATTCGGCGCCGGACGCCGCGACGGCGCCCCCCAAGGTTTACGATCCGCCCGCCGGGGCGCAAGTCGCGACCTCGAGCCCGGCCCCCGCCTCAGATCCCGCCCCTGGCCACAAGGGCCTGATCGACTCCCTGCACCACGACGACGACTACGGCCTGAAGTCGCTCTTCGACTCGCTCCACCCCGAGCACTCGAAGGGCAAGGCCTGGTACGAGAAGCTCTCGATCCGCGGGTACACCCAGTTCCGCTTCGGCCGTTCCCTGGCGGCGGAGGGGATCGACCCCGACCTGCTCGGCAGCGAGGACCCCTCGGGGGCCAACCCGAACCTGCTGGGCGACCGCTCGATCAACGGTAACGCCGAGAACTTCTCGATCCGCCGGGCCCGCCTGATCCTGTTCGGCAGCGTGAGCGACCACCTCGACCTGTACTTCCAGACCGACTTCGCCAACACCCCGCCGGGCAGCACGACTGCCACGCAGTTCGCCCAACTCCGCGACCTGTACGGCGACCTGTACCTCGACAAGACCAAGGTCAACCGGTTCCGCGTCGGCCTCTCCAAGGTGCCCTTCGGATTCGAGAACATGCAGTCCAGCCAGAACCGCGTTCCGCTGGACCGCACCGACGCGATCAACACCGGCGTGACGCCCAACGAGCGTGACCTGGGCGTGTTCTATTACTGGACGCCCGTCGCCAAGCAGAAGCTCTTCAAGGAGCTTGTGGACGGCGGCCTGAAGGGCTCGGGCAACTACGGCGTCTTCGCCTTCGGTGCCTACAACGGGCAGGGCGGCTCGCAGATCGAGAAGAACCTGAACCTGTACATGGTGGCCCGGCTCACCTATCCGGTGGTCCTGCCCAGCGGACAGGTGATCGAGGCGAGCCTCCAGGGCTACGGCGGCGAGTACGTGGTGCAGGGGGCACGCATCCGGCCGCTGGGCAAGGGCAAGGCCATCGTGCCCGACGGGACCGACGGCACCCACGGCCTGCGCGACCAGCGTCTGGCCGCGACCTTCGTCTACTATCCGCAGCCCTTCGGGTTCCAGGCCGAGTGGAACGTGGGCGAGGGCCCCGGCCTGAACGAGGCGCAGACCGC
>JANOBY010000086.1:0-18058 GCA_031411935.1 Planctomycetales bacterium | reverse complement strand
AGGGTGCTGAAGACGGCCGCAGTGAGGTACAGGAGCGTGAATTCGCGAGAGCCGTAGAGCGCCTCGATCTCACGCCCCACGACCCATAGGAAGATCATGTTCCAGATCAGGTGCAGTAGGTTCGCGTGGAGGAAGGCGCCGGTGAGGAGTTGCCACAGATTCAAGCCGCGAAAGATCGCGTCGCTGCTGGCCGGAAGGATCTCTTCGAAGAGGCGCAAGGGGGAGCTGCTGAGGATCGACTCGACAACGTAAAGGGCAACGTTGATCGCGATGATCGTCTTGCACGCTGGGGCGATGCCCGAGAACCAGCCCGAGCCGCCCGTCTCGTCGCGGTAGTATTCCCGATCATAGATGCCCATGGCGGCTCCGACGGACGGCATCCCCATCTGGCTCGCGGGATCGCGACATCCCCTGCAAACTCTATCATCCGAACCCGCAACGCCCCTGTCAACGGGGACCGCAGCGAGGCTTCACGACTGGCCGCTTACTCGGATTCCAAGGCCTCGATCGCTTCTCGCACCGTCGCGTAAAACGGCCAGACCATGTCCAGCGCGGTGATATGGAGCAGGAACTTCGCCTGGTCGGACACCCGCGCGAGGGCCATGATCCCGCCCCTCTGTGTCGCAAGCTTGGAGCAGCGCACCAGAAGGGCGAGGAACGTTGAGCCGAAATGGTGGAGGTCGCCGAGGTCGACGACGATCTGGGACGTCGGGTCGCGCTTCAGGGCCTCGAGAAGGATCGACGCCGCCCCTTCGAGCAGCGACGGATCCATGCGTTCGAGGACGCCGGAAGCCTCGATCACCGTCACGTCGCCGTGGCGAGACAGCGTGAACGCGTCGGTGGTGGGATCGGGATCGGACGTGGGTGTGCGTGTGGAATCGACCATGACTTTAAGAGTAGGCGATGCTCCCTCGCGCAACAAGGCTCCACCCGCCAAGTGCCCGAAAACCCACGCTCGTCAGGCCGAGGGACGGCAGTCGGCGAAGGCCCGGACGACCTCGTAGAGGTCTGGGCTGACCAGGATCGGGTCGTCCTCGAAGTCCCGGAGCCACACGTAATTATCGCGATAGGCCTGGGCCAGGAGGGGGTAAAGGTCCACAAGCCGGATGGGGACGTTCGGGCCGTGGGGTTCGATTGCGGAATCTTCGTCGGGCTGGGGGAAGACGCGGAGTCGAGCGGTTGCCATGGGATCTCCTCCTCCGTGAGGGCCATCGCTTCGGGCGCCAGTTTCGGCGTGCCGATCTCGGACCGAGTGGGCAGGGGCTCACCGGGAACTCCGCGAATTGGGCGGCAACGGGACCGTCGCCTCGCGAATCCCCTTCGTCTTAAAGTTATCGGCCGCGGGAAGGGCGTTTCAACAGCCAAACTCGTCACGCGCGAAAGAATCGGACTTTGATTCCGCGAGGGGGCAAAAAATGGCGATCCTCGCACCGTCACGCCATACTGTGAGCGTGCAAAATCTCCTGGCCCCGGCTTGAGCCCCAATTCGATGAAATCCAAGACGCTCCGCGGGATCATCCCTCCCCTGCCCACCCCGCTCATGCCCGACGAGCGGCTCGACGTGGATGCCTACCGACGCCTCGTGGCCTTCCACATGGAGGCCGGCGTGCACGCCCTTTGGATCCTGGGCACGACGGCCAGGTTTGACCAGATCACCGACTCCGACTCCCGCCGGGTGGCCGAGATCGCCTGCGAGGTCGTCGGCGGAGCCCTGCCCCTGGTCCTGAACGTGTCCGACGGCGGGACCCGCCGCACCCTCGAGAAGGCGAGACGATTCGACGACCTGCCTTACGATTACTACGCGGCCCTGCCGCCCTGGTATCAGCCGATGGCCCCTGCCGAGGTCGTTTACTACTTCCACCGCCTGGCCGACGAGCTGGCCCGCCCTCTGATCATCTATAACGCCCCCTGGGTGAACAATCAGCTCTCGTTCGAGAACCTCCGCCTGCTGGCCAGGCACCCGCGCATCGTGGGCGTGAAGGACGTGAACACCAGCCTATTCCGCACGCTCGATTGGACGAAGGCCGAGCGCGAGGCCGAGGGTTTCTGCTATTTGCACGGGAACGACCTGCTGGCCACCTCGATCGATCACGGGGCCGACGGCTTCGTATCGGCGCTGGCCGACTGCTTCCCCGAGGTCGCGGTCGCGATCTGGGACGCCATGGAGGCGAACGAAACGGCGAAGGCATTTCGGCTCCAGGGGCAGTTTTCCCGGCTCGGCCACGCGACGAACCTTGGCCCCATGCTCGCCTGCCTGGAGGTCGCCTGCCGCCATCGCAGGCTGCTCCAGAGGATGCTTCCTTCGCCCTATCGGTCGCTCGATGAGGCCCAGGCCCAGCGGGTGATCGCCGCGATCGTCGAGGCCGGACTCACGCCCTGAGAATCTGGGGGAATCCTGAGGGGAATTCGGGGGCGACACCGCCCCCGGGTTTTGCTAAAGTTCCCGCCAGCTCGGACCGGGGGCAGGGACTCGCCCCCCGTTCGGGGCCGATTCGGGTCAAGGCTGACCAGGACCTGCGCCCGCGGATCTCGGCGACTCTCACGGAGGAGGATCGGCATGGATTGCCCGAGCTCGACCGGTTCGTATCGGCGACGTGTCTGTGCTGTGGCGGTGATCCTGGTGGTCACGCCCATGCTCACCGGCGCTTCCTACAAGAGCGCGAACTTCGCGGTCGAGGCCCCCACTGCCGAGGCGGCGAAACGAGTTGGCGACCATGCCGAGGCCTGCCGTAAGTCGATCTCCATCGCCTGGCTTGGGCGAGAGCTTCCCGCCTGGTCGAGCAAGTGCCCGATCCGCGTGACCCTGACTGCGGGCGAGGCCGGCGGCGAGACCGGGTTCACCTTCGGCGCGGGGAAGGTCCAGTCGCAGAGCATCCGCGTGGAGGGCCGCCTGGACCGTATCCTCGCCTCGGCCCTGCCCCACGAGGTCACGCACACGGTCTTCGCGGCTTATTTCGGCGGCCCCATGCCGCGATGGGCCGACGAGGGGGCTTCGCTCCTGAGCGAGGACCTGCGCGAGACCTCCCGGCATGACCAGATCGTGATGGACCTGCTCGCCCGCCGCGGCGAGTTCCCCCTGGGCAAGCTCTTCCGCTTCGAGGACTACCCCAGCGACCTCATGGGCTTCTACGGCCAGGGCTACTCGGTCTCCCGATTTCTGGTCGAGACCGGCGGCCGCCCCCGGTTCCTGAAGTTTGTGAAGGACGGAATGAGGAACGGCTGGGACAACGCCGCCCGGTCGCATTACGCCCTGGCCGATTGCCGCGAGCTGGACCGCGCCTGGAGGTCCTGGCACACGGTGATCGCCTCGAACCGGCAGCCCGATAGCAACCCCTCGGTGGTCGTCCGGATGCAGTCGCCGACCCTGGAAGGCGGCGGGCGCTGAGGACTGAGTTCCCCTTGCGGCCCCGTTGGGATCCCGCGGATACTGGAGGAGTCTTTCCACCAAGCCCGCCGATCCGGCTCGACGATCCCGACGCCCCGCATGATCACCCCCGGCCGACGAACGATTGACGTGTCCCTCGTCGTGCTCCTCTCGGGCGTGATGCTCGCGGCGCTCCTGGCCACGAGTCGCGACTACGCGATGGTGTGGGACGAGGGCCACACCGTCCGCCGCGAACGCACCCTCGCGGCCTGGTTTGAACGCGTGTCGCGAGGCGGGCCGGAGCGCACGGCAGCCTTCTCCAGGCCATCGCTCGAAGCTTCCTGGCCGTTCAGCCGCGAGGAGCCCGACGGTCACCCCACGTTCTACGCCTTGCTGGGGCTGGCCGGATGGTGGTGTAGCCATCGGGTGCTCGACCCGCTGACTGCGTATCGCTTCGGGCCGATGCTCCTCGCTGCGTCCACCGTGGGCGTGGTGTATCTGCACCTCGCCTCGCGACGAGGACGGGTCGCAGGGCTCACAGCAGCGGGCTCGATGGCCATGCTCCCGCACATCTTCTCGCTCTCGCACTATGCCCACTATGACATGCCGGTGACGTGCCTCTGGCTCTTCACGCAGATGGCTTTCCTGAACAGCCTGCGGTCGCGACGCTGGTGGATCCCTCTTGGCGTGGCGTTCGGACTGGCGGTCGGGACCAAATTCACCGGCCTGTTCGCCATCGTCCCCGCGCTGGCGTGGGTTTTCTTCTTTGAGTGGATGCCGCGCATCCGACTTGCCCCGGGGAGGGGACATCAGGAGGACGAGGGGTCGACGAGACACCTCGCCGGCACGACAGCCCTTGTGGCCGCAGGGTTCGTGGCGGCGATCACGCTTTATGCGATCCATCCTCCCTGGTGGTCCGATCCGCTCGCGGGGGTCTCACGCTTCGTCGGGTCGAATCTCACGAGGGCCCGGACCAAGCCGATCCCCACGATGTATCTGGGGGAGTTCTACCCCTTCGCGTTGCCGTGGCATAACACGATCGTGCTCACGGCGGTGTCGGTCCCGGTCTTCACGCTCTGGCTTGGTGTGTCGGGGATCGTGGGCGTCGTGGTCAAGCGGACTCGCGATCGAGAGGGCTGGCTTTGGGTCTTCAGCTGGGCCACGCTCATGATTGTGCGTGCCCTGCCCATCACGCCCGGCCACGACGGGGTGCGGCTCTTCTTGCCGAGCCTGGCCAGCCTCTGCATCCTTGCCGGAATGGGAGCCCAGGTCTGGGCGGATCGTGCCCGGTCCTGGATGGGGCGGTCACTGGCGGCGCTGGTGGTCGCGGGATGCCTGACCGAGTCGCTCCTGGGCATTTATGAGCTCTATCCGTTCACCCTGTCATACTTCAACCGGGCGATCGGGGGTCTGCCGGGCGCGGAGCGGGCAGGCTTTGAGATCACCTATTACTGGGACACGATGGGCCAGGAGTTTTTCCGCTGGGTCCGAGAGGAACGCAAGAAACGCCCCCTGGAACTCCGGTTCCCCAGCACCCTGGTCAACATCGGCTACCTGCGAGAGTGGGGCGACCTGCCCGAGGACGTGAAGGTGGTCGGGATCGACCCCGACGCCCCCGAGGCCGACTACGTGTTGCAAACGCGTCGAGGCCACTTCTATCCCTACGACTGGTGGCTCGATCGCTCGGGGAAGCCCTCGTTTACTCTCCGCAGGCAGGGCGTCGATCTGGTGCGCGTGTATCCCTACGAGGAATCGCTGAAGGCGTTCCTCAATACCCGAAATGAGCCGTTCGCTCCTCACCTCCGCGACTGAAAGCGGAAGACGACGGTCCTGCGGCCCAAGGGTTTAATGTTCGATGTAATTCTTCGAGAATCCCAGCTCTTCCGGGGCGTGGAGCCGGAGCATCTTGAGGTCCACATCCTCGGGGATGGACCCCGCGGTTAGCTTCGACACGACGACCATGAGACCGAGCGCCAGGGGCACGCCCCAGATCGCGGGCTGTTCGAGCAGAGATCTCGTGAGGGGGCTGACCGTGAGCGGGATCACCTTCTTATCGAGGAGCATCGAGGTGACGATCGCACCGAGCGACAGCACGCCTCCGCCCAGCATCCCGCAGCCTGCCCCAAACTTTGTGAGCCCGGGCCACCACGCCCCGAGCAGCAGGAGCGGGAAGTACGAGCATGCCGCGATGGCGAACGCCCAGCCGACCATCATGGCGATGTCGAACGACTCCACGAGCAAGCCCAGCCCCATGGAAGCCGCGCCGATCACCACGGCGGCGATCTTGAACATCCTCATGCGTTGTTGGGGCGTGGCCCTGGGGCGGAGGATCTTGCCGTAGATGTCGTGTGCCAGGGCCCCGGACATGCTCACGAGCAGGCCCGAGAACGTGGACATGAAGGCCGCAAACGCCCCCGCGCTGGTGATCGCGCTGAGGACGGCCCCCAGGAGCGGATTCTCCAACTTGTTCGGCAGGGTGATCACCACCTGATCGGTCGCGCCCGTCACATACAGCGAAGGCTGGACGAGCCGCCCAAGCGTCCCCCAGATCGGCGGGAATACGTAGAATGAGCCGAGCATGACCATTACCCAGAGTGTGGTCCTCTTGGCCGCGCGGCCGTCGGGATTCGTGTAGAATCTCACGAGGATGTGCGGCAGTCCTGCCGTCCCGCAGATCAGGGCGATGATCAGCGAGTAGGTGTACAAGAGCGGATAACCGTGCTTCGAGGTCATCGGCCCGAAGGGCTCGATCCAGCGAAGGTTCGTCGGCGTATTCGGGCTCGGGGCACCCGGGCTGATCGCGAGTTTCGTCTTCTGCTCGAACTCGATCTTCGCCGAGGTCATAACCGGCTTGCCGTCCTCCATGACCGGCTTGCCGCCCCTGGTCACGGGCACGCCCATGGCGATCATCTCGGCCTCGCCCGCGATCGAAATCGGACCATCGTCGGCTCCATACACGGTCTGGGCGAGGTCGCCGCCCGCGTTGTTCTTCGAGGGATAGCGGATCACGCGGAGGAGGTTCTCGATGCGGTCTTCCCCCTCCCTGGGAGTGCGAACCGGGGAGAGCCGTGCGATCCTGGCCCCTTCGGGCAGGCGGATGACCGTGGTCCCGAGAGGGGAACAGGCGAGGACATTTGCCGGGTAGTTGGCCTGCCCTTTGATCGTTTGAACGCGATCGACCTGCGTCGAGTCGGGCCACACGCTCGGGATCTCTCCGGGCGTTGTGGCGATCTTCTTGAGGTTCGTCGGATAGTGGTTGAAAGTCCCGGCCAGGATGAAGATCGGCAGGGCAATCGCGAACATCTTCGCCCAGTACTGGAATGCCTGGACGAAGGTGATCCCCTTCATCCCGCCGAAGGCCACGTTGAACGTGATGACCATGCCCACCACCGCGATGCCCGCCCAGTACGGCCAGTTGAGGATCGCGCCCAGGACAAGCCCTGCGCCTTTCATCTGCGGCATGGTGTAGAAGAAGCCGATGAAGAGCACGAACGTGACCGCCACCTTGCGGAAATTGGGCGAGTCGAACCGCCCCTCGGCGAAGTCGGGGATCGTGTAGGCCCCGAATCGCCGCAGGGGGCCGGCAATGAACAGGAGCAGGAACAGGTAGCCCGCCGCGTAGCAGGCCGGGTACCAGAGGGCGTCGTACCCGTTTTTCATGAGCAGACCGGCGATCCCCATGAACGAGGCCGCCGAGAGGTACTCGCCCGAGATCGCCGATGCGTTCCAGAACACGCTCACCGAGCGGCCCGCGACGAAGAAGTCGGCGGCGGTCTTCGCGGCGCGGGTCGCCCAGAGGCCCAGGCCGATGGTCGCGACGGTCATGAAGATCACGCCGAAGACCGGTATCCACTGCAACAACGTCATCGCGCCGCCCCATCCCCGTCGGAGTCGAAGTAGGTCCTGCACTCGGCCTCGATCCGATCCGAAGCCCGCACGAAATAGACCGAGAGGGCGACCGTGACCGGGTAAAACAGGAGCCCCAGGAACAGCCAGCTTGCGGGGAAACCCCAGATCCTCGCCTGCGCGATCGCCGGGGCATACCGGTTGACCAGCGGCAGGCCCAGGATCAGCACCAGGAAGACCGAGGCGACCCGGACGCTCAGTCCGGCCTGGCGCCTCATGATCTGTCGCGTGATCCGTGCCGTGTCCGCGCGGTCAGGCAGGGGCTTCCGTTCGGACATCGGCGAGAGGGCTCCGCGAGGGATTCGCGTCCTGGAGAGGACGTGTGTGGGGTCAAACAACGTTGCGAGGGGGGGATCGCCCGACGATAAGCTCGCGATACTCTAGGAGACCCGGACCCCTTCTGCAAGCGGGGCGCCCTGCCGGCCGATCTGGCGTTCCTCCAGGATCACCTTCACGCCGAACTCGGGGCGAAGGGTCATCGTGGGAAGGGGGACCACGTTCGCGTCGGGGGCGAGCTTCAGGCGGAACTTTTGCGCGATCGTCGCGAGCAAAAGCGCGGTCTCCATGAGCGAAAAGTTGTTGCCGATGCAGATCCTGGGCCCCCCTCCGAACGGGAAGTAGGCGTAGCGCGGGATCTGCTTCATGAGCCCATCGGCCCAGCGTTCGGGGCGGTAGGTCGTGGCGTCGCCGTACCATCGCGGGTCGCGATGCACGACCCACTGGCTCATGTACACGGTCCATCCTTTGGGCACGAGGTAATCGCCGACCGTGACCGGCTCGATCGACTCGCGGCCGAGGAGCCAGACCGTCGAGTAGAGACGGAGTGTTTCGGTAATGAGGTAGTCGGTGTAAACGAGCCGGGGCAGGTCGTCCATCGTGGGCGCTCGACCTCCGAGGACCGTGTCCAGCTCCTGGTGGAGTTTGGCCTCGACCTCGGGGTGGGTGGCGAGGAGGTACCAGATCCAGGCCATGGTGTTGGCGGTGGTCTCGTGCCCGGCCATGAAGAGGGTCATCGCCTCGTCGCGAAGCTGACGGTCGGTCATCCCGCTGCCCTCGTCGTCGTGGGCTTGCAGGAGGAGCGAGAGCAGGTCGTCGCGCTGGACCCCCGAGTTCCTTCGCTCGGAGATCATGCGGTAGACGATCGCGTCCAGCGACTTCACCACACGCTGCATCTGGAGGTTGCGCGGGGTGGGGAACCACTCGGGCAGGAGGACGATTCGGGTCACGCGCTGGGTGAAGGCGTTCATGAGCTTTTCCATGGCCACGCTGGCATCGGCGCTCTCGCCGTGGACCTCGGCCCCGAA
Source organism: Planctomycetales bacterium (assembly GCA_031411935.1). Lineage (GTDB taxonomy): Bacteria > Planctomycetota > Planctomycetia > Isosphaerales > Isosphaeraceae > JAQGHR01. Next base: position 9,484 of record JANOBY010000086.1, on the reverse strand, counting down.
GAGCGCCTTGGCCACGATCTCGAGCGTGAGCTGCATCATGTCGGCCTGGGCATCTCGCGTCTGGCCGCCCTTCCATCCTTCGAGCATGCGCGAGGTGTACTCGACCATCATGTCGGCGTGAGCGGCGATGCGCTCGCGATGGAAGGCCGGCTGTGCGAGCTTCCGCTGCCTTCGCCAGAAGTCACCTTCGCTCGTCAGGAGCCCGTTCCCGAGCGTGAGCTTCGTCCGCTTGAGGGCGAAGTGCTTGATGAACGATCGGTTTTTCGTGACGAGCACTTCCTCCACAAGATCCGGGTGGTTGACCACCAGGATCGGCTTGGGGCCGAGTCGGATCTTGAACACGTCGCCGTGCTCGCGGAAGTTCTCCTCAAGGAAGCCCAGTCGGCCCTGGATAAACTGGGGCAAGTTGCCCTTGAGCCACTGGCCCCGGGGGCCGGGGGCGGTCTTTGCGGGTCGGGTCACGGGCGAGGGCCTCCGGGGATCGGCAACATCCTCCCGGCATGGTGGCCAGGAAACGTGCCGATCTTCAAGAGAGGATCGCCTCGATCGGCTTGCCGAAATCCATCTCCAGGCGCTTGTGACCGGGGATCTCCAGCTTGTGGGCGTCGAGCCCGAGCTGCCTGAGCACCGTGGCGTGGATGTCGGTCACATAGTGGCGATCGATCACGGCGTGATAGCCCAGCTCGTCGGTCGCCCCGTGGACGACTCCGCCCTTGATCCCCCCGCCCGCCATCCACACGGTGAAACCGAAGGGATGATGGTCGCGCCCGGCCGCGTTCTGGGCCCCCGGAGTTCGCCCGAACTCGCTCGCCCAGACCACGATGGTCTCGTCGAGAAGCCCTCGGCGTTTCAGATCTTTGAGAAGCCCCGCGATGGGCCGATCGACCTGGGTGCAGAGATCGTGATGATTCTGCTTGAGGTTGTCATGGGCGTCCCAGGCCCCCGCCCCTCCGTTGCTCCCGTGGAAGATCTGCACGAACCGCACGCCCTGCTCGACCATGCGACGCGCGGCCAGGCATTGCGATCCGAATGTCTTCGAGGCATCCCGGTCGAGCCCGTAGAGCGCTTGCGTCTCGGCGGTCTCCTGCTCGACCTTCACCACCTCGGGCACCGAGGTCTGCATCCGATAGGCCAGTTCGTACGACTTGATGCGAGCCCGCAGGGCCGGGTCCTCGGGATACTTCGACGCCGACATCCGATTCAGCTTGTTAATGAGCGCGAAATTCGCCCTCTGCTCCTCGGGCAGAACGCCGTGCGAGGGGAGGGCGAACGGCAGAGGGTTCTTCGAATCGACCTCCAGGCGAACCCCGTCGTGTTCGGGGCCGAGGTAGCCAGGACCGTGCCCCCCTACCCCTCCGCAGCAATCGGCGATGGGCGTGCCCAGGACCACGAAGCTCGGCAAGTCGTCGTTCATCGACCCGAGGCCATAGTGGATCCACGAGCCGATGGTGGGCAGCTTGCCTTCGAGCACGTGGCGGCCCGTGTGGAACTGGAGCTGCGCCCCGTGGTCGTTGTCGGTCGTCCACATGGATCGCACGAAGGCGATGTCGTCCACGCACGATCCGACCTCGGGCCACCAATCGCTGACCTCGATGCCCGCCTGGCCTCGTTTGCGGAACCCGACCTGCATGGGGTAGATGGTCTTGCGCGTCTTGCCGTTGGCCTGTTCTTCGAGAACCACGCGGACGTTGTCGGCGAACTTGGCCTTGAGGATCTCCTTGTGGGGCGACTCCTCGATGGTCTTGCCCGCATGCCTGGTCAGCTCGGGCTTGGGGTCGAACCCCTCCATGTGGCTCGCCCCGCCGACCATGAACAGCCAGATCACGTTCTTCGCCCTGGGCACGTAATCCAGAGCGATAACGCCGGGCGAGCCCTGCGCCCTCGCGATCCCGTCGCGGTGGAACATCGACCCGAGGACGAGCCCGGTGAAGCCCATGCCCAGGTCGCCCAGGAATCCTCGACGGCTGGTCGGATACGCGATTCGGGGGTCGTACATCGGCGAGGTCCTGCCGGTTAGCGGATCGTGACGAAGTCGCTGTGATTGAACAGGGCGTGGACCAGGCCCTCGCGGGCCCTCTGCGGCGGGTCGGCCGAGGGCTGAGAAGATTCGGGCTTCGCGGTTGCCGGAAGCTTCACGCCCGAGAGCCCCGCCGCCTGCTCCTTCAGGAACGCGAGGCAGGCGTCGAGCTCCTCGGGAGTTGCCTGTCGGCTCAAGGTCGTCACGAAGGCCAGCGAGACGAACTCGTGGTCGCCCTTGGCCTCTTTCGTAAGTCGCGAAGCCATCTCGCGAGCGCACGTGATGGCCAGAGGACTATTTGCCAGGGCGAGCGCTTGCTGGGGCATCACGCTCTCGGACCGGCGATAGCATTCGACGGCGCTGGGGGAGTCGAAGATCCGGAGGAACGTGGCACGCTTCTCCTGGGCATGTCGAAGGTACAGGCTTCGACGGCCGAGGGTCATCGCCTGCTCGGGGTCGAGGTCGGGTCCGCCTCGCGTCTCGTCGAGCTTTCCCGAGAGGAAGAGGAGGTTGTCGCGGACGGCCTCGGCCTCCAGCCGACGGACGTTCATCTCCCAGAGCGTGGTGTTCTCGGGGTCCGAGGCATGCCCCTCGACGTTGGGCTCGGGGCCGCTCGACTGTCGGGTATAGGCGTCGCTGGTCACGATCAGGCGGTGGATGTGCTTGAGGCTCCAGTCCGCCTCCATGAGCTCGGTCGCCAGCCAGTCCAGCAGCGCCGGATTCGTCGGTAGCTTGCCGTTTCGGCCGAAGTCGGACGGGCTTGCCACCAGGGGGCGGACGAAGTGACGCGTCCACACGTGATTGACCGCCACGCGGGCCGTGAGCGGGTTCCCCTTCGAGGTAATCCATCGCGCCAGGGCGAGCCTTCGCCCGGTGCTCCTCGACGGCGAGATCGGTCCGACCGCGGTGTACTCCGTCAGGTCGTCCGGGGGCTTGGCGAGGTTCGCGGTCAGCGCGGTGGCAGAGTCCGCCAAGGCTTTCTCCGCCGCCGCGAGGTCGGCCTTCGACTTCGCGTTGTCGGGTTTGACCTTGGAGCGAACCTCAGCCAGCGACTGCTGGGCCTTGGCCAGCGCCAGCTCGGATTCGCGAAGCGTCGCGGCTCGCTCGGCCAGGCGGGCGCGGTGGGCGAGTGCCTTGAACTCAGGGCCGGGCGGCTCGTCGAGCTTCGCCTCGTCGGCGTCGATCCGGGCAACCAGGGCCGCCTTCCTCGCCTCGAAGACCGCCACGTTGCCCTGCTGGACGTGAAAATCGCTCGAGGACGCGGACGCAAGCGTCTTGTTCGCCACCTGGATGAGCTTGCGCGCCTCGGCCATCAGGCCCTGCTTCTCGAAGTCTCGCAGGGCCGGATGTCGTGTCGCCCTGGACATGGAGACCGTTGCAACGGCGAAGGACGAGTCCGGGAGGAACGCCGGGGCCCCGGGCTCGATGAGGCGAGTCTTGTCGGGCGACTTCTCGTTGCCGCGGAGGAAGAGGTATGTGGGGACGTCCGGGCTCGCATCGAAGGCCCGGGTGATCTTCTGGGCCTCAGCGCCGTTGATCGCGGGCTGGTTGTCCTCGCGGATCTGGTGGGGCTCGAACACGGCCCTCATGCGGTAGTAGTCCGTCTGTGCGATCGGGTCGTACTTGTGATCGTGACACTTCGCGCAGTTAATTGTGAGCCCCAGAAAGGCCTTGGACGTGTGCTCGACGGCGTTGTTCAGCCACACGTCCCGGTTGAAGCGATGCCAGTTGCGAGCGAGAAATCCGGTGGCCCGCAGCGCCGAGTCGCTGTCGGGCTCGGCCTCGTCGGCGGCGAGCATGAGCGTGACCATGCGGTCATAACCCGTGTCCGCATTCAGCGACTCGACGATCCAGTCGCGCCATTGCCAGATATAGGGGCGGCTCTCGCGGATCTCCTGGCCGAATCCGTCCCAGTCACTGTAGCGCCAGACGTCCATCCAGTGGCGGCCCCAGCGCTCGCCGAACCGGGGACTCGCGAGGAGACGATCCACCAGTTGCACATAGGCGTCGGGCCTTGTGTCGTTCAGAAACAGTTCGTATTCCGCCTTGGTGGGGGACAGGCCCGTCAGGTCGATCGTGACCCTTCGCAAAAGCTCGGCCTTCTCGGCCCTGGGCCTTGGCGAGACGCCCAGGCGTCGATGATCGGCCTGGAGGAAGCCATCGATCGGGTTGAGGCCGGGGCGCGACCCGGGGATCTCCGGCCGCTGGGGCACCTGAAACGACCAGTGCTTGCGAGGGTCCGCCGGTTCGGGCTCGTTCGCTGGGACCGACGCGCCCGCGCTGATCCAGTCGCGAATCCATGCGATCTCCTCGGCTTTGAGCGGCTCGCCCTCGGGGGGCATTCTCTGGGCAAGGTCGGCGTGGGTCACGCGATCGAGGATCAAACTGGCGTCAGCTTCTCCGGGCTCGACCCCCGACCCCGAGTCGCCCCCCTTCACGATCGCCGCCGCGGTGTCGAGCCTGAGCCCGGCCTTGTGCTTGAGCACCCCGTGACACGCGGTGCACCGTCGTGAGAGGATCGGCTTCACGTGATCGAGGTAGATCGTCGACGCGTCTCCGCCCCGATCGGCCGGGACAGCAAACGCCGCCAGAAGGATCGCCGTGCATAACGTCATCGCGACACCGCCACGGGATCTGTAGGAATTTCGCGTGCGGGGATTCAGACAATTGTTGAATCGTAACGGTGAGAAGTCCCGACCACAAGCGCAGAACCGTTGAGGTCCCGACCAGAAGATTTCAATGTCGAGGCGGGAGGAGCGAATCCCCTCGCGAGGAGAAAACCATGTCCAACGTGACTTCGACGAGTGATGTTCCCGACCTGTCCGACGTGCCTCCCGTGGCGAAGCCGCCCGTTGCGGCCCGTTCCTGGAGGAAGGCGCATGCCCTGGGTCTGCCCGAGGGCTCGATCCGCGCCCTGCTCGCCGTCGCGATCTTCGCGACCATCTGGGTCCTGCTGGCCTACCACCCCCAGGAGGAAGTCCCCGACTATCTCCGCGACCTGCTGTTCATCGTGATGGGCCACTACTTCGCCTCGCGCAAGAGGGCCGATTCCGCCCCTACGCCCGGCCCGGGCCCGCTATTCCTGCCCCGGGGCACGATCCGCGTGATCATCTTCTGCGGGTTCGGCCTGGTCGCCTACCTCCTCTTCCGACGAGGAAGGCTGCTCGATCCCCTGCACAATCCGGGAGTGGTCACGCTCATGCTCGCGGGCGGGTTCCTGTTGGGCGTGATGCTTGCAAAGGTCGGCGACTGGTGGCGAGGGCGGGGCCATCAGGTCCCGCGATGGGTCGAGGACGCCAAGGCCGTCACGGCCATGCTCGCCGCCGTGGCGTTGATCGTGATGGTGTGGAACCGCTACGATCCCGTCCTGATTCCTCGCTTTCCCGACGCCGTGGGCGGCCTGTCGCTCCGCTTCGGGAAGTATGGGCCCGAGCACATCGTCGGGGCGATCGTGGGATTCTACTTCGGTTCGCGTTCGTAAGACCTGAAATCACTCCACTCTCCAGGCCCGACGAAGGGAGTTCGCTTCCCATCGCCGGGCGGCCCCGTTTGCGGGAATTCCCACCATGATCCGTCTCGTTCTTGCTCTGATCCTAGGACAAGCCGCCGCCACGGATCGCGACCGCCCATTCGCCATCACGGTGGTGGACGAGCAGACCGGGCGAGGCGTCCCGCTCGTCGAACTGAAGACCGTCAACGGCATCAGGTTCTTCACCGACAGCGCCGGTGTGGTTGCGTTCGACGAGCCGGGCCTTCTCGGGCAGGACGTTCATTTCACGATCCGTTCCTTCGGTTACACGTTCCCGAAGGATGGATTCGGCATCGCGGGCAAGACCCTCAAGACCGTTCCGGGCGGCTCCGCCGAGCTGAAGATCCACCGCGACATTCTGGCCGAGCGCCTCTATCGCACCACGGGAGGCGGGATCTATCGGGACTCGGTTCTTGTGGGGCGAAAGTCGCCGATCCGCGAGCCCCTACTCAACGCCAGGGTCCTGGGCCAGGACAGCATCCAGAGCGTGATCTTCAAGGACCGGATCCTCTGGTTCTGGGGCGACACGAATCGCCCGTCGTACCCTCTGGGCAATTTCCACATGCCGGGGGCGACGTCGCCCTTACCTTCCCAGGGGGGATTGAACCCGGAGGTTGGGATCGATCTGACGTATCCCGTGGACAAGGACGGATTCGCCCGGCCGACCGCGAATATGCCCGGCCCCGGCCCCACCTGGCTCGGCGGGCTCACGGTCCTGAAGGACGAAAACGGGCACGAACGGCTCTTCGCCGTGTACGACAAGATCCGCAACATGCTGGAGACCTACCAGCGAGGCCTCGTGGAATGGGATGACGAGGCTCTTGCGTTCCGAAAGCTTCGCGAATTTCCGCTCGATCATCCGCTTTATCCGCAGGGGCATCCGTTCCAGTACGACGTTAACGGAAAATCTTACGTTTATTTTCCCGCACCTTATCCGCTGGTCCGTGTGAAGGCCGAGGTCACCGCCTTCCTGGACTTCTCGCAATACGAGGCGTTTACCCCGTACCGCGAGGGTAGCCGCGGCGATAAGAAGGTTCTCGAACGCGACCCCAAAGGCCATGTCGTTTATGACTGGAAGAAGAATTCGGTGCCTGCGAGCCCGGCCGATCTGGCAGCGCTGATCAGGGCGGGAACGTTGAAGGAGTCGGAATCGATCTTCCCCATGCGGGACATCCAGACCGGTAAGGCTGTCATGCCACACGGGGGCTCGGTGCAGTGGAACGCGTATCGGCATCGCTGGGTCATGATCTTCGTCGAGTTTGGAGGAAAGTCCATGCTCGGCGAGGTTTACTTCGCCGAGGCCGACTCGCCTCTCGGCCCCTGGGCCTTCTGCCGCAAGATCGCCACCCATGCCGACGACAAACTCGTTTACAGCTTCTACAACCCCAAGCACCACGCCTTCCTGGATCGACACGCGGGCAGGACGATCTTTTTCGAGGGCACTTACACCACAACCTTCTCGGGAAGCACGGACCCGACCCCCCGTTATGACTACAACCAGGTCATGTACAGGCTGGACCTGAGCCGCCCGGAGCTTCGGTTGCCCGTCCCCGTTTATCGAGCCGACGACGGGACGATTCTTGGTCCTGCCGACGACGGACATCGTGATCGGGTCGGCCGGGCGGTCGCCTTCTTCGCCTACGATCAGCCGGCCTCGGGAGCGATTCCCGTGTTCGGGTCGGAGAACGGCAACGGCGAGCTCACGACGGAAACGACAGGCCGCCCTCCTCTGTTTCATGCCCTGCTCGCGACAGGCGCCGGAAACTCGCCCGAGGCGACTCCCTTGCAGGAATCGCGAAACGCCGAGGGCCGGCTGCTCTACGCGCCGGAAGGGGAACCGGCCATCGACGGGTTCCAACCCACGAGGCGTTCTCCCGGACGAGTATGGCCATGCCTGTCGAAGATCGTCCTTCCGAGGTGACGCGCGAGTCTTGCTGATGTCATGGCGAGACCTTGCCCTCGGTCGTGAACCCGGGCTTCCCCTCTTCGACCGAGATTGTCTGATCGACGGGCACGGATTCGAGCACTGAGTCGGGACCGCCCGAGGGCCAGTTGATCACCACGCGAGGGAGGGTTGCGGCCTTCCCAACGCCGACCAGGATGCGCGGGTCGTTCGTGGACTCCATGCTCCCCCCGCCCTTCTTCTGGCGGACGATCGGTTTGAGGCGGTCGCCGGTCTGGATTTCCACCCTCGCCCCCACTGCGTCGCGATTGCTTTTGGTCCCCTGCAGCTTGAACTGGATCCAGTGGCCGGTCCCCTCGCTCCGGTTCATGAGCACGGCGGGGGCTCCGCCCTTGTGGTTGACGACGATGTCCACGCGCCCATCGTTGTCCAGGTCACCGAAGGAGGCGCCTCGCCCCACGTGGCCGGTGTCGAAGTAGGCGCCCGAGCCCTTGCTCACGTTGGCGAACTTCTTCCCCTGGTTGCTCAGAAAGAGCGACGGAGGCTGCTCGCTGGGCTGGTTGGTGATCCCCACGAGGTGTAGGTTGTCGTCCACGTGGCCATTGGTCACGAACAGGTCGGGCCATCCGTCGTTGTCGAAGTCCTGGAACGAGCACCCCCACTTGACCCAGGGCAGGCTCGCCGCGGCCACGCCGAGATAGGCGGACTGCTCGAGGAAGCCCGCCCCACCCTGGTTTTCGTAGACGGAAGTGGTTTCCTCGCGGAAGTTTGTGCGCACGAGGTCCATGAGGCCGTCGCCGTTGTAGTCCTCGGCGTCCACGCCCATGCCCGACTGGGTCTTCCCGTTCTCGTCGTAGGCCGCGCCCGACTTCTCGGTGGCGTCCTCAAACGTCCCGTCTCCCTTGTTCAGAAACACGAAGGCGGGGTTCTGGTCGTTGGCCACATAGAGGTCAGTCTTGCCGTCGCCGTTCAGGTCGGCCGAGACCACGCCGAAGCCATGTCCATAGCCCGACTTTCCGTCCACTCCCGCGGTGTCGCGTGAGACGCCGGCCTCGACGGTCACGTCGGTGAAGTGCGGGCCCCCGTCCTTCAAGCCGTCGTTGCGATAAAGCATGTGCCGGACGGTTTTGATGGTGGTCGGGGAGCAATACTGGCGGATGTTCTTCTCTTTATTACCGCACCAGTTCTTGCCGTCGGTTTCGATATCCCAGGACCCGTAGTTGGAGATGTAGACGTCGAGGTCGCCGTCGTTGTCGTAATCCAGCACCGCCCCGCCCGAGGACCAGTTGGGCACCGCGAGGCCCGAGTCCTTGCTGCCGTCCTTGAACGTGCCGTCCCCCTGATTGACAAGCAGCGTGTTGGGGCCATAGTTGCAGAGGATGAGGTCGGTGTCGCCGTCGTTGTCCAGGTCGCCCGCGATCACCCCGTGACAGAACCCTCGGAACCCGGCGCCCGACGTGTCGGTCACGTCCTCGTAGCGATTCCCTCCCAGATTCTTGTACAGCCGGTTCGACCCCTTGGGCGAGGGGGCGAGCGGGAGAAGGTTGCACGAAGCGAAGTACAGGTCCAGGAGGCCATCGCCGTTGTAGTCGAGCATGGCCACGCCCGAACCGTTGGCCGTGGGGAAGTGGCGATCGGCGGTCATGCCCGACTCGTGCACGAACCCGATACCCGCATCCTTGCCCTGGAGGTCGAACCGGAAGGGGCTCGTTGCGCCTAGAGTGGAGGGAGGGGCCTTCGGGGTAGACGAGGGCGTCGCGGGGCTATCCGAAGACGGGCTATTTGAGGTTGTGGAGGCGGGAGGGGGCGCCGAGGGTGATTTGTCGCATCCGGCGAAAATCCACAGCATTCCTAGTGGCAGGACCGACATTCGACGGAAAACAGATCGGCGATCGCCGCGTGGAACCTGAGGCATGGGACTGGGCTCCGGGGAGAGAATCTCGACCACTGGACGGGAGATGATGGATGGGGGCGAGCTAATCGATCGTAACATGTGGGCTCGGGCCCTGTCCCGTTCTACGCACGAAATCGACTC
>JANOBY010000085.1:0-3838 GCA_031411935.1 Planctomycetales bacterium | reverse complement strand
CGCTACAACGTGAACGACTACGCCGCGAGCGTGCGGGTCTACGCGATCAAACCGCTTGGCTGATTCGATGGAATGGAACGGTCCGCAGATGTCGCGGATGGACGCCGATTGTCAGGTGACATCGCTCAAACGGCGGGGCATCTCATGACACCCGTAGAACTTCGAGCGCGACTCGACGACCTGTCGCGACGCCTGTTCGCCGCCAGTTGCGAACTGGAGGAACTTTTGCCAGATCTAACCCTGCCCGCCGATCGACGCGCGGCGCAGTCGATCGTCACCGATTTGCATTGGGCCACCGAAAACTGCACCGTCATCGGCTTGCATCAGGTCGGCGAGGCATTGGACGACCAAATGGGTTTCGGCGGGCCACCCGCTTAGGCTCGCGCTACGGCGAACTGGTCCCTCCACGGCGGTTCCCAGCATTCTCAAACTTTGACTCGCGGGGCGGTCTGCTGTACCTCAGCGATCCAATCACAAATCCTCTGAATCTGCGTCCATCCGCGTCATCTGCGGATCAAATGACTTTCCTGCTCAAGCCTCCCGAATGCCGATGGCCTCGACCGGGCATTCGTCCATGGCGGCCTGGCAGGCGGCTTCTTCGGCGGGGCTTTGGGGCTGGAGGGCCACGAAGCTGTAGCCTTCCTTGTCGATGCGGCGAAAATTCGCGGGCGCGGTCTCCCGGCAGAGGTCGCAGTCGATGCACGTGCGATCGACGTAGTAGCGCCCTTCGACGTTCTCCGGGACGATTTGCGAGCGATCGGCCATGAACGGGTTGCCCTGTCTGGGGGAGATCACAACTCCCTTGTTCACTCACATTTTTACTGGACACGCGTCAAGTTATTGCCGATCTTCTTCCCTGCGTGGACCCCAAGCCATTCGATTGCGGGCAGACAGGAGAGGAACCGATGAGCTCAGCCGTGAAGCCGATCCCCGAAGGACGCCACTCGATCGCGCCTCACCTGGTGATCAAGGATGCGGCCCTGGCGATCCCATTCTACGAAAAAGTGTTCGGCGCCGTCGAAATCATGCGGATGCCCATGCCCGACGGCCGCCTGGGCCACGCGGAGATCCAGATCGGCGACTCCCTGGTCTACCTGACCGACGAGTTCCCCGACTTCGACTGCCTCTCGCCCCTCACGCGGGGTGGGACAGGCGTGAGCATCCATCTGTATGTGGAGGACGCCGACGCGGTGTTCTCGCGGGCGGTCGAGGAGGGGGCGACCGTCCTCATGCCGATCAGCGACGCCTTCTGGGGCGACCGCTACGGAAAGCTCCGCGACCCGTTCGGCCACGAGTGGTCGATCGCCACGCACATCGAGGACCTCACGCCCGAGCAGATGCAGGAGCGGATGAACGCCTTCATGGGCAGCGAGACCTGTGCCGAGACGGCCGCTACGGCGACCGCGTGATCGCGTCCAGGGGCCCCGGACCGGACCCGCCTTGAGCGAGTCCGGCTTCCGTGGCTCGTCTGGTCCGGCGTCAGACCGTCTTGGCCTCGATCCAGGTCATGAGCGAGCGGAGGCGCTTGCCGACTTCCTCGACCGGGTGCTGCTTCTCGCGGCGCTTGGTGGCGAGGAACCCGGGCTTGCCGGCCTTGTTCTCGAGGATCCACTCGCGGGCGAACTGGCCCGTCTGGATCTCCTTGAGGATGGTCCTCATGGTCTCGCGGGTCCGCTCGTCGACGATGCGGGGTCCGCGGGTATAGTCGCCGTATTCGGCGGTGTTCGAGATGCTATAGCGCATGTAGTTGAGGCCGCCCTGGTACATCAGGTCGACGATCAGCTTGAGCTCGTGAAGGCACTCGAAGTACGCGCTCTCGGGCTGATATCCGGCCTCGACGAGGGTCTCGAAGCCCATCTTCACGAGGGCCGACACGCCGCCGCAGAGGACGACCTGCTCGCCGAAGAGGTCCGTCTCGGTCTCCTCGGCGAAGGTGGTCTGGAGGACGCCTCCGCGCGTCCCGCCGATGCCCTTGGCGTAGGCCAGGGCGAGCTTCTTGCCGCTCTCGGAGCAGCCGTCGCCGGTGGCGATCAGGCAGGGGACGCCTCCGCCCTTGACGAACTCGCTGCGGACGAGGTGGCCGGGGCCCTTGGGGGCGACCAGGGCGCTATCCACGCCGGCGGGAGGGACGACCTGGCCGAAGTGGATGTTGAACCCGTGCGAGCAGAGGAGCAGGTTGCCCGGCTTGAGGTTGGGCAGGATGTCCTTCGTGTAGACGTCGCCCTGGACCTCGTCGGGCAGGAGGATGTTGATCAGGTCGCCCTGGGTCGCGGCCTCGGCGGCGGACACGGGCTTGAAGCCGTCCTTGACGGCGGTGTCGTAGTTCGCGCCGCCCGGCCTCTGGCCGACCACGACCTCGCAGCCCGAGTCGCGCAGGTTCTGGGCCTGGGCATGGCCCTGGCTCCCATACCCGATGATGGCGATCTTCTTACCCTTCAAGAGACCCAGGTCGGCATCCTGGTCGTAGAACATCGTGGCCGGCATCGGCGAACCCTTCCCAGGCAGGACGGAGCGTCGGCGGCTACCGGCGTCCGTCATTAAAAGAAGGAGGAACACTTCCGCGAAGATTCGATCGCGGACGCGGGAGAGGTCGGCGAAGAGCTGCTAGCCGGCAGCCGATCCGCCGAGAGGGCGATTCCCATCACGGCGAGGGTCAGAGGCTGGAGTGCCCGACCACCGCGCCTTCGGCTTCGTCCGCGGGGTCGTCGGCGGAGTCCATCGGCCGGCTCGATCGCACGAGGGCGATCCGCCCGGTTCGGACCAGCTCGCGGATCCCGTAGGGGCGGATCAGGTCGATGAAGGCCTCGATCTTGGACTCTTTTCCCGAGATCTCGATCATGAGCTGCTCGGGCCCGTAATCCACGATCCGGCCGCGGAAGTCCTCGACCAGGCCGCGGATCTCGCCGCGACGCTCGGGCGTGGCGTCCACCTTCACGAGCATGAGGTCGCGCTCGACGAAGTCCTCGCGCGAGATGTCAATCACGCGGACCACGGTCACGATCTTCTCGAGCTGCTTGCGCACCTGCTCGAGCACGCGATCGTCGCCCTTGACCACGAAGGTGATCCGCGAGAGCTGCGGGTCCTCGGTCTCGCCCACGGCGAGGCTGTCGATGTTATACCCGCGCGACCCGAGCATGCCCGACACATGCGCCAGGACCCCGGGCTGATTCTGCACCAGCGCCGAAAGGACATGGCGGATCCGCCCGCCCGAGGCTCCGTTCTGATCAAGACCCATCGCCGACATGACCCCCAGCAAACAGAAGGACCGACCCGTCCACGACCTGGAGCCGAGTCGGTCGAAAGAGTGTATTCCATCAACCCATGAGGTCGCAAGGGGCCAGACGGGGCCGGGCCCCCCGGGGTTCGCCGGTTACGGCAGATCTTATGGGGAAACGCCCATGCGGCGAACCGGCCACAGGTGGCGCGGCCTTCAGGGGCGGATGAGTCGATCATACTGATCGTGGGCGCCGATCCAGAACCGCACCAGACCTTCGGGACGATCTCGCGCCAACGCGCGATAGTGCAGACCGACACGAACCGACCAGAATTCGCCGACCTTCTTCAGCCTAAGCGAGGGATGGCGTGGGTCGTCGCTCAGCACCTGGAAGCATCTGTCGGCCAGAGCGCGGATGTCGTCCGGCAACTGGCGGTGGTGCAACCAAAATTCGGGCGAGGCGAAATGATTCACGTGAGCGGAGTACAGCGACCCGCCTCGAAATCCTCGTCAGCCCGCTGGCCCGCCGCTTCCAGTCGACCAGCCCGTATGTCGGCCTCGATCCGCTGATCCCACAGATCGGCCCGATACTCGTCGAGCCAACGCGAGAAACGATCGATCTCC
>JANOBY010000084.1:0-5346 GCA_031411935.1 Planctomycetales bacterium | reverse complement strand
CCGGCAAGGAGGCCGGCGAACGTGAGCGCAGCGAGATGCTTACGCCGCGTACGCGGCTTCGACGGGCAAACTTCCTCGTTTGCGACCTGCGTCATGAGGTCGTTCCGCCAGCTAAATCAAACATAAAGGAAGTCCTTTATTTTACCCCGATTCCGGGCGACTCGCAAGTCGTCAAATTGACACAGACCGACGCATCCGCCCGGTCGTGTGTCAGAGCGAAATCGAGAGTTCGTCCCGATTTTGTCGCGAGCGATCTCGTTCGCGACCCGGTACCATGAAGAGCTTGCCGATCGGCCCGTTGAGCACAATGACTGAAATTGGTGCCGGCGGGCCCGGCCCGGCGAGGCGGGGTGGAGCGATGACGCTGGACAGCTTTAGCCTCATCCGACAGCTGGGCGCAGGGGCCGACGGGATCGCCTATCTCGCCCGAGAGCCGTCCCACGGCCGGTCGGTCGAGGTCCGCGTCCTGGAGGCGGCTCGCGCTCGCCCCGAGCGATGGGACACCGTCCGCAAGCGGATCCGCATCGCGTCCCTCCTGGTCTCTCCCGCCACATCTCACCAGATCGCCTTTCTGGAGGACGAGACTCCGCGGTACCTTGTCCTCGAGTGGGTGGACACGCGGTCCGTCTCCGAGCACTACGCCGATCGCGTCCCACTGGGTGCCATCGAGGCGATCGCCACCTGCGAGTCGCTGGCCTCATCTCTGGCCGAGGCCCATCACATGGGCCTTTCCCACGGGGCGATCCATCGCGACACGGTGCGATGCACCGGATCGGGGCACCCCCGCCTCGACTTCACCGGCCTGGACGTGGGAGAGGGCACGCCCCCCGATTCCACGCCTTATGCCGACGTCGAGGGCCTTGGACGACTCCTTCACTGGCTGCTCGCGGGCCTCGACGGGTCGGCCCAGGGCGAGGTACCCACTCCGATCACCGCAGAGACCTGCGACCTCGGTTCCAGCGAGGAGTACGCGTCGCTCGACGCGGTGACCTCGCTCGATGGACTCGTGCGCGACATGCTCGCCAGGGACGAAGACCTCCGCCCGACGGCTCGCCAGGTCGCCGATCGACTGAGGGAGATCGGCGAGACGCTGGCCCCCGCGTCGCACGCAGAAACCATCGCCTCGGTCGCACCGAGCAACCTGCTCTCGATCGAGGGTACATCCTCGGCGGGCCTGGAGGGTTCCGCGGGTCGCCAGGCCCGCTCAACCGGGAAGCTGAAGGGGAGAAACGCAACTCCCGTCGCAGACCCGCAAGTCCTGGGGCGATATCGCCTCCATGAGAAGCTCGGCCAGGGCGGAATGGGCACGGTCTATCGGGGCGAGGATCTGGTGGACGGGACCGTCGTCGCGGTCAAGGTCCTCAGGGCCGAATGGGCGGCGAAGCCCGGAGCCCTGCGGCGGTTCCAGAAGGAGGCCCGCCTGCTGGGCGAGGTCAACAACCCGTTCGTGACCAACCTGCTGGAGGTCAACGAGGACGACGATATTCATTATCTTGTGCTTGAATATGTCGCGGGCACGAACCTCGGCAAGGTCCTCATGGAGACCCCGATCCTGCCCGAGCAGCAGGCGTTGTCGATCATGGGGGACGTGGCGCGTGCTCTGGTCGAGGCCCACGACCGGGGGATCGTCCATCGCGACATCAAGCCCGATAACATCCTCCTGAGTGATCCCAATGCCTCGGGGATGCGGCGGGTCAAGCTGTCCGATTTCGGCCTGGCGCGGCACGTTGTCGAGTCCGAATCCTTGCAGCTTACGATGGCGCAGGCCGTGGTCGGGACACCGCAATACATGGCGCCGGAGCAGGGGACGGGCGGCACAATCGACCCGCGTACCGACGTGTACGCGATGGGCACGACCCTGTTTCGCATGATCACGGGGCAGGTCCCGTTCTCGGCCCCGACGCTTTCGCAATTGATCGCTCAACACTGCAACGACCCTCCGCCCTCGGTGCACAAGCTCAACCCCGGGGCGAGCGACGGGGTGGCGCGGATCATCGAGAAGGCTCTCTCCAAGTCCCCCGACTTCCGATTCACCGACGCCTCGGCGATCCTCGTGGAGATCGACCGCCTGCTGAAGGGGGAGCCCACGGCCGGGGGGATGCACCCGAAGCTGCCCGAGTCGGAGCCCGGGGACCTCCTGAAGTTCGACTTCACCTGGGATCTTGAGGCGTCGCCCCGGCAACTCTGGCCGCTGGTCACGAACACCGAGAGGCTCAATCACGCGATTGGACTTCCCGCGGTGACCTTCCGCGACGAGCCCGACCCGGTCACGGGCCGGATGCGTCGATTCGGATCGGCCAAGCAGGGAGGCATCCTCGCCGAGTGGGAGGAACACCCCTTCGAGTGGATCGAGCCCAGGCGCATGGGAGTGCTCAGGGAGTACCAGCGAGGTCCGTTCCGCTGGATGACCAGCAGCCTCGAGCTGACCCCGAAGTTGCGAGGGGGGACCACGCTCACGCATCGCATCAAGATCCTGCCGCGAGGCGCCCTCATGCGTGCGGCGGCCAGCCTCAAGATCGGCCGGGACACGAAGAGGGCGCTGGAGCGGGTTTATCGACGGCTCGATGCCTCGCTCATGGGCAAGCTGGAAAACGCCGGGCTCACCGACCCGTTCGAGGATCCCGCGCCTCTATCCCACGCGCGGCGTCGACGATTGGAACGATTGCTCGAGGGCCTGTCCCGGAGCGGCGTGCATCAGTCGGTCGTGGCCCGTCTGGGGGAATTTCTCGCCTCGGCACCCGCTCAGGAGGTCACGCGGATCCGCCCCCTGGCCCTCGCGAGGCGGCTCGGGCTCGACGCCTCGCAGGTCGTGTCGGCCTGCTTGCATGGGGCCCGAGACGGCCTGTTCGTCCTGCTGTGGGACATCCTCTGCCCGCTCTGCCGCGTGCCCTCCGAAGTGAAAGACACCCTACGCCAGCTCAGGGACCACGGCCATTGCGAGGCCTGCGGGCTGGACTACGAGCTGGATTTCGCGAAATCCGTCGAGATGATCTTCCGCGTGCACCCCGAGGTCCGCGAGGCCGACCTGGGCGTCTACTGCATCGGCGGCCCAGCACATTCCCCGCACGTTGTTGCGCAGGTCCGGGTGGCCCCGGGCGAACGCCTGGAACTGGACCTGGGGCTCTCCGAGGGGCAGTACCAGGTCCGCGGCCCGCAGTTGCCGTTCGCACACGAGTTCCGCGTGGAGCCGTCGAGCGGGCCGAGGCGCCTGGAAATCGACCTGAGAATGGGGGCGAGCACGGAGGCCCCTCGTGTCCTCCGTGCGGGCAATCATACGCTCGCCTTTCGCAACGATTTCGACCAGGAGCTTGTGGTCCGCGTGGAGCGAACGGCCTCCCGCAACGACGCCCTCACGGCCGCGAGAGCATCGAGCCTCGCCCTCTTCCGCGAGCTCTTCCCCGGCGAGATCCTCTCGGCGGGGCAGTTGATCAGCATCGCCACGACGACCCTCCTGCTCACGTCGCTTGCCGACGCGGATGTTCTCTATGCCGAGAAGGGGGACGCCGGCGCTTTTGCTGTGATCCATGAGCACATGCGACTCCTGGAAGAGGCGATCCGCCGGGAGGGCGGTGCCCTGGTGAAGACCGTGGGCGAGGGCGTGCTCGCCGCGTTCTCCGAGACGGCCTCGGCCGTACGCGTGGGCCTCGGGCTCCCCGAGATCCTCAGCCAGGGCGAGCTGACCGGATCCATGAAGACTCGGGCGTGCGTCCATCGCGGCCCCGCGATGGCGGCCACCATCAACGATCATCTGGATTACTTCGGCCTCACGGTCGCGCAGGTCTCGGCCATGCTCCATTCCGCTGAGGCCGGCGACCTCCTCCTTTCGCAGGCGGTGGCCGCCGACCCTTCGGTCATCGCCGCGCTTCGGGCTCGCGCACGAGACGCCGTGATCCTCACCATCCCCCTGCCAGGCTTGCCAACCGCCCTCGTGCATCGGCTGCGAAGCTCCTGAGCCCCGCGTCATGACGCGGACTCCGTCGCGATGTTTAACAAATCCCGCCTGGCTCCTTGTGAAGGATCTCGCGGTGATTTAGAACTTCAGGAAGGAAAGGCCCGATCGCGCCCTCTCTCCGCGGCCTCGGGAGACCAGATCCATGGTTCAGCTCGCAACATTCTTCCTGCT
The DNA here is from genome assembly GCA_031411935.1 of Planctomycetales bacterium. Taxonomy (GTDB): domain Bacteria; phylum Planctomycetota; class Planctomycetia; order Isosphaerales; family Isosphaeraceae; genus JAQGHR01. The sequence continues at coordinate 1,223 of JANOBY010000084.1, read as the reverse complement.
CATCGGGCTGACCCCGACCCGGGGTGATACACCGCCGGATGACGTTCCCCGATACTCGGACGATGAGCGATCGCACTGGGCCTTCCAGAAGGTTGTGAAGCCGCCAATCCCCGAGGTCCGCAACGCGGCCTGGTGTCGCAACGAGATTGACCGCTTTGTGCTGGCCAAGCTCGAGCTGAAAGGCTGGGAGCCCTCTCCGTCCCCCACGCCCCTGGCTCTGCTGAGGCGTGTTCACATCGACCTGACGGGACTGCCTCCGACGATCGTGGAGCAGGAGAGCTTCCTTCGCGACCCATCCCCCGAGGCGTTGGACCGGGTGGTGGACAACCTCCTGGCGAGAACGTCATACGGCGAGCGCTGGGCCCGGCACTGGCTCGACCTCGTCCGATTCGCCGAGTCCAACGGATACGAGCGTGACGCGACGAAGCCCAGCGCCTGGAGGTATCGCGACTGGGTGATCCGGGCCTTGAATGACGACAAATCTTATGACCGGTTCCTCACCGAGCAGATCGCGGGCGACGAGATCCCCGGGGCCGACTCCGACAGCCTGATCGCCACCGGGTTCGCGCGTCTCGGCCCCTGGGACGACGAGCCTTCCGACCCGAGGCAGGATCGATTCGACCAGCTCGACGACATCGTGGCCACCACGAGCGAAGTGGCCCTGGGGCTGACCGTGGCCTGCGCCCGGTGCCATGATCACAAGTTCGAGCCGATTTCCCAGGTCGACTACTACCGCATGGTCGCGATCTTCAACCCGCTGCAACGGCCCGCGGCGGGACGAACCGAGCTCGACCTACCTGCGGGTTCGAAACACGAGATCGAGGCTCTGGCGAGTCGAGACGGTGAGATCGACAAGCTTTCCCGGGCACGCGAGCTGGTGATGAAACCGGCGCGCGACAAGTACCTCGAATCCCCGACGAAGACGATCCCTCCGCACGCAAAGGAGGCGATCCTGTCGGACCCCCTCAAGCGTAGCGATGAGCAGAAGCTCCTCGTAATCCAGTTTGCCGCGAAGATTGACGAGGCCATCCGCCCGGCACTCTCGCCCGAGGTCGTCGCCAAGGTCGAGAAGATCGACCGCGAGATTGCCAGCCTTCGTGCGGCCACGCCCGATCTGCCGCGAGGCTACTTTTTGCGGGAATCGGGTGCGATTCCCCCGACCCACCTCCTGATTCGAGGCCAGGCTGCGGCCCCCGGTCGGGTCGTCGAGCCTGGAGTCCCCC
>JANOBY010000083.1:0-1824 GCA_031411935.1 Planctomycetales bacterium | reverse complement strand
ACTCCGCCGCAAAGGTAGGCGATTGGGGGAGCTGGACGAGTTTCAAGTTGGCTGCCTGGATGCCACGGTTCAGCTGGCCAGAGCGGCGCAGACAGCGGGCGTGCAGCGTTTTGTTCACGTGAGCTCGACCAGCGCTTACGGCCACCCCGGCGAGGGGGCTCCTCCCGTGACCGAGGATGCCCCGCTTGGCCAGAACCTTTGGTGGGCCTGGGACTACTACACCCGAAGCAAGGTTGAGTGCGAACGTCTCCTGTGGGATCTCGCGGCCAAAACCGGCCTACCATTGACAGTGATCCGCCCGAGTTGGCTTTACGGGGAACGTGACAGGACGACCACGAGCCGCCTTCTCGGTCGAATTCATGGAGGGGGCATTCCTCTCATCGGCCGAGGTGATAACCCCTTGAGTTCGATCTACGCGGGCGAGGTTGCCAGGGCGGCGATCCTCGCAGCCGACCATCAGGGGGCGGCGGGGCAAGCCTACAACGTGACGGACCTTGGCCCAATCACCCAGCGCGACTTCTTCGACCTCTGGGCGAAGGCTGCAGGGCGAAACCCTGTCCATCGGCGGATTCCATATCGAGTGGTGTATTCCGTGGCGTTCGCCCTGGAAGCCTGGGGCCGCCTGTTTCGCCAGGAGAAGCCACCGACCATCACGCGCTATGCGACCTGGCTCATGGGCCGCGACACGACCTATAGCACCGCCAAGATCCGGGAGACCCTGGGCTGGTCGCCGTCGATCACTTATGAGGAGAGCATCGAACGCACCGTCAGGTGGTTCGAGGGCGGCCGATCGCCTACGACCCATGATCCCTAGAGTCGTGTCGCGACCGCGTCCTGATCCGGATCAGAAGACGACCTTGCCTGACGGGGGCTGACTTCCGTGCGGTCCACTGGCCGGAGCCGGTGCAGTGCCAGCCTCCACGTTCAGGACGCACCGAAATCCCAGGTGGGGGAGCCTGGCCTCGGGTCTCATGCCCGACCTCCACGAGGCGTCCCAGTCCTTCGATCCTCCCTTGATCACGATCTCGGGAAGGCGTCCCTTGCCCTGCGGAGGGCCCGTGGGGTTGGTCGGGACGCGCCCCTTGAGCCCCGTATAGGCTTTCGTGTCGAACCAGTCGTTGGTCCACTCCCAGGCGTTCCCGGCGAGGTCGAAGACCCCATAGGGAGACAGATCCATGCCGAATGACATCACCGGGTCGATCTGCCTGAGCATGCGAGGTTTGTCCCACTTCGCGGGCGAGTTGCCCCAGGGATGGTCCCGGCCGTCGGAGGTCCGCGCGGCTTTCTCCCACTGGGCCTCGCTCGGGATGGCCTTGCCCGCCCACTCCGCGTAGGCTCGCGCGTCGGCGAGGCTGACCTGAACGGCGGGCCGGTCTCCCTGTCCTGATCCGCCCGGACGGAACAGGGCGAACTGATTGGCGGTCACCTCGTGTTGGTCAATGTAATAGGGGGAGAGGTTCACCTTGTGCGCGGGACGCTCCTCGGCGCGTCCGTCGTCGCGACCGCGAGTAAACTCGCCCCCGGGCACGAAGACCATGGTCCCCCCGTCTCGATCGCAGGTGATCTCCAGGGGCCAGCCCGACTCGTGCACTCCGGCCTCGACCCGAGGATGGAAACCCAGGGGCAAGGGCTTCGCGGGCACTTCCGCCGTCGGCAGCCCCACGCCCGTGTTACGCCGAGGCTCGGCCAGCGCGGTGGGGGCGTTGGCCTCAGGGGAATTTGCCCCGGCGGCCATCGGCACGATGGGTTGCGTGGCCTCGACCACCACCGCACCCTCAGCCGGAGCGGGTTCAGCCGGTGGGTCAGGTTCGGGGGTATCGGGTC
>JANOBY010000082.1:0-5246 GCA_031411935.1 Planctomycetales bacterium | reverse complement strand
CGTCCAGCAGCAGACCGGCGGCAACCTGGCCGAGCTCCTGGACAAGCTCTCGGTCATCATCCGCACCCGGTACAAGATCCGCGGCCAGGTGAAGACGCTCACGGCCGAGGGCCGGATGCAGGCGATCATCCTGCTGGCCCTGCCCCCGGTGCTGTTCGTGGTCATGCTCGTGATGAACCGGGACTACGCGATCACCCTGTTCGAGTTCCCCGTGCTGATCTGGACCATGATCGGCTTCATGGGCGTGGGGGCCCTGTGGATCCGCAAGATCGTCAACTTCGAAATCTGAGACCGCCGAGGGGGCTCCTCCCATGACGTCCGAGGGGATGATTAGCCTGGTCGTGTTCCTCATGGCCAGCAGCGCCGTGCTCCTGATCTTCATGCTCGTGTGGGGGCGCAAGGCCCCCCTGGACGACCGCCTGGACGACCTCTCGGGCAAGGCCCGGTTCCAGGCCGAGAGCCGCTCGGTGGCCGACTTCGCCCGCTCGGCCCTGCCGCGCATGGGCACGGCCCTGGTCCCGACCGACGACGGGGAGCGCAACCTCCTGAAGACCCGTCTGGTCCAGGCCGGGTTCTACAGCCGCCAGGCCATGCCCGTGTTCCTGGGCGTGAAGATGCTCTTGATGGTCGCCCCCGCGCTGATCGGCTTCGCGCTGGGGACCGTGGGCCTGGTGCCCCTGAGGGCCGCCGTGATGGCCGGGGCCTGCCTGGGCATGCTGGGCATGATCGGGCCGAGCTTCTGGCTCGACCGCATGAAGTCCAGGCGCCAGGGCCTGTTCCGCCGAGGGCTGCCCGACGCCCTGGACCTGATGGTCATCTGCCTGGAGGGGGGCCTGAGCCTGCCCAGCACGCTCAAGAAGATCTCCACCGAGCTGCGCATGGCCCACCCCGAGCTCGCGGCCGAGCTGGCCATCGTCCAGCGCGAGATCCACCTCGGGCGATCGCCCGGCCAGGCGCTCCAGCAGATGGGCATCCGCGCCGACCTGGAGGAGGTCCGCAGCCTCGCCTCGGTCATCACCCAGTCCGAGAAGTTCGGGGCCAGCCTCGTCAAGTCGCTCCGCGTCCACTCCGAGACCCTGCGCATGAAGCGCCAGCAACGCGCCGAGGAGATGGGCCAGAAGGCCTCCACCAAGGTCCTCTTCCCCACCCTGCTCTGCATCTTCCCGGCGATCTTCGTCGTGATCCTCGGCCCGGCGGCGATCCAGATCTCGCGCACCCTGGCGAGCATGGGGAACTAGGAATGATCCATGAACTTCCTGAACCATCTCACGCCCCGTCGGGTCAACCGGGACGCCCGGGCGTCGCCCCACGACTCGATCAAGACCCTCTGGTGCCGGTGGACGCAGGTCGTCGAGATGTTCGCCAGGCGACGCCCCGCCCGGAGGCGCGTGGACCCGCACGCCTACCGCGACCTGCACCGCAGGCTCGTGCTCGAATGCCGGTCGCTGGCCGGTTCGCCCGAGGAGCCCCGGCGCGACTTCTATCAGGGCCTGGAGGAGATCGCGGCCCCCTGGCTCAGCCTCAGGACCCTGAATCATTCCGACGGCGAGATCCTGGGCAGCCTGCTCGCGCGTTGCCGGGCCGTGGAGCAACAGCTCGGCCACCGGCGGACCTCGCCGGCGCTGATCCGGGTGGCCCAGGCGGCGGTGCTGGTCGCCGCGGCCGCCGGGGCCTTCCTCGTGCTCCAGACCTCGGGCCTCGACCTTCAACCGCTGGTCTCCCGGGTGAAGGACTCCACCGGCACCGCCTGGGGCCTGGTGGAGCGATCGACCGAGGCCCAGAGGATCGCCGTGGTGGGCGTGGTGATGATCTTCGCCTCCATCCGCCTGCTCTCGCGCCCCGCCGCGCACTGACCGGCCAGGATCCTCGGGGAAGGAGAGCCTCATGCGAGTCGTGAAGCCCCGGAGCCCCTCGAACCGCGAGCCTCGTCGGGGGGCGGCCGCCGTCGAGTTCGCCGTGGTCCTGCCGGTCCTGATCCTGACCGTGGTGGCCGGGATCGATGTCGGCAGGTTCTCGTACAACACGATCGCGGTCACGAACGCCGCACGCGCGGCCGCGGGGTACGGCTCGATGCACCCGACCTCGACGAAGAACCTTGCCGCCTGGCAAGCCTCGGTCGAGCAGGCCGCCCAGGACGAAATGACCGGGCAGATGGGCTTCGACCCCGGAAAGCTCACCTTCCCCGCCGCCCCCAGCATGATCACCGACGGGGCGTTCAAAATCGTCGAGGTCTCCGTGAGCTACCCGTTTCAGACGCTCATCAAGTGGCCGTTCCTGGGCAAGGGGACGCCCGTCGCGCTCACGAGGACCGTGAGGATGCGTCTCCTGCGTTGATCGCGTCCGGGGCTTTCCCGCGACGCCACGGCGGCCATCGGCAAGATCGGGGGGATCGGATGAATCGGGCACGAACGCGGAAACCACCACGAGGCGCGGCCCTGGTCGAGGCGGCGATCACCCTGCCGGTCTTCGTCCTGCTCATCTTCGGGTTATTCGACCTGGGGCTCTGCACGTTCCGGTATCACGCCCTGTCCAATGCGGCGCGTCAGGGCGCGAGGAAGGCCGTGGTGCACGGCAACCTGACCCCCCGCAAGCTGAGCACCTGGGGGCCGAAATCGACCACCGTCGTCGGCAGCGACGGCGGCGAGGTCGCCACCGAGATCCGGCCCTTTCTCGGCGGCATGAGCCCCAAAACCGTCTCCATCCTCATGGAGTGGCCCGACGGCGATTGCGCCCCGGAGAGTCGCGTGAGGGTCACGCTCAGCACCACGCACCCGTTCCTGCTCACCTCCGTCTTCGGCGGGTCCCCCAGGAGCCTCACGGCCTCCTCGACCATGAGGATCACGCATTAGGGCCAGCCCCGTTCCCCAACCCCCGAAAGTCCCGACCCGTGCGCATTTCCAAGAATGGCGGCATCACTCGACGGCGCCGCGAGGCCAAGATCCTGATCGTCTCGGCGATGCTCCTGCCGGTCCTGCTGGGGATGGTGGGCCTGGTCATCGACGGCGGGATCATGATGGCCAGCTACCGCCAGGTCTACAACGCCGCCGACGCCGCCGCCCTGGCGGCCGCCATGGACAAGGCCCGCGGCAAATCGAACGCCGACGCCATCGCCACCGCCACCGTGTTCGTGAAGGAGCATAACAAGCTGGCCAAGGCGTCGCCCCTGACCATCAACATCCCGCCCGCATCGGGCCCCTACGCGGGCGACTCGAAGTACGTGGAGGCCATCATCGGCCAGCCGGTCACCACCACGTTCATTCACATCCTGAAATCCGTCAAGCAGGAGCAATCCGTGACGGCCCGCGCGGTGGCCGGGGTCGAGCCCGTCTCCCCGGGCCAAGGCGTGATCACGCTTGGCTCCGCGCCCAAGGGGGGCAAGGGGCTCCAGGTGACCGGAGGCGCGACGCTGAGTGTGGACGGCGGGATCCTCGTCAACGCCGAAGGCGGGAGCGCCGGCTTCGCCACCAATAACTCCGTGGTCCAGGCCCGGGACATCCAGGTCGTCGGCGGTGTGAACAACCCGGACAACTTCAAGGCTTACACCTCGGGCGATCGCAGCCCGTTGAACACCGGGGCCACCCCCGCGCCCGACCCGTTGGAAAACCTCGCCGCGCCCACCACCGCCAGCGGGGTGAACCCTACCGTTCGATCGTCGACCGTCGGCAAGAGCGGGACGACCACGTTCAACCCCGGCATCTACACCAGCGACATCTCGGTTTCGAACGGAAACACGGTGGTCTTCAACGAAGGCATCTACGTCTTCAAGGGTGCAAGCCTGAAGGTGACCGGGGGGTCGGTCTCCACCGCCGGCAAAGGGGCCATGTTCTACCTCACGTCCAGCAAGTACGACCCCGCGAGCGGCGATCCCGGCTCGGCGGGATCCTGGGGATCGCTCTCGATCACCGGGGGAACCGTCAACATGAGTCAATACAGCAACAGCGCGAGCCCGTACGACGGGATGCTCTTCTTCCAGAACCGCGACAACGCGTCGGACATGAAAATCACGGGCAATTCGGCCGTGAACGTGAAGGGGACGGTCTACGCCAAATCCTCGGAGCTTTCGGTCTCCGGCCAGGGGGACTGGAACACCCAGTTCATCGTGGGCAGCACCTCGGTCTCGGGGCAGGGCAAGGTCAGCATCAAGTACGCGGGGCAGAATCTGGCCAAGGCGAACCAGCCCTTCCTCGTCGAGTAGCCGTTATGCGTGCCCTGGGGACTTGACCTAGGCTGGTTAAGGCGGACGCGGTTCGCAGGACAGGACTTCGGTGCTCGCTTCATCGTTCTTGCGGGGTGTAGCTTGAATCCGAACGGCAGGAATCCCGAGGACGACCAGGTCATTGCCGACCTCAACCGCACGCAGCTCGAGCGGTTCACCGCGGGCGATACGCGCTGCCGGGGGCTGGAGCTGCCCGAGGGGCTCATGCTCCGTTATCACCTGTCGGCCTCGCTCTTCTTCTACCTGAAGACCGGGGTGAAGGACGGCAAGATCGTGACCTTCATCTTCGCGAGCGACTCGCCGTATGAGCGGCAGAAGACCCTGGTCGGCGACGTGAGCACCCCCATGTTCGCCCCCCAGGCCGACGCCCACCACCTCGACCGCGTGGAGCGCATGCTCTACGCCTGGGTCGACTTCATCCGCGACGACGCCGACAGGAACCGCGACTTCAGCACCTTCGAGATGAACGGCAAGCAACACTCCTGAAGCCGCCCGCAACCTTGATCCCCGCGGGCCGGGCGGGCCTTGACCCCTGGCGTGGGGGCGGCCCAGAGCGGAAGATCTCCGGTCACGCGATGCGCCCTCCACCCGCAGGCAGGAGACCCGCCATGACCCCCGGACGCCGGACCCTGATCTTCCACCGCCTCGACGAGATCCTGCCCGACGTGGATCGCCTCCTGCAAGGCCACGCGACCGTGGGCCAGTGGTCGCTCGGCCAGATGTGCCGGCACCTCTCCACCGTCTTCCAGGCCACGGCCGACCGGCCCGCGCCCGCCTCCGAGGACCACGACCCCGCGAAATACGCCCCCGAGGACCAGAAGCGCAGCTTCTTCGAGTCGGGCGTGACCCCCGAGGGCAACCCCACGCCGCCGGGAATGGAAGTCCCCGAAGGTCTGGACGACCGCGAGGAGGCCGAGGCCCTGCGAAAGGCGCTGGCCCACTACACCGCCTCCCCCGGCCCCGCGATGCACCACCCCCGGTTCGGCCCCCTCTCGCGCGCCCAGTGGGACCACTTTCACTGCATCCACTG
>JANOBY010000081.1:0-5385 GCA_031411935.1 Planctomycetales bacterium | reverse complement strand
GGACCGAACTTCGCAATGTGTACGTGTCGCAGGCGATCTGGCCGCGGGGGCGACCCCGGTGGGCCATCAGGACGGTCTGGGCCCGGATGCGGAGTTTCGGGTCATCCTCCGCGCGGAGCGTACGCTCCAAGGCATCGACCTCGGCGGGCGGTGATGGGATGCGGATCATGGCCACCTCCTCGGCAGTCCCGGTCGGGACCTCCTTCCGAAAGATCAGTCAGGAACGCGCGGATGGTGAATGAGGACGACACGCCCTGCTTGTCCGTCCCCCGTCGTTGTTCCTGCCGGTGGCGCCCCGGTCGCTCCAGATCCTGAGGGCCGTGGGACCCATCCCGGCCCCGGGAAGGGCGCCCGATCGGCGTGGATGCCGCATCTCCAGCCGGTCTGTTCTGGTGGCCAGGTATCTTTTCCCGGACACCGATCCCCGCCGGTGACAGGCGGAGGGATCGCGACATCGTCCCCCTCGTCATGGAACCGCCACGGGCCGGGAAAGGTCGGTGGGCGAAGATTCGCCGCCGTAACCGGCCATCATCGCGACCCCGCCGACCCCATTCCCCTCGCGTCCGTGCGGAGTCCTCGAGGCGGACGTCGCCCCAGCCCCCCTCCAGCAGGGCCCCGGCGGACCGGGGCCGCCCATGGGTCGGGCTCGATCGTGAGCGAGGCAAGCCCCTGGCCACGACGCGGCGGCGAGCGGAGGCCGTCGTCGCTTACCGTGGACCCTCAAGGTCCGGATCCACCGCCGATGGTCGGCCGGGCGATATCTGGGGTCTGACCGACCGGGTTTGGCGCAAGCCCCGGCGGGGTCCAAGGGGCGATTCCGCCCGACCCGCCGCCCCTCCTCCCGGGCGGCCAACCCCTTTCCCGACCCCGCCCTGGTCTGATCCGCCCGATCCGGGAATACGTTCGACGGCCTCGCCGGGCCGAACCCGGCATGTCCAGTCGGGGGCCATGCACCAGAGTTTGGTCGTCGCCCCCTGCCCTCTCCACGCTCCGCCCAGCCCGCCCCGGCGCGGGCGATTTGTGCGGCGAGGTCGCCCTTGCGCGCCCGGATGGTTCACAACCGGCACCCACCACCCGGCCTGCTCTTCTCCTCCGCAAAGGCTCCGACGTACGACTTCGGCAGGGCCCAACGCCATGGGGTTTTGCCCGGGTTGGCGGACGGACGAGCGAAAGGAACGCCGATCGAGAATGAGGCTTGCCGTACCATCGCGTGCGCCCCTCATCAAACCTGCAACCCCGGGCCGGTCCCGCTCGTCGCCACGCACGGTGCCCCCGCTCGCCGGTAGCCACGCCGAGATCCATCGCGCCGGCGATTCCGCCGTCCTGTCAGGCCGCCCTTGGCGTGTTCGGGCTCCCGAGGCGCAGGGGCCGTGAATCTTGCAGGCGGCCCTGCGAGGGCGATCGTGGCCAACAACCGTGTGCCTGCAAAGGCCGTGGGCGTCGATCCACAGGTCGAAACTACGGTCCCCACCCGATCTGGCCATCGGCCCCGGCCTCTCCGCGCAGGATGCGGCGATCGCCCGGCCCGGACGTGAGACTATTGATCGGGGAGTGGGACCGAATTAGAAGCCGAGGATGGTGTCCTCCGCCGCAAATGGATTTTTCGTAGGACCTATCGCGATTATCGGTCGCGACGGGCGCTGCGGTCAGCCGAACCCGGGACCACGCAAGGGTGCAGGGGCTGAGGGTCGCGACCCGATGCTGGCCGCCGGGTCGGAGAGGACGCTTGATCGGGGGGGGGCGGCGGTCATTTCGTCGAGCCAGTCCGCCAGCGGCAGCGGCAGCGAAGCATCGAGGGGGACGACCATTCGGTGACGCCACGACCCGACGACGCGTCTGATCCGGTCGCGATCGTGCGTCCGATAACGTCGCGGAGAGGCCGCAAGCGATCGGGGACGTGATGCCCCGCCGGTTGCCGCGTGGCTCCCCGACATCGACCGCGGGGCGGACCAGTTCGCGGCGCGACCCACGAGGTCGGGATGCGGTCATCTTCGCTGCTTGGCCCTGGCTCGCGGCCCCGCGAAACCTCCACCATGCGAGGCTCCGTCGTCTGCCCTCGGTCACTTCCACGCGAACGAAAACGAGGTCTCCCCGGGGGTGAGGATTCGCGGCGTTCTTCGAGGATGGCGCGAGGGAGGATAGCGGGATGGCACCTCAAAACGAGCCGACCCACGCTGCACGACGCCGGTTCGAGATCGGCGACGCGGGGTGGAGGGGCGCCGACCGGTCGCAGACGAGGTGCCCTCGATCCGAAGAAGCGACTTCACGTGCTAACTCGCTTGCCCGCTTCGGCAGGCCGATCAATATCCGAGGAGGTCCCATCGCCAACGCCATCCAACCGTCCTGGGGCAGACCGCCGTGTTGGGCGCCCCGGCCCCGGAGGAAGGTCATCGCGACCCGTGCAGGGTGGATCCTCGCCCAAGGGCCGCGACGGTCGGCCTTGAGGCTGCAGCAGGATACTGACTCAGGTGCAATACGATCCCCGGACGGAACCGGGACATGCCGTCGACGGAATCACTGGCGGAGTCCGACGGGCGTGGCGGAGAGTGAATGCCCCTTTCGGACGGCCCGTGGGTGAAGCAGGCCCCGGGATATCTCCCAAGGAGAGGCCGGCCGCCCCTCCGACTATGGGGGCCACGAGAGTGAGGCATTCCGTCGCCGACACAGGGCGAGGGGGTTCAAAGCGTGCATCCGGCCGGGCCCGGGGCGGGATGCCGCAGGATTGACGATGTGCATAGCTCGCGACCGTCAACATGATCGTGGCGATGCTCCTGCGGGCTGAGGCCATGGCGACGGGTCGAGGCCCTCAATGGGCCGAGGTCGAGTACTTGGCCTGCCTCATCGGGGCGCCTGTCCCATTCGTCCGGGAATCCGGCCGAAGAATCATCGGCCCTTCGATGGGCCAGTGAATGAGGAAGCGCGCAGCATTACGACCACGAGATGGGCGGGTGTTCAGTCAGGATCGTACTTTCCGCCGCGATGGCTCATCACCACACATTCGGTCCATCGGCGATGGTGGCGTCCTGGCGCCTAGGCGGCACCATCGCGGGGGCGACGTCGGCGAAATAGGAGCTGGGCTTGCGGCCGCGATCCGGGGGCGCGGGCTGGCGCATCCCGCGACCATCCTGTGACCGTACCTCGGCCCCGCCGGCAGCGGACTGGCCCCATTGCCATCTCCGACGGGCGCCACCTCGAACCCGGCCCATCGCTGAGGAGATGCGCGTTGATCTCGCAGGATCCCCGAACCGCCGGTGGATCGGGGGCAATGGTGGCATGGGCGAGCTTTGCAGGCGTCCGTCCGAGCCTTCTCGCCGGCGTGATGAGACCCCCAGGAGCAGCCCGAAGCACCACTAAACCGGGGACAGATTCGCGCAAGGATCCCCTGGGAGGGCCGCGCCAACGGCATGTCGCCGCGCCGGCCCGACGCTCACCCTGCACCTAGGCCCCAGAGAGGATCTCTCCCATGATCACGATCACCTGCCGCACCGCCGTCAGATCCGCGCCATCCTCCACCCCCCGTGGTGCTCAACCTGCCCAGCTCGGGGCCCGACCCCTGGCTGGTCTTCCGCGGCGCCCACGCGTCCGCTATACAGGCCAGTGCGTGTCGCTGGAGTGACTCGTGCCCGTCTCGGCCTGGCCCGGCCCGGCGTGGCGGTGGTCGCGCCCCAGACCTGCGGCGGGCGGATCGAGACTTCGACGACGGCCCGGTCAGGCTCGCCGACCTGGGGGGCGAAACGCTCGCCTGCTGGGACCTCGGCTCCTTCCCCGAGGACGCACGCGTCGTCGTGCCCCGTCCCGGAGATCTCCCCCCTCTTCCCGCGACTGGCCGGGCTGATGCCCCCAGCCCGGGACGACCTCCTGGACCTGCTTGCCGATGGCTCACGGGCGGCGGGACCCGGGGGACCGGTCCGCCTCGGCGGTGGAGAGGGCTTCCCCGACGGCGAGTGGCACGAAGGGAGGGCTCATGCTTCCCCCCAAATTACTTGCTAACGTGGTCGGGCGCGGCCCTGGTGCCCGCCTCATCGGCGTACCGGGCGATTGCGCGGCAGCCTGGCTCGGGGGTCTCCGTGTCGAAGACGCCGACCCATGCGGTCGTGCGTCGAGGGGCCTGGTTGGCGCGGCTGTCGTGGGCGCGCCGGCGACGACCCTGGCGCGGTCCGGGGCCTGGAGCCTGCGGGCTGACGGCGGTCGTCGCCGGCCGCAGGACAACGTCCGGCCCGGCGGAGGTCCTGCGTCCACCGACGGTGCCAGATCGGATCGCCCCGTCGACCTGTTGTGGCGTCGACTCGTCTCGGCGTCCCCATTGTCGACCCCTGCGCTCGCGTCGCGGGCGGGGGTCGATTTCTTGGCCATCAGGGCATGATCACCGGCGATCCTGCGGCCCGGCTGCACGGCCGGGAGACCGCCACGAGATTCGCATCCCTGGGCTCGGTCGTCGGATGCGGCAAGTCTAAACGGGGCGGCGATTGTAGCCACAGCGAACAGCTCGCGAGGTAGCAGGACGAGATGTCATCTCCGGCTTCCACGCCAAGGTTGACCTCGCTACTTGCGGTCGGGGATCCGGGACGAGCCTTACTGCGGTGACGATGTGCTGCGGCGGCTGGCAAATTGGCGGTGGGGGGGGTCCCGCGGGACCCCGTCCCGTGGAATCGGGCGAAGCCCCCGGGCACCGCTCCGTATCGGTTCTCGGTGCTTCTCGGGATTCTCCCATACTTCCGGGAGGGATTTACGCGGAGCTGAACCGGCTCCGCGTCCTGCGGACCGTGGCCGGGTCGGGTCGGGTCGGGCAGGTTCGCGGACATAGTCCTGACTGGGCACGCCCCTCGGTGGCGATAAGTCCCCAGGCCAAGAGTAAACCAGTGATCATTGGCCGTGCGGGCTTCGCCCCCTCGCTGCGACGGGCTCCGCGCCGGACAGGCCCTTGGCCGCGAGCCCGGCGGATTATTGGCGCGCTCGGCGCCCGGACGCTCGGGCGAGATCGACGGCGGCTGGGGGCGGCACGGAGGGCCCGGCGCGATGGCATGGGGCATCGCGACACCTCCGGGAAGGGATCTGGACCCGCGCACCACGCCGGTCAAGGCCCGCCATCGCCCTTCTATCGCGCCATTTTCGGTCCTCCCTCCGCGTGGGGCCCAGCGACCGGGCCGCGACGCCGCACCTCGGCCATCTCCTCGGCCAAGGCCGCCGTGAGGATCGACGAGATCACGTCCTGCAAGTCGACATCCTCGTATGCCGCCCGGAGCCGGATGGCCCTCCGCAGGATCGGGTCGGCGCGGAATTTCAGCTGTCCCTTGGAATTCGACTCTTCCATGTCCACACGCTCCGCATGATTCATCGGGAGACATCGGGGGATCGGCCCGCACCAGGCCTGCTCGAGGGCCGCCT
>JANOBY010000080.1:0-3045 GCA_031411935.1 Planctomycetales bacterium | reverse complement strand
CGAGTCCTACGCCCCGGCCTCCCGGCGAGTTCAGGCGCAAACCGCCGCGATGCCTTTTCGGAACGGGTCGTCGGAAGCCCGCAAAGGGATCCTCCAGGGAAACAGGAGCAGGTTATCCCTCGGAGAAGCCACAAATCGCTTCATAGAACCCAATTTATTGCATTTCTTGGCGTTTTCGCAACTTGGCGATCCAGGTTCCCGCGCCTCAAAGCGGGGCAACCCTCTCATCCTCCTCGGCTTGCTCGCGTTCCTTGAGGTGGGTCTGGCGCCACCAGGCCTCGGGTCCGAGGTCGGTCTCGCCGAACTTCGCCCTGCGATTGGGGAAGAGGCGGGCGAACTTGAGGAACCAGGCGGGGGCCTTCTCGGTGGGCTGCGGGTTGAAGGGGATGAGGCTCGTCACGTCGGCCAGGGTCTTCAGGACCCCGAACACGGCGAAGAACGTCTGCGGGCGGGTGCTGAACCCCGCTACGATCATCCCGCCCAGGATCGAGAACTGGATCAGCAGGACCCGCCCCATGAGCGAGTCCGAGCTCTTCTTCAGTTGCGCGAACGGCCACGACCGGATCCGCGTGAGGTCGAGCCCCAGGCCGATCACCTGCGCCAGGGACATCCACTTCAGCCCCTCGGTCACCTGCGCCAGATCCGGGCGCATTTTGGCCACTAAAAGCAACATCGCCGCCAGCAACACGCCGTGGACCAGGGTGAAGCCCAGGCTGAGCGTGAGGAACCCGGCCAGGTAGGTCGATCGCGATCGCGGGCGGTTCGGCTTGCTCATGTCGACCACGGTTACATAGTGGCCGTTCTTGCGCGTGAGCCGACGATGCACGGCGATCCGGACCGCGATCAGGATCGTCGCGACCAGGTTCTCGCACCAGTAAAGCGTGAGCGCTGTGGCCGGTGACCAGCCCCGAAAGACCACGCCTCCGGCCGGCACCCCATTCTGGAAGACCGCAAGCGCGATCTGGACAATCGTGATCAGCATCCGACCCGGTCTCCGGGAAGCAGTCCAGCGGGATCATCGACGTGCGTCGAGCCCCATCGCCGGGCTCAACAAGACTCTATACGACCAACTCGAGAAATCGGACTCCCGGGCCCCAATCTTCTCCAGGGTCGGTTCGCGAAATCGAGGAAGCGGCCCCCTCCGCAGCGATCAGGAGCCGGGGGCCCTTCGATAGTATCGAGACGGGTGGGGCTCCCGAGCACCGCACCGGCTCGTTGACAATCCGGACCATCGCCAGGGGCACCGCCCGACCGCCGGGAAGGCCGTGAGCCGCAAAAAAGTGATTTTGCAGAACGAACCCATTCCGGCCCCACGAGACGCAAGAACCCATCGTCGGAAGCTGTTTCTGGAAAAGGATTTTGGAATCGACGGCCGGACGCTCGGCGGGGAGACTGGCGTGAAAACGAACCCAAAACGAAGCCAATTTGGGGCCCCCGAACGGAAAACGAACCCATTCTTCCGAGGACTTCCCACGCGAGAATCCGCCGCCATGAGACCGATTCCCGGTGAACGGAGCATCGCGACGTTCGAACGTGAACCGCATGTGGCTCCAACTCGCGTGCGAACTCGGCCTGGACGGGTGGGACGTGCCGCCGGATCACCCCGGTGGGCGTGTCGCCCTCCGGAGCGATCGGCCCTGCGAGGAGGGGCGACGGGCGATTGTCCCGCGCGCGAAGTCTCGGTTAGTCTGACGATTCCTCACCGATCCCTCCCATGCGACCCGAGCCGAGGCTCCTCATGCTTGCTGCCCTG
The DNA here is from genome assembly GCA_031411935.1 of Planctomycetales bacterium. Lineage (GTDB taxonomy): Bacteria > Planctomycetota > Planctomycetia > Isosphaerales > Isosphaeraceae > JAQGHR01. Next base: position 1,292 of record JANOBY010000080.1, on the reverse strand, counting down.
GTCCTCTCGCTGACGATCGCCGCCCGGTGCCAGGAGGGCCCCGCGCCCCTGGTCGTCACGCAGGACATTGTCCTCGATCCGGCGAAGACTTATGGGGCGATCGTGATCAAGGCCCCGGGCGTGACGATCGACGGCAAGGGGGCGACCCTGACCGGCCCCGGCGGCAAGACTCCGAAGGAGTTCAAGGGCGTAGGGATCTCGGCCGAAGGGGTGTCGAACGTGACGATCAGGAACCTGAAGGCGAAGGGCTGGGAGACCGGGCTTCACGTGAAGGACGCGAAGGGCTGGACGGTCGAGGGGTGCGACTTCTCCGACAACTTCCACGACCCCGAGTTCGGATGGGGAGAGCAGGGGCGTCGCGGGGGGATCGTGCTGGAGCGGGTGGAGGGGTCGATCCTCAAGGGCAACAAGGCCAGCCGCGTGTGGGACGCCTGCGTGCTCGTGGATTCGGACAAGAACGTGATCCGCGACAATGACTTTTCGCGCACGTCCAACACCTGCCTGAAGTTCTGGAACTCCAGCCGCAATGCCGTCGCGGGCAACAACCTGAGCTATGGCCTGAGGATCAAGGAGGGGGAGGTCCACGCCCGGGACTCGGCCGGCCTGCTGATCGAGAGCGGGTCGGACGACAACTTCTTCTTCAAGAATAACTGCACCCACGGGGGGGACGGCGTGTTCATCCGCGTCCTGAACGGGTGGGTGAGCACGGGCAACGTGTTCGCGGAGAACGACGCCTCGTACGCGAACAACAACGGCTTCGAGGCCTGGAGCCCGCGCAACGTTTACCACAAGAACAAGGCAAACCATTGCAGCTACGGGTTCTGGCTGGGGGCGTCGGACCAGACGGTGCTCGAGGGCAACGAGGCCAGCCACAACGGCGACCCCAAGGGGTTCCACAACTCGCCGCACCTGCCCGACAAAGCTCACGCGGGCATCGTGTTCATGTTCGGCCCGTCCAGCCACACGATCGTCCGCAGAAACGCCTGCACGAATAACAACGGTGCAGGGATCGCCCTGATCGGCGACGAGGGCACGAAGGGCAAGGCGTGGAAGGCGTATCACTGGATCCTCGAAGGGAACATCCTGACCGACAACCGCTGGGGCCTCTACGCCCGGTATGCGGACTGGCTGGACCTGTCGGGCAACACGCTCTCGGGCAACGCGAAGGAGGGGTTCTCGCGCGACGAGACCGTCACGAACGTGTTCGAGAGGCCCGCGAATCCGCCCATGTCGGGGCGCCCCGTGGCGCGGCTCGAAGGCCCGAAGGTGGCGAGGGTCGGCGAGCCGATCCG
>JANOBY010000079.1:0-2832 GCA_031411935.1 Planctomycetales bacterium | reverse complement strand
GTTCGAGCCCACGACCGATTTCGGCCGACTGGGCGAGGCCGACGCCGTGATCATCTGCGTGCCGACCCCGCTGACCGAGGCCCGCGACCCCGACCTGTCTTACATCGAGAACTCCGCGCGGTCCATCGCCTCCACGCTGAGGCCCGGCCAGCTCGTGGTCCTCGAAAGCACCACCTATCCCGGCACCACGCGCAAGGTCGTGCTCCCGATCCTGGAGGCGGGCGGACTGAGGGCGGGGCGAGACTTCTTCCTGGCGTTCAGCCCCGAGCGCGAGGACCCGGGCAACCCCAAGTTCTCCGCCCCCACGATCCCCAAGGTCGTCGGCGGCCTCGACGCACCGAGCCTGGAGCTGGCCGCCGCGCTCTACGCGCAGGTCGTGGTGAGGGTCGAGCGCGTGTCGAGCCCCGAGGTGGCCGAGGCGTCGAAGATCCTGGAGAACACGTATCGCGCGGTGAACATCGCGCTCGTGAACGAGCTGAAGGTCCTGTACGACCGCATGGGCATCAACGTGTGGGAAGTCATCGACGCGGCGAAGACCAAGCCGTTCGGGTTCCAGGCGTTCTACCCCGGCCCCGGCCTGGGTGGGCACTGCATCCCGATCGACCCGTTCTATCTCACGTGGGTGGCCCGCCAGCACGGGATGACCACGCGGTTCATCGAGCTCGCCGGAGAGATCAACACGGCCATGCCCGCGTATGTGGTCTCGCGGATCGCCGATGCCCTGAACGACGAGTCCAAATCGGTCAAGGGCAGCAAGATCGCCGTCCTGGGCGTGGCCTACAAGAAGGACGTGGACGACCCCCGCGAGTCGCCCGGCTTCGAGCTGATCGAGCTGCTCTCGCACAAGGGGGCCGAGGTCTCGTACAACGACCCGCACATCCCGGCTCTGCCCACCATGAGGAAGTACCCCGGCCTCAAAATGGCCAGCCAGCCGCTCTCGCCCGAGTATCTCCGGGGCCAGGACTGCGTACTGATCGCGACCGACCACTCGGCCTACGACTGGGCCTGGATCGCCGACCACGCCCGCCTGATCGTCGATACCCGGAACGCCACGCGAGACGTGCCACGGCCCACCGCCCGGATCGTCCGCGCCTGAAATCCCGTCGGGCCGAGCCCATCGTCGAGCGAGCCTCATGACCATCTCCGCTCCGTCCCCGATCGACGATTTTGGCCCTCCCGACGAGGTGCTCGTCTGGAGGTTCGCGCTCGATCAGCCGTCGGCGGTGGTGGAGGACCTCGTTTCGCTGCTCAGCCCCGAGGAGCGGCGACGCGCCGACCGCTTCGGACGCGCCGAGCTTCGCGACCGCTACGCCGTCGGGCGGGGGACCCTTCGCGAGATCCTCGGACGCATGCTCCGCCGCGATCCCCGGCAGGTGCGCCTCGCCTATGGGCGCAACGGCAAGCCGTTCCTGGAGGGCGAGCCCGGCCCCCCTGCCCTGGAGTTCAACCTCAGCCACTCCCAGGGACAGGCCGTTCTGGCCGTGGCGAGGGGCCGCCGCGTGGGGGTGGACCTCGAACGCATCCGACCGAGGGACGACGTGGAACGCCTCGCCGCGCGGTACTTCTCGCCCTCGGAGTGCGACGCCCTCCTCGCCCTGCCCGGCTCGCGGCGGCTGGCCGCGTTCCTGCGGTGCTGGACCCTGAAGGAAGCCTACTTGAAGGCGATCGGCGACGGCCTGAGCGCCGGGCTCGACGCCTTCGAGGTGTCGCTCGACCCCAACTCCCCGCCCCGCCTCTTGCGGGTCGAGGGCCGCCCCGACGAGCCCTCTCGCTGGCGGTTCGTGGAGCTCGACGCGGGGCCCGAGGCCGTGGGGGCGCTCGCCGTCGAGGGCCACGGCTGGGGCGTGGTCCACGTCGATCACGACCCCTCGTGCCGGGCGTAGGGGGCCACCGGGGGCCGACCCGCGAGCGATCTCGTTCGTCTTTGCGCAGGGCCCTGGGGGGATCGCCGGCTTGCGGGACGCGGGAGCGAACTTTGGACGTTGAAGAGATCTGGAATTCGCGCCGATGTCCGAGGAAATCCCCCGGCCTCGCCCCGGGATCGTTGGTTTCTCACGGAAGATGACCTAGGTTTGAATGTGATGAGGATCGCTGCCGGGGACACCCTTTTGCAGAATCGGGCGGTTCAGGGAGGGGCACTTCGATGAGATTCCCGACGAGCCTCGTCGCCCCGATCGCGTCCGGGCCCGCGGTCGAAGGATGAGTTCGGGCCGTCGCGAGGGAATCCCGGGCCTGGTCCCTCAGCAGGACGCCGGTCCGGCGGATCGAGCGAGAGAACTCCATGAGAAATCGCCTCCTGTCCGGGTTGCTCAGGCTGGCTCGCTCCGACGAGGGGGCCACGCTCGTGGAATACGCCTTCGTGGTCCTGCTGATCGCCACCCTGTCCATCACCCTGGTCACAACGATCGGCCAGATCGCCTTGAGTTTTTTCAGCGTGAATTCCGCGCTCTGATCTCGGGGCGATCGGGCGCCTGAGGGCCGATGCGGGCCCGGCGATGATCCGACCTGGCCCCTCCCTGGGAGCGTGCCCACGTGCCTCTGCTCAGCCCCGTCCCCGCCGTTGTGGTGCTGGTCGCCGTCCTGATCGCGGCCGCGACGGATGTGTGGAAGTTCAAGGTCTACAACGCGCTCACGCTCCCCCTGATGGTCTCGGGCCCGATCTATCACGCCGCGGTCGGGGGCTGGAGCGGGCTGGGCGGGAGCCTGCTGGGCCTTGCGTTCGGGTTCGCGATCCTGCTGGTGTTCTACGCGATCGGAGGGATGGGGGCGGGCGACGTGAAGCTCATGGGGGCCATCGGGGCGTGGCTCGGCGTGCCGATCACGTTTGATGTG
>JANOBY010000078.1:0-8186 GCA_031411935.1 Planctomycetales bacterium | reverse complement strand
GGACCTGGTCAACGCCCAGAGGCACGAGATCGAAAAGGTGTCTTTGCAAGTAAAGCCGGAACGCGGCGGGATGATCCGCTCGGAGCCCCACATACTCGTCCATGTGGTAGGCCGAGACCCTGGACCAGTCCAGGTCGCGGCAATCTGCCAGATGGGCCAGAAACTCGTTCTGGCTGGGCGCCGCGGCAAAGACTACGCGAGCCGGTTCGGATTGCGAGGACCGCCCGATCAGGCCCTCAGCCGCGTCGTGGGCGGCCGCCTGCCCCGCTTCCTCGCGGGTCGAGAACACCTGGACCCTGGCCAGGTCCGCGGAAAATTCCTGAAGAGGGCGAGGCCGCATGAGGCTTGTCATGCGACCAGAGCTAACCGGGAGGACGCCCGCGAGTCAAGCCGTACGGGCCAGAAGTTTGCCGCGAGGCTGATCCTTCAGATGCTCGCAGAGTCGCCGGCATTCCGTGAGATCGGCCATCATCGAGTCGGTCAGGAACGTTTCGGTGGACGCGTCGGAGGCCCACTGGAGCTGCTCATGGCAACGGTTCAGGTGGTCGATCAGGTCTTTCATCCAGAGAAGGGTGCTATGTCGATTCCTCATCCGGTCGGATCCCCATTCCCTTGAGACGGCGGGCATTCAGCAAGACAGCAATCTCGGAAAGCAATCAGCGTACCATGGGACGACAGCTGGGCCTTGTCATTTTTACCAAACCCCTGCAGGATCACAGCTTGCGTTCTGAACAGGCACCTTGAGGAAATCTGATCGCCGAGCCGGTTTTGTAAGGCTTACCAGGAAGGAATCCCCGGTCGGGCAATCCTTCCCTTGAGTCCATGAAACCCATAAACTGGGTGTGGGGGTTGCCGATCGCAGGTCGAGGAGCCGTCATGACCGGTCCCGAGGTGCCATTCACGACCGATCCGTCCGAAGCGCAGGGCCTGTGGGCCTGGCCTTCGTCGATCCTTCGCTGGATCTCCTCGCGCTCCCACAACGCCGAACGTCTTCACGCGCACGTCGGCCCCGTCGTGAGATTCCGGAACATCTCGATCAGTCGAGAGGCTGGCGCAGGAGGAGGGACGATCGCCCGGCTCGTGGGCATGCGCCTGGACTGGAAGGTGTTCGACCACGAGCTTCTCGAAGCCATCGCCCACGGCATGCAGATCCCGGCCGAGGAGGTCCGTCAATACGACGAGCTCGCCCCGAGCCTCGTGCAGGACTGGTTGCTCCCCCTTCGCGAGGAACATTACGCTCCGCAGGAAGCCTATCTTGACCACCTCGCCAAGCTTGTTGATTCGATCGGCAAGGCGGGGGAATCGATCCTCGTCGGGCGAGGTGCCGGACACCTGCTTCCTCGCAGCGAAACCCTTTCGGTCCGCATCGTGGCCCCCCTGAAGTTCCGCGCCAGGAACCTGGCAACGCGCATGGGGGTGTCGCAACGGACGGCGAAGAAGGCCGCCATCGACCGCGATCGGCGCGCCTCGAAATTCGTCCGGACCCTGCACCGGGTGGACATCGCCGACCCTCACCAGTACGACCTCGTGCTGGATAGCCATTCCCTGGGGCTGTCGATCGCCGTGGACCTTATCGTCCGCGCGGTCGAGCTGGGGATGCCCAAGCCGGTGGCCGCGGTTGAGCTTGTGTGACCCGGGTCCCGTCTCGTGCCGATGGCCTTGTCAGGCGGCGATCTCGTCGGCGGACACGGCCACGATGACCAGGCCGTAGCGGTCGGCCAGGGCGATCACGTCGGACTGATCGACGACGATGGTCTTGTCGGCCTCGATCGCCAGGATACGCCCTCCGGCCTTGTGCAGGTTCTCGATCGTGCTCGTCCCGATGGTCGGCACGTCGAAGCGCATGTCCTGCTGGGGCTTGGCCACCTTCACCAGGGTCCAGCCCCCGGATCGGCAGAGGCTCCCCGCGCGTTCGATGCATCGATCGGTGCCCTCGATGGCCTCGATCGCCAGCGCCGCGCTCTCCTTTACGGCCACGCTCTGCCCCACGTCCAGGCGGCCCATCTCCTTGGCCAGCCCCCAGCCGAACTCCACGTCCTTCATCTCCGAGGCCGAGGGCTTCCGGCGTGTGAGAATTCCGCGCTTCACGAGCAACTCCGGGCAATAGTCGAGGGCCGACGCGAACGCGAGCCCGTCACGCTCGAACTCGGCGATCACCCCCAGAAGGATCGAGTCGTCACGCTTATCCGAGAGCGACCCGTACCACATGCGGGTCATCCGCCAGTCCGGCATGAGCTGGATCATGCGAAACGGGGTGTACATGACATTCTTCGTGACCTTGCCCGCCATGACGACGCGCCCCGCCCCCATCCTGCGGAAGGTGCGGATCATCTTGCCGAGCTTGGATACCCCCACCACGGCGTAGTCGTCGCAGATGCGCCTGAGCTCGTCACTGGCCTCGTACTTCACGCCCACACAGACGACCGGAATTCCCTGCCTCTTCGCCGCCTCGGCGAAGAGGATCGGGAAACGGCCCGACCCGGCGAGCAGCCCGATTGGGCTCTGCCTGTGCGGGGCGATCCGCGGGCGAGTGAGGGTCGTCAGGAACGTCACGGGCTGATCCTCCGCCGAGTCATCATCTCAGTAGTCGTCCACATGACGATCCGGCGACTCTTCGTGTGGGTGGGCCGCGGTGAGCACGGCCACCTGCGCCGCGAGTTCGCGGAGATGGCGACTGTAATCGGGGAGCTTGGCGATCATCTGGAAAATTCGCCTCTGTTCCCTCGCGGGGATGGCGGGCGAACCGAGCACCTGCTGGCCTCCGGGCACATTCCGATGAACCCCGGCTTGCGCCCCGACGATGGCCTTGTCGCCGATCTCGGTATGGTCCTTGATCCCGGCCTGGCCGGCCATGACCACGTAATCGCCGGTCTTGCAGCTTCCGGCGATGCCGACCTGGCCGCACAGGAGGTTATGCTTACCGATCTGGTTATTGTGTCCGATCATGACCAGATTATCGATCTTGGACCCCTCGCCGATCACCGTGGCCCCGAAGGTTCCGCGGTCGATGGCGCAATTGGCACCAATCTCCACGTCGTCGTGCACCTCCACGGTCCCCGTCTGCGGGACCTTGGCATGCCGTCCCTCGGTCATCCGATACCCGAAGCCGTCGGCCCCGAGCACGGTCCCGGCGTGGACCTCGACGCGATTGCCTAGCACCACCCCCTCATACAGGACCGCGTGGGGTCTGAGAGTGCATTCGGTTCCGATCTTGCAGTAATCGCCGACGACCACGCCCGGCTCAAGGCTCGTACCATCGCCGATCTCAGCACCGTTCCCAACGTAAGCAAACGGATAGATCGCCACACCGACGCCGATTTTCGCGGATGGGGAGACGTAAGCCTGCGGGTGGATTCCGATCCATCGCGGCGCGGACTCCCCCTTCAGGTGGCTACGGACGGCCACGAAGGCGGATCGGGGGTCGTCAACCTCGATCACGGGGAGTTGAGGTTCGCCCGACGGGGCCCTCTTGAAGTGGGGCCCCACGATCGCCGCCGACGCGGGCGAGAGGCGGAGCATCTTCGCGTATCGCTCATCATCGATGAACGTGATATCGCCCGGCCCGGCTTCGGCCACCGGCCTTGCAGACTGGATCGGGACGTTGCCGTCTCCGACCAGGCGGCCGTGAACCAGTGCCGCGAGTTGTTCCACTGTGGCAACCACGCTCATCTTCCTTTCTTCCCTGAAAGGAGCGGATGGGAACGCCCGAGTTCGAGCGTAGCCGACCACCCGAAGACCCATCCTGGGCCCCTGGATCGGGCGAGCCGATGCCGGAGCGGATCGTAATCGCAACGTCCAAGTCCGACAAGCCGAGTCCTCTACCTCTTCCATCATCGTCGAATGACGTCGTCGGACTTAAGCCCGATCCGCGAGTTTGCCCCATCGGTCGGCCACCTCTTGCAGGTTGGATGCGCGATCTGTCGGGAAACCTGATCTCCCCTCTCGATCCAGAAGAAGCGCCTGGAGCCCCACTTCCGAGGGCCCCAGGACATCATTCTGAAGGTCGTCGCCGATCGACAGAACCTCATCCGGGGAGAGCCCCAGGCGTTCGCACGCCGCCCGATAAAACTCCGGGTGCGGCTTCCGGAATCCCACCTCCGACGAGATGACCAGGGGCTCGATCCAGGGGCTCAGTTCCGGCAACCCGGAAGCCACACGGTGCAACCTCCGGTCGAAATTGGAGGCCACACAGATCCTCAGGCCGAGGCTCCGGAGCCGGAGGACCCCGTCCGCCACATCCGGGAAGACCACCCAGGATCGAGGGTCCGCGAAATGCTCCCACAGCTCATCGAACGCCCGATCAGGATCCGGAACCTCGGGCAAGCAGAGATGCACCAGGCGTTTCCAGCGTCGATGCTCGATCGTCTCGTCGGTCGAAAGCGGCCCGCGGCGCTCGTCCCCCTCGTCGACCCGGAAATGCTCGCGAAATCGCCGACCGACCTCCCTGGGATCCACATCGACCCCTTGCCGGGCCGCCGCCTGGGTGTAGGCGAGCGAGACCGAAGGCGAGGGCCTGATGAGCGTCCCCACCGCATCCAGAACGATTCCCCGGACTCTTGCGGCTTCCAGACCCATCGTCCGCTCCCTTGAGAAGGCCCGGGTGGCCGACTGTCCTGAGATCCACCCATTTCGAGCCTTCATTTAGCCGCTCTCACCGAACCTGGATATTGTTGTCCAGGATCACGGGGAGGAAAGGGGGCCATCGGAAGGCACCCGATCGATTCGGAGTGAGACGGTGCGACGGAAAGCAACGTGTGGATCGTGCTGACCGGTTCAGGAATGGAGCCTTCCCTGCGGTAAGCAAAGAGAATATCGCCGCAGTCCCCTTGTGGCGACCGGCCCTGAGCGAGCAGAAATCCCCGAACCCCTCCGAATCGATTTCGCCGGTTGGGTGGCCTGCTATCGCCCAGAGGATTTCTTGTTCGGACGAACCAGCCCTGGGGTCACGTCCACTTCCAGGTTGGAGAACTGCCCCTGGGCGAGCTTGGCGAAGGCGATGGCGCCCAGGGCGGCGTTGTCGGTACAGAGGTCCATCGGCGGGATGAGGAGTTCCACCGATTCCTCGGCACAGAGCTGGCCCATCTTCTCGCGGAACCGGGCGTTGGCCGCTACGCCTCCCCCGATGTCGACCTTCTTGAGGCCCGTTCTTCGTAAGGCGACCCGCGTCTTGGCCACCAGCACATCCACCACGGCCTCCTGAAAGCTTGCGGCGAGATCGGCGATTGTTTGGGGAGAAACCACGGGCGAGGGTTGTCGTCCGTTCTGCCCGTTCAGGGTGTAGAGAACGGCGGTCTTCAATCCCGAGAAGCTGAAGCTGATCGATCCGTCGTGCAAGAACGCGCGCGGGAGGCTGAACGCCCTGGGGTTGCCGGTTCGGGCCGCTCGCTGGATCTCGGGGCCGCCGGGATAGCCCAGGCCCAGGAGGCTCGCGATCTTGTCGAACGCCTCGCCCGCGGCGTCGTCGATCGTTCCGCCGAGGAGTTCGTTGTCGATCGGGCTACGGCAGTGGAAGAGGCTCGTATGGCCACCCGAGACCACCAGCCCCACACACGGATAGGCAGCTTTTTGGGGATGGGCAAGCTGGCAGGCGTAGAGATGCCCTTCCAGATGGTCGAACGGGATGAGGGGCACATCCAGTGAGAGCGCGAGGCTCTTCGCGGCGGTCAGCCCCACGATCAGGGCCCCCACGAGGCCGGGCCTTGTGGCGACCGCCACCCCTTCAACCCGCGACAAGGGCATTGCCGCACGCCGGAGAGCTTCGTCCATGACGGGCAACAAATTTCGGAGGTGGGCCCGGGCCGCGATCTCCGGCACGACCCCGCCGTATTCCCGATGCAGGTCGATCTGCGATGAGACCACGCTGGAGACCACGCGGGGCACGCCTGTCTCCCCCGGCGCGGGGCCTTCCAGGATGGCCACTCCGGTCTCGTCGCAGGTGGACTCGATCGCCAGGAGAATCACAGGCGATCGAGCCGCTGGAGCGATGATTTCGTCGCGGGGGCGATCACTTGGCCTCGCCCTCTTTTTCCGCCTTCGTCCTGCCCTTCACGTACTCCAGGGCCTTTTCCAGTTGCTCGTCCACGAACGGCCTGGCCTCTTCGGGCTTGCCGTCCTTGCCGACCTTGGGCTTGGACGGGTTGTGGCTGGAGATCAGGTCGCGGTCGCGACGGGCGAGTGCCCAGGCGCCCAGCTCTTCCATGCTCATTTTGACCTCGAAACCAGGATCCGGGCTCACGCCCCACTCGTCGGTCGGCTTCGCGTTCTTGAACTTGTGGATGTTCTTGCCCGAGGGCCGCCAGTAGGTCGCGACCGTGAGTTTCAGCACATTGTCACCGTCGTCGAGCGGAAGAATGTTCTGGACCGAGCCCTTGCCGTACGATCGATGCCCGATGACCACCGCCCGTTTGTGGTCCTGCAAGCAGGCGGAGAGGATCTCGGCGGCCGATGCGGAGAACTCGTTAACGAGGACGGCGATCGGCAGGTCGTCCCCCACGGGGCCTTCCTTGCCGCCGTCCGGGGCGTCCATCACGCCCCCCTTCTCGGCGGTGAAGATCGACTCCTTCGTGTTCCGGCCCTTGGTGCTCACGATCTTGCCGGACTCGACGAACATGTCGCACATCTCGACGGCGGCCGTGAGCCGGCCGCCGGGATTGTTCCGCAGGTCGATGATCAGCGACGTCATCCCCTGGGCCTTCAGGTCCTCGTGCGCCTTCTTGAAGTCGGCGGGAGTGTCCTCGTAGAACCCGCTCACGCGGATGTAGCCGACCTTCTTGTCCTTGTCGAGCATGAAGTCCCAGGAGTCGTCGGCCTTGCGCGAATCCCCGAGGATGCTCGGTTGGGTGATGATCGACCTCTCGATCGCGAGCGTCTCGCTCTTCTCGGCCCCGCGATGCATGACGGTCAGCTTGACCGAGGTCCCGGGCCGCCCGGTGAGGGCCTCGACCGACTTGTCTCGCGTCCAGCCCTCGGTGGACTGGCCGTCCACTTCGAGCACGGTGTCGCCGGCCATGATCCCCGCCACGTAAGCCGGTCCGCCCACGAGGGGGGCAAGCACGGTCAGGCGGTTCGACTCCGGATCGACGTTCACGCTCACGCCGATGCCGGTATAACTTTCGCCAAGTTCCTTCTGGAACTGCTTCCACTCGGTCTCGGTGAAATACGTGGAGTGCTCGTCGAGGTTTTCGAGCATCCCTCGCAGGGCGCTTTCGAGCAATTCTTTGCGGGGGATCGGCCGGACGTAATTGGCCTCGACCCGTTCCACGGCATCCACGAACACGCCATAAAGTTCCATCATCTCGTCGCGGGGCTTGGCGGTGAGATTGTTCACCCAGCAGATGAGCGACAGGGTGAGGACGACCAGCACCGCTCGAAAGTTCCGTCGAGGCATACAACCCTCCCGGGGCAAATTCCGTCTTCCGTGGGTCGCGACCAGTTCATGCACGAGCCGGGGCGAGGCGCCGACATCACCCGGGTCGATTCGACATACTCTCTCCACAAGTCTAGCCCACGCCAGTTCCCACCGGCAAGGTCCACCCTTCCGCGTTGCATCCGTCGATCACCTCGGCGAAAAACCGGACAGGGCGGCCACCAGGTCATCCTCGCCGACCACAGGAGCGGAGCAGGTCGAATTCTCGCAAATGTAGGCCGTGACCCGGCCCTCCATCGCTGGACGATCCTTGAGCAAGGGGACCGACGCGGGCGGGTCCCCGGCCAGCAACGGAGCAACGACGGTGTGAGGGTGGAACCGCCTTGCGATGGCCTCGATCGCCTGAGTTCCCGCCTCGGAATCGTCGCCGACAACCACCGCGATCTCTCGCTGTTGGCCCAGCAAGAAGTCCAGCGCCACCAGGCTCTGCCCTGCCGCAGCGGGCACCTGCTGCATGAGCGGACGCGCGGCGAGCAATGCCTGGCGTCCGGTCTCTTCCAGGTCGTCCCGACCGGTGATCGCGGCCAGACGAAGCAGGGCGGTCGCGGCCATGCCGTTTCCCGAGGGCGTGGCATTGTCGTAGAGGTCTTTTTGCCTGGCGATCAGCCGCTCATGGCTCTTCCCGGTGTAGAAAAAGCCGCCAACATCGGGGTCGCTGAACTCGTCGATCATGACCGTCGAAAGCTCCAGCGCAGCCTCGATCCATCGGGCGTTGCCCGAGTTCTCGTACAACCGGGTGAGGCCGTCGATCAGTGCGGCG
>JANOBY010000077.1:0-23511 GCA_031411935.1 Planctomycetales bacterium | reverse complement strand
GCCATCACTTCCTTCCCCCATTGCCCCCCGCCCCACGCCTTCCGACAAGAATGTGGATGAACATGACCACCGCCCCGTCCGGAACCGAGGCCACCATCGATGGTGGCCTGTCTAGCCTCAAATACTGGCGATATGACGTCCTCTCCGGCTTCCTCGTCTTCCTGATCGCCTTGCCGCTTTGCCTGGGCATCTCGCTTGCGAGCGGTTATCCCGCGATCGCAGGCGTGTTCACGGCGATCGTGGGGGGCCTTGTGACCCCCTGGATCAGCAATTCCGCTCTCACCATCAAGGGGCCCGCCGCAGGCCTGATCGTGATCGCTCTGGGTGCGATCACGGAGATGGAGAAGATCTACGGCAAGCAGAACGCTTATGCCTTCGTGCTCGGGATCGGCGTGGTCGCCGGGCTCGTCCAGATCGTCTTCGGCCTGAGCCGATCGGGGATTCTGGGCGAATTCTTCCCGACGACCGTGGTCCACGGGATGCTCGCCGCGATCGGCGTGATCATCATGTCCAAGCAAATTCACGCGATGCTGGGCGTGAGCGGAGTGAAGGGCGAGCCGCTCGAACTCCTGGCCCAGATCCCCCGATCGATCCTCAACCTCAATCCTCAGATCGCCACGATCGGGCTCATCAGCCTCTTGATTCTGTTCCTCGTGCCGTTGATCCGCAATCCGTACCTGCGCCGCATTCCCACGCCCATGCTCGTGATTTTGGTGGCCGTACCGCTCGGGATCTACTTCGACCTCTCGCACGAGCACACCTATTCGCTCGGCGGGGCGAAGTTCAAGATCGGGGAGAACTTCCTGGTGACCGTCCCGAACAACATGTTCAAGGCGATCACCTTCCCGCAATTCACCGCCCTGAAGAACCCCGTGGCCTGGAAGTGGGTCACGCTTTTCGCCCTGATCGGGAGCCTGGAGTCGCTCCTGAGCGCCAAGGCGATCGACCTGCTCGACCCCTGGAAACGCAAGACGAACATGAACCGCGACCTTCTCGGCGTGGGGATTGCCAACACGATCGCCGCGTGCATCGGCGGCCTTCCGATGATCTCGGAGATCGTCCGAAGCAAGGCCAACGTGGACAACGGCGCTCGGACGCGGTTCGCCAACATGTTCCATGGGCTGTTCCTGCTGAGCATCGTGGCGCTTCTGCCCACGCTCATCCACAGGATCCCCCTGGCCGCCCTGAGCGCCATGCTGGTTTACACCGGTTTCCGGCTCGCGTCGCCCAGGGAATTCGTGAGCGTGACGAGGACCGGCGTGGAGCAACTCGTCATCTTCCTGGCCACCCTGATCGGCGTGCTCGCGACCGACTTGCTCGTGGGCGTGGGGATCGGCATCCTGGTCAAGCTCGTCATCCACTGGCTGAACGGCGTGCCGGTCAATTCGATGTTCAAGCCGTTCCTGGACGTGGAACCGATCGACGAATCCACCTGCCTGATCCGGGCCCGCGGCTCGGCGGTCTTCAGCAACTGGATCCCGTTCAAGCGGCAGATCGAACAGATCGGCCTGACCCAGAAGAACAACCTGGTGATCGACCTGGCGGCGACAAAGCTGGTCGACCATAGCGTCATGGAAAAGCTCCACGAGATGCAGGAGGAGTTCCACCAGAATGGGCTCAACCTGGAGCTGATCGGGCTCGAATCCCATCGCAAACTCTCGGACCATTCGTTCTCGGCCCGCCGCGGAGGACTCGCCAAGGTCCGGCGCATCACGGTCGTTACCCTGGCGAGCAAGGCCGACGAGGTCGTGGGCGAGCTGGTCAAGCGCGGTGCCTCGGGTTACACCATCTCCGATTGCCACGGCAAGGGCACGAAAGCGCTACAAGACGGCAACGGTCAGGGCGTTTCCCTTGTCCGGATCGAGGTCCTGGTGAACTTCTCGAAATTCGATCATATGATCGGGTACATCGGGCGGATCGACCGCTCCGAGATCCCCATCACGGTGGCGGTCGAGACCGTCGAGGTGATCCGGGGCGACCACTATTGAGATCGCTCGGGAATCCAGCTCGAATTTCTCACGGCATCGGCGTTTCGAAAGGAGACGCCGATGCCGTCCCCGTTCAGGGCCCGAAGGCGAGCCAGTAGGCGTAGGCCACGGGGCCTGCGAAGAGGAGCGAGTCCATCACGTCGAGCACCCCTCCGAAGCCGGGCAAGGTGCTCGAGGCGTCCTTGCGGTCGCCGTCGCGCTTCATCATCGATTCCATGAGGTCCCCAAGCTGCGCCGCCACACCAACCAGGAGCCCGAACCCGATCGCGGCAGGCCAGCTGAAGGTCGGGATGTCGGCCGACCTGGCCCACCTGACGGCGATCAGGGCCGCGAGGATGCTCGCAGCAACCCCGCCGAGGGCCCCCTCGACCGTCTTGTTGGGGCTGAGCCTGGGGATGAGCTTGCGGCGACCGGCGATCCGTCCGACCACGTAGGCCCCGGTGTCGGCACCCTTGGCGGTGGCGATGAGCAGGGCCAGCGCCATGAGCCCGTCCCCCTGCCCTTCGAGCCATCGCATCTGGATCACGAAGCTACCCAGCAGCCCCACATAGGCGCACGTCAGCACGGTCGACGCGATCGAGGTCATGGCCCCTTCCCCGGTCCCGCGGAACCTCGCCGCGCGATCGAGGAAGCTCAGCATGACGATCCCGGTGAACGTCCACATGGGCCAGGCCATGACCTCAGCGCCCATCGCGTTGTGGATCCGCTCATCGATGAACAGTCGAGGGGAAAGTTCCAACAGGTGGGGAGCCCAGTTCGACGCGATCAGGGCCAGCACACCTCCGACCACCACGTTTCTCGACGGCCGGGCTCCGGTCGCAGCGAGCAGGCCCACGACTTCCACCGCCGAGGCGACCATGACCACCGTGACGGTCACGAACCACATCGGGTACCAGGGCGAGAAGCGTTCGTCGAAGATCAGGACACCGACGAGCGCTGCGATCAGGGTGGCCCCGGTAGCCAATCGGTAGACGAGCATGGTGATCCGTAGGTCGTGGACATCGCTCGGGGGATCGCGGGGGACGTCCGCGCACGCCAGGCCAGGGCCGGGGGAAACACCAACATAACGGGCGGTCGCCGTCGTGCCTACACACCTCTGGCCTCAGATCACGACGACGCGAGCAGGCCCCCAAACTTCCGGTTCCGGCCCGCGTAGGACACGATCCCGGAATGGAGGTCCGCGGCGCGGAAGTCCGGCCAAAGGGTGTCCGTGACCCAGATCTCGCTGTAGGAGATCTGCCAGAGGAGATAGTTGCTGACCCGCATTTCGCCGGCCGTGCGGATCAGGAGGTCGGGGTCCGCCATCCCCGACGTGTAGAGGTAGGTTGAGAACACCTCCTCGGTGATCATCTCGGGGTCCAGCCGCCCTTCGCGGACCTCCCTCGCCACCTGTCTCGCGGCGTCGGCAATCTCGGTCCGGCCTCCGTAGTTGACGGCCAGGCAGAGCGTCATGCCGGTGTTTCCGGCGGTCTCGCGCTCCGTGCGGTCGTATTCGTCGAGGACCTCGGCGGGCAGGCCGTCGCGGCGACCGATCATGGTCACCCGCACGTTCTGCTCCATCAACTCGACCCGCTCGACGGCCAGGAAGTGACGCAGGAGCCGCATGAGGAAGCGGATCTCGCGGACTGGTCGCTTCCAGTTCTCGACCGAGAGGCAATAGAGCGTGAGCTGATCGAGGCCGAGGCGGCATCCCTCCTCGACAATCGCCCGCACGCTCCGGATGCCCTGCCGGTGGCCGAGAACCCGGGGCAGGCCCCGTGCCTGCGCCCATCGCCCATTCCCGTCCATGATAATGGCCACATGCCTGGGCAACTGCTCGGGTTGAAGGCCCAGCGAAGCCAATGTTCTCAATCCTTCCGCGGGGATCGTCACGGGGGTCGACCTCAAGGGAGGGCGGGCGAAACTTCCGTCTCGACATTCTCAGCCTGAAACACAGCTCATATTAATCCACCAGCAGAGTGGCCGTTCGATCCGGGCCGACCGACACGATCCGCACCGGGACGTTCACCTGCCGGGAAAGGAATCGCACATAGTCGCGAGCCGACGCGGGCAGATCGGACCACGAACGGCAGCCGGTGATGTCCTCGGACCAGCCGGGCAAGGTCTCATACACCGGGCGGCATTTTTCGAGATCGGCGAGGTGGGCCGGGAAATTCTCGATCCGCTTCCCCGAATCATCCTCATACGCCACGGCGACCTGGAGCGATTCGATCCCGCTCAGCACGTCCAGCAGCATGACCGCGATCTCGGTCGCCCCGCTGACCTGCGACGAGTAGCGAACCGCCACGGCATCGAACCACCCGCATCGGCGAGGACGCCCGGTCACGGTCCCGTATTCTCGCCCCACGCGGCGGATCCGTTCGCCGGTCTCGTTGTCCTGTTCGGTCGGAAAGGGGCCTCCGCCGACCCGAGTCGTGTACGCCTTGACGATTCCGATCCAGCGGTCGATGTGGCGGGTCGGCACGCCTGAGCCCGCCGCAATGCCGGCGGCGCTGCTGTTGGAGCTGGTTACATAGGGGAAGCTCCCATGATCGATGTCCAGAAGGGAGCCCTGGGCCCCCTCGAACATGAGCCGCTTGCCTTTCCCGATCGCCGAGTGCAGCCAGGCCGTGGCGTCGTGGACGAACGGTCGTAGCTTCTCGGAATGCTCCAGATATTCGTCCGCGACGAGCTTCGCGTCGATGGGCTCGAACGTGGGGAGCATGGCGGACAGGAGCCGATTCTTGTAATCGACGATCCGCGTGAGGTGGCTCCGGAACTGCGCAGGGTGGTAGAGATCGCCGATCCGTACCCCGTGGACACGCCCGACCTTGTCACGATAGCAGGGGCCGATGCCGCGCCGGGTGGTCCCCAGGTGGTCCTCGGCCGAGGCGGATTCTTCGGTCAATCGCTCCTCGGCGAGGTGGTGCGGTAGGATCACGTGGGCGCGATCGCTGATGAGCAGGCGGCCGGTAAAGTCCACCCCCTGCGAGGAGAGCCGCTCGACCTCGGCCAGCAGTGCGGGCGGGTGGACGACCACTCCGTTGCCGATCACGCACGAGATCCCGGGCCGAAGGATGCCGGTGGGGATCAGGGAGAGCTTGTAGGTCACGCCATCGGCCACCACGGTGTGGCCCGCGTTCGCCCCGCCCTGATACCGCACGACCACGTCATGCTGGTCGCACAAAAGATCGACGATCTTTCCCTTGGCTTCGTCCCCCCACTGGAGACCCACGACACAGGTCGATGGCACGTTGCACTCGCTTTCGAAACGCTATTTCTGGCCCTTTGCACTGCAAAGAAAGAGCGTAACGGCGAGAGGCGCAAGCGTCAATCCATGGGAATCCGCCCCGCCCCGAGCAAGCGATCCGATCGGGGGATCAACGCCCTCGCAAAAGGCCGCCCGGCGACATCGAGCGGCCAGGTGGCTTTCCTTCCAGATGTTCCCGGTCGCTCGTCATCTGGAGGAAGCCGATGCACATCTCGTTGGTCGTCTGTTCGCCCCATCGCACCTCCACGGGCGGCTTGCTGGGGTTGGCCGGGTTGGCGGCCGAGTTGTCGAAGTGGGCCTTCATGAGGATCTTCGTTCCCGAGGGCAGGGCGATCGGTTCGGCCAGGTCGTAAGTGTCCTGCCAGTTGAAGTCCCATCGGTCGATCCGGATCAATGTCCGCTTCGTGCCATCCGGGAACTCGGCCGTGAGCAAGAAATCCTTCCCGAGCCAGTGCATGTGCGGGACGACGGCCGTGAGGTGGACGTCGGAGCTCATCACGAGCTTGCCGTTGATCTCGTAGTTTGGATCACCCGCAGGGATTTTGAGATCGGGACGCGCGAACCGCCCGGGACGATCCGGGAAGACCGCGCCGGGGCGGACCTGCTTCTGGATGGGCGTCTTCGCGAAATAGAGGCCGATGCTCGTGGTGTCGGTCTCGACCTTGCCGCTCTTGTGGTAATGCACCTGCAGGAGGACGTCGGAGCCCGCGGGCAGCCATCGGCCGACCCCTTCGGGTTGACGGGTCGCGCTCTTGCCTGGAGCCCATCCGCTGAGCCCTCCCGAGGGGAGCAACGGGATGCCGGGGGCGATCTCGCCGAATCCCGCGAAGGTCGCGTAACCGGGGAGATCGTCCACGGAGTCGAGCCGACGGCCTCGCCCCGCCGTGTCGATGCCCGCGATCACGTGGTGGACGACCCGGGCATTTCCCGGCCTGAAGTCCACCGCCGAGATCCATCGTCCCTCGGTGAGTCCGGTCGGCAGGACGAACACGCGAAACTCGTCGGTCCCGGTCGCGCCCAGCGTGAAGGGCTCAGACGATTTCAGGACGAGGTCGGGCTCGCCAAGTTCCCATTCCGACTTGAAATCCCGGGGAGCGGGCGAGTCCTTGAGATCGCCTTCGGGGCAGCCCGCGTCGGCCCACTCCGCGATCGTGGCGATCTCGGTCGCCGAGAGCACGCGGGCATCCTGGAACGGACCACCCTCGGTGGTCGAGGCGTGCCAGGGCGGCATGGTTCGTTGCGAGGTTACCAGAGAGAGGTCGGCACCTCGCTTCTTGGCCTGCTCGAAGCTCAGGAGCGAGAAAGGGGCGACCTGGCCGGGCCGGTGGCAGTCCTGGCAATGTTTTTGGAGCAGAGGCGCGATGTCCTTGTGGTAGGTCGGAGGATCGATCGCCAAGGCTCGATTCGAACCGAAAGCGACCAGAAACGCGGTCAACCACACGCGATTTCCCTGACTCATGGCGTGATGCTCCCGGAAACGGCCCTCGGGCTTGAACCTCAGCGAAGGATGTCGCGGGTCGTCAGGGATCTGACCCCGAGTCCTCAGCGTGGTATCGCAAAAATTCTCGGAGTCGCAAAAAAATCCCATCGAAGGATCACCTCAGCCTAACACATCTGCACGAACGCTCACACCTCGTGAGGCAGTGGTGACGGTCGTGGCGGTTGGGCGAGAAGCTCCGCGATGCATCGCGAAATTTGCCAGAAAAGAGGCAAACCTTCCTCCCGGCGCGGCCGACCCTAAGCCCTATGAGGGACCGTGGCATAGGGCCACCAACATCTCGCGAGGATGCGACATCCGAGACGCTCGGCGGCTCGAGCGTGAGCGAAGGGGCCTGGCAATGCAGATTGTGGATATCGACCTGGACGACCTGGTTCTGGACCCGGCACTGAACCTGCGCGACAGGCTCGACGAGGACACGGTCACCCGATACATCGACGCCTGGGGTCGACTCCCACCCGTCACGGTGTGGGACGTGGACGGCCGCCTGCTGCTGGCCGACGGTTTTCACCGTCACGCCGCTGCGGTCACCCTGGGCAAGAAGACGATCCCGTCGGAAGTGCTCCACGGCTCGTTCTCCGACGCGCTCGACTATGTGGCGGGAGCGAACCTCTTCCACGGGTTGCCCCTGAGCCGCTCGGAGCGTCGCCGAGCGATCGAGATCCGCCTCAGGCTCCACCACGACCGCTCGGACCGCCACCTCGCCGAGGAGATGAGCGTCGGTCGCGAACTCGTGGCCAAGATCCGCCGCCAGTTGATCGAGGCCTCCCAGATCCCGGCCGGCACCACCCGCGTGGGTGCCGACGGCAAGACCTATCCCGCCCTGCCGAAGGACCCCGGCGAGCGTCTGCCCAAGGGCAAGATCAACTCCGAGCAGGAGGATCCCCGCGACCGAGGCGGACGAGAGAACGACAAGGCCCCGTGGGAGCACGGCAACGACCCCATGCCCCCGCCGAAAGCCGGTTCGTCTCCCTCCCCTGCCCCGTGGGACGACGAGGCGGCGGACGCCAAGATGATCGCCCAGAGCCCGCCCGTGGCGGTGGCCGCACCGACCATCGAGGAGATGCTCTCGCTCATGACGCGGCAGGTCATGGAGGTCGTCGCCTGGACCCAGGCCGACGGATTCACCGACTCCTACAAGTCGGCCTCGGCGAACACTCGGGGGCTGTTCCAGACCGCCGCCATCAAGCTGGCCGCCCGCGCCGACCAGCTTCGTCGCTCTTGAGCGTCGGACGATCGGATTCGCCCGGTTCGGGGTTCAGGCCACGGCTTGATTCTCGGACCGGGCGTTTTCGGTTTCAATCCGTCACAGGAAGTCGCACATCACGCCATCGGCGAGGAATACGCCCTCGCGACTGAGCCTCACGCGAGAACCGTCGTCCTCCAGAAGACCGCCGCGAACATGTTTGGCGATGGCCTCGCCGGCGAGGGCATCGAGAGCGAACCCGGTTCGAGCCTGGAACGCCACTCGGGGGATCCCCGCGATCGTCCTTCGAAGCATGAGAACGGCGGTCTCCCGCGCGAATGCCTCGGGCTCCAGGCGCTCGACCGGGCCCGTGGGGTCGCCCTCGGACTCGATCCGGGTGAGATAGCCCATGAGATCGCGGGTATTCACCGCCCTCTGGCCGTCCACGAACCGCGCCGCGCCGACTCCCACGCCAAAGTAAGGCTCGTTCGCCCAGTACACGAGGTTGTGGCGGGATTCATGGCCGGGCCGGGCGTAATTCGAGATCTCGTACTGGGCGAGGCCCCTCTCTGCAAGCTGGTCCATCGCCGATTCGTACATGGACCGCTCGACCTCCTCCTCCACCTCGACGACGGCTCCCGCGTTCCACTGCTTCCAGAGCGCGGTGCCCTTCTCATACACGAGGCCGTAACACGATAGGTGAGACGGGTCGAGTGCCATCGCGGTCCGCAAATCGCTCGACCAGTCGTCGAGGGTCGATCCCGGCACGCCGAAGATCAGGTCAAACGACCAGAACGCGAATCGCGGCCGGATAAGGTCCAGTGCGCGGGGCACGTCGTCCGGATGGTGATTCCGCTCCAGGGCCGCGAGCAGCGCGGGCCGGAAGGACTGGGCACCAAGGCTTACCCGCGAGACGCCCCCCGAGGCGAGCACGTCGGCCTTCTCCTCGTCGATGGTTCCGGGGTTGGCCTCAACCGTCCATTCTCCGCCCGGAGACAGGGGATACCATCGCCGGATGGCCATCAAGAGCCGTTCGAGCTGGCGGGCGTCGAGCCTCGTGGGAGTCCCTCCGCCGACGAAGACGGTGTCGACTTCTTGCGGAGCCCCCATGCGGGCCATCTCATGCTCGAGCGCCTGGAGGTAGCGATCCGCCAGGTGGTCCGAACCGGCCACCGAGGCGAAATCGCAATATCCGCATTTATGGGCGCAGAACGGGACATGCACGTACGCCGCACGAGGCGCGAGCGCGGGAGGAACGGTCAAAGCACGGCCTCGACGAAGCGGACCTCGGGGATCTCGGCCTTGATCGCTCGCTCGATGCCCATGGTCAGCGTGATCAGCGAGGACGAGCAGCCCTGGCAGGCTCCGAGCATGCGGACCTGGACGATGCAATCGTCGTCGATCCCCACCAGCTCGACCCCTCCGCCGTCGGCTTCGAGACCGGCGCGCACGTCGCGGTCGAGCACACCCTCGATCCTCGATCGAAGCGCCTGGCGATCGGTCTCGGCTAACACCCTGCCCTCGGTCATCTTGAATCCCTCATGAAGGCGGCAACCGATCCATCGCGTCCAACCTAGAAGAGGAATGGGCCGCGAGGATCATCGTTCCCTCCAAATTCTAACGACCGAGCGTGCCGAGTCGAGGCTTGAGCGTCCGAGGATGGAGAGGCTGGCGCGATCGGAGACCGATGGAGCTTCCTCTCATGTGTGGGGGCACGGCATCGCTTGACCGGCTTGTGGGGTTCGACTTAGAATTTGACAGGGACCGCGGGTCAGGTTCGCCCATCTTTTTTCCTTCGTCGCTGGCCTGACGACACGAGGTCCCGATTCGGAGCTGAAGTCATGTCGAGCCAGGACGTCCAGCACGTCGGCAAGGCGCAGGGTTTGCCCTCGGAGTCCTCATCGTTCCTGAAGTGGCTCGTGGCCAGCGTGATCATCGTCGCACTCGCGGCCGGGGCGGCCATCGGCGTGCGCTATCTTCCCACCGAGAATCCCAACGATACCAGCACCCTGTCCTTTCCGGTTCCCAAGAAACGGGCCGGCCCTCCCGGCAAGATCGTCCTCGACGAGTCGCCCACCTACGTGTTTGGCGTGATGCCTCAGCGTTCCAAAGGGACGCACACCTGGACGTTCAAGAACGGCGGAGAGGGCGTCCTGGAGCTGAGCAAAGGCCCCTCGACCTGCTCATGCACGATCGCCAATTTCAAGAGCGAGAAGGACGTGCTGGTCCTCGAGCCCGGGAAGTCCACCGAGATCAACCTCACCTGGGAGACCCGCGAGTTCGACGGAAAGTTCGAGAAGTCGGCCACGATCAACGTGGTCGGAGACGCGGACCGGTCCCAGGTCATCTTCGCCGTCGAGGGGACCGTCAAGCCGTCCATGGCCATCATGCCCAAGGAGCGGACCCTGAGCTTCGGGGACGTCCCGAATGACGCCTCGCGCAAGGTGAGCTTCGCCCTCGCTTCGTCCGACATGCCCGAGTTCAAGATCCTCACGGTCACTTCGAGCCAGCCCGACGCGTTCAACATCGAGACGGTCCCCCTGCCCGACGATGAACGTCAGCAGCTGAACTGGACGACCATGACGGGCGGGTTCAAGGTGAACGTCGAGCTCAAGCCGTCCAAGGAATTGGGCTCGTTCAATGAGGAGATCATCGTAACGACCGACCACCCCAAGGTGGCGGAGATCCGTCTTTCGGCGGGCGGGAGAAGGTCGGGGCCCGTCTCGATCGTTCCGCAAGTCGTTCAGATGCACAATATTGCGCCTGCCGACGGTGGTGTTCAGACCCTCATGGTGATCGTTCGCAACGGCGAGGACACGACTCTTGAAGTCTTGGATGCTCCTGAGAACGTGAAGGTGGAGATCGCCTCGGCCGATCTTAAATCCGGTAGCGCCGTCAAGGTCCGACAGTTCCGCGTGACCGTCACCGTCCCCCCGGGCACACCGTCGGGGGTGATCAGCGGCGAGATCACGCTGAAATCGAACCATCCTCGGGCCGAGCGGCTCAAGATCCCCGTCGATATCTCGGTGCTTTCGAGCAATTGACGAGGGACGACGGGATTCGAGCTTCCTACGCCAGGTTCCAAGGGATCGGTGCCTGGCGGTTCCCTGCAGATCGCTTTCGGAAAGGATGACGATGCGCCGAACTTCTTCCTGGACCGCTGCGCTGGCCGTGATGCTCTGCGGGCTGGTTCTCGTCGTGGTCGGCTGCACCGGAAAGACGCCGCCGGCCAACGCAATCCCCGCCCAGGGGGCCGGCCCCAACGAGGGGGCGGACGCCACGGCCTCCGCACCGCCCGTCTCCGACTCCAAGCCGCTTGCCAACTTCCCGGACGACCTGGCGGGCGTCCTGCTCATCTCGGGCGAGATGGTTGGGTACACCGAGCCCTGCGGATGCACCTCGGGGCAGAGCGGTGGCCTGATCCGCCGCCAGACCTTCACCGAGCTCGTGAAGAGCGAACGCAAGTGGCCGATGGCCCTGATCGACCTGGGCAGCCTGATCAACGATCCCCACGGGCCTCACGGCGGGATGGAGCAGACCCGGATCAAGTTCGACACGGCGCTCAAGGCGCTCACGATGCTCAACTACTCGGCCATCGCGCTGAGCCCCGAGGACCTCAAGCTGGGCGTGACCGATACCCTCATGCGGTTCCTGAACTCTCTGCCCGACGACAAGACGGCCCCCAAGATCGTGGCCGCCAACGCTACGCCGACTCTGGACGACTTCGGCACGAGGCTCAAGCCCAGCGTCCGCACCGCGGTGGGCACGGTCAAGCTCGGCGTGACGTCGGTGCTCGACCCCGCGGCCTTCGCCGAGATCAAGGATGCCGAGAAGGACGTTTATCTCAAGGTCGTGCCGCCCGAGGATGTCCTGCCCGGGGTCCTCGCTGACCTTGAAAAGGATACCGACGTCCAGATCCTCATGGTCCAGGGGCCTCTGGCCATGGCCAAGCGGCTCGGGCTGGCCTATCCTGGCTTCGACATCATCGTATCGACCTCCGAGTTCGTCGAGCCCAAGAGCCAGCCCGAGACCCTCCACGGCGGCAAGACCTGGCTGGTCTCGGTCGGACGGAAGGGGCAATACCTTGCGGCGATCGGCCTGCCCAAGGATCCTCTCAAGGACCGGATCTATCAGCGGATCACGCTCAACGACCGCTACGACAAGTTCAAGAAGCGCGGCGAGCCCATGCGGAAGCTCATCCACGAGGATTTCGTCGCCGACCTGGCCTCGGCCGACGTGGTGGGCACCTATCCCAAGCGTGCCTACCCCTGGAACGGCGAGCTCACGGGGGCATCGTACGTGGGGGCCGAGACCTGCAAGCAGTGCCACCCGAATACCTACAACCGGTGGCTCTCGACCAAGCACGCCGAGGCCTACAAGCCCCTGATTGAGAAAAAACGCGAGGCCGACGCCGATTGCGTTCGCTGCCACACCACGGGCTTCGAGTTCGAGGGGGGCTTCGCCTCGGCCAGCCTCACCCCGCACCTCAAAGGCAACCAGTGCGAGAACTGCCACGGCCCCGGCTCGAAGCACGCGGAGGCACCCGACGACAAGGTCATCCGCTCCACGATCGTCCGCTCGGCCGAGGATTTCAACAAGAACCTCCGCTGCGTGGCCTGCCACGACGAGGACAACGCCCCCCACGGCTTCGACTTCGCCACCATGTGGCCCAAAGTCATGCACTCGAAGCTGGACAACTACGACGATCCCAAGGTCCACCAAGGCATCAAGGCCAAGCCCTGAGACTCGCCCCTGGCAGACTGATCTAGGTCGCGCGAACCCAACAGGATAATCTGGGCGCGAAATCCCCGCCTCCCCGCTGGAAAGGAGTCCCGCGATGGCCTCGACCACGACCGAACTCACCGCGAAGTCCGTCTCGAAGTTCGACGGGCTCGTGGCGAAGTATCGCAAAGATCACTCGCACCCGATCAACCACGTGATGCACGTGGGGATTGGCTGGCCCCTGGTCGCGGCGGCGCTGCTGCTCGTCCCGTACCGGCCCTGGTGGTCGCTCGGGCTCTTCCTGAGCGGATACGCCGTGATGTTCACCGGCCACTTCGTGTTCGAGAAGAACATCCCCACCATCCTCAAGCACCCGTCCACGCCCTTCGTGATGGCCCTGAGCGTGATCAAAGGGCTCTGGGGCGGCGCCGCGAGCCTCATCGTGCCGTCGCGGGGACGGTAACCTTTCGACTTGGGCCCCATCCTAAACGTTTGTCCAGAGTCACGCTTGACATGATCTTGAGCGTGAAGCTAGGATGCGCCCTGTTGTGTCCCGTGCCCTCTCCTGAACTGCTCCGACCGAGGTCCGAAGTCCATGGCCGACCCGATCACGTACGACGATTTCGCGAAGCTGGAATTGCGGGTTGCGAAGGTCCTGGAAGCCCGGCCCCACCCCAACGCCGACAAGCTCCTGCTCTTGCAGGTGGACGTGGGCGACGAGCAGCCGAAGCAGATCGTGGCCGGGATCAAGGCGCACTACCCGCCCGAGACGCTTGTGGGCAAGCTGATCGTCGTGGTCAACAACCTGGCGCCCGCCATGCTCCGGGGAGAGACTTCGAACGGGATGCTGCTCGCGGCGACCTCGGGCGACAAGGTCATCCTGCTCTCCCCCGAGAATCCCGAGTGCGTGGCCGGGGCCAAGATCAAGTAAGCTCGCGTCGTGAATCGTGCGGTCGGCGTTTCCCCTCAGAGCGTTGATTCCATCTCTTGAACCACTCCTTCGGGTGCAACGATGGCGTTCGCCACGATCAACTACCACAGCGGCTCGCTCCAGAAGGCCTCGTCGTTCAACATCGTCTTTCCCGATGACCCGAACGTCCCCAGGCCGTGGTCGGTTTTCTACCTTCTGCATGGATTGTCGGACGACCACACGATCTGGATGCGTCGGACGAGCATCGAACGCTACGTTGCGGGACTGCCCCTCGTGGTCGTCATGCCCGACGGCGGGCGAGGCTGGTACACGAACGCCGAGCAGGGATATCGCTACGAGGACGACCTCACGAAGGACATCGTTGGGCTCGTGGATCGAACCTTCCCGGTCAAGGCCGAACGGTCAGGCCGGGCGATCGGCGGCCTCTCGATGGGCGGCTACGGCGCGGTGAAGGTCGGCATCAAGCACCACGACATGTTCGCCAGCGTGAACTCCCACTCCGGAGCCGTGGGGATCCTCCACGACCCGGAGCGCGTGCAGGGGCTCGGACTGGAGTTCCAGCGCGTGTTCGGTACCAAGCCGGCCGACGGCCCCGAGGACCCTTTCTCACTCGTCAAATCGGTCGATCATGGACGCCTGCCCGCCTTGCGTCTCGATTGCGGGACCCAGGACTTCTTGCTCGACCAGAACCGTTCGTTCCACAAGCATCTGGACGAACTCCACATTGCCCACGAGTACGAGGAATTTGCCGGAGGCCACGACTGGGCCTACTGGGACCTCCACGTGCAGCAAGCCATCGCCTTCCACGCCAGGAATCTCAAGCTACGCTAATCCCATCGGGATCGTCTTCCAAGCGACGGGGCCGGTCGAACGGAGGTCTGACCACGTGCTTCGCGAACTCTCGGTGCAAAACCTCGCACTGATCGAGGATGCCCGCGTCGACCTCGAGCCCGGTTACTGCGCCTGGACGGGCGAGACCGGGGCGGGGAAGAGCCTCCTGCTCACCGCGTTGGGGCTGGTCCTTGGCGGCAAGGCGTCCTCGGAACTCGTTCGCGAAGGGAAGCCCGAAGCTCGCGCCGCGGCCGTCTTCGACGTGACATCCCCTGCCCTCAGGGCCGACCTGGAGGCGATCCTCGGCGGGCCGATCGATGGCGATGATCTGATCCTGACCCGGAGGGTGGGGCTCTCGGGCAAGACGGTCGCTTCGGTCAACGACATGCCCGTGGCGGTCGCGACACTGAAACGACTGGGCTCGCGCCTGCTCGATATCCACGGGCAGAACGAGGGCCGAGCCCTGCTCGAGCCCGAGTCGCAAAGGGCCTCGCTGGACGATCACGCGGGGCTGGGCCCTCTTGTGCGCGAGTATCATCTCCGACGATCGGCGATGGCAGGGCTCCTCCAACGTCGCGCCGAGCTTGTCGAGGCGGCACAGAAGCGGGAGCGGGAGCGAGACCTCCTGATCTTCGAACGCGATGAGCTCGCCGCCGCCGACCCCGTGTCCGGTGAGTATGAAGAGCTCACGCACGAGGCCCACCGACTTGCCAACGTCGAGGCCGTCCGCACGGCGACCGCCGAGGGGTATCGTTCGCTCTATGAGGCGGATCGCTCGGCGCAGGAGCTCCTAGAAACGGTCGCCCGCAAGCTACTCCCTCTCGCGGATTCCGTCCCCGTGCTCGCGGACGCAGCGGCAGATCTGGAGCGGATCGCCGATGAGGTCCGCGAGGTGGCGTACAGCCTCCGTCAGCTCGGCCGAGACTCGCGCGAAGACCCCGGCCGTCTGGAGGAGGTCGAGACTCGGCTCGCCCTGTATCGACGCCTCTCCTCCCGATTCCGGTGCACCCCGAACGACCTTGCGGAACGTCGCCAGAGGGTTGAGTCCCAGCTCGCGGCCCTCGATCAGGATGAGGCCGACCTTCTCGCCCTGGACGGCCCGATCGCCTTCGCGTGGAGCGACCTGAAGGTCGCCGCGGCCGAACTCACTTCGGCAAGGCGCAAGGCGGGCAAGGAGTTCTCACGCGCGGTCCAGGCGCACCTGAAGGGGCTCTGCTTTCAGGAGGCGAAGATCTCGGTCTCCGTCGAGGTGATCCCCCTCCCGGAAGTGCCGTCGGCTTCGCTTCCTCCGGAGTCTGGCGCCGATCGTGTGGAGATCCTCTTCGCCCCCAACGCGGGCGAGAGTCCGCGACCTTTACGCAAGATTGCCTCGGGCGGAGAGCTCTCCCGCGTGACGCTTGCGGTGAAGACCATCCTCGCCCACGTCGATCGCGTCCCCACGCTGGTCTTCGACGAGATCGACACCGGCGTGGGGGGACGGCTCGGGGCCGCTCTGGGCCGGGCGCTTGCGGAACTCGCCCGTACACGTCAAGTTCTTTGTGTGACCCACCTGCCGCAGATGGCCAGCTACGCTGCGCATCAGTGGGTCATTCGCAAGGCGACCTCCCGAGGCCGCACCCGCACCACGATCACTCGCCTGAATGAGCAGGAACGCGTGGCCGAACTGGCCGCCATGATGCGAGGGGACGCGGCCACGAAGTCCACCAACGCCGAGGCGCTGGCCATGCTGACCGACGCGCGTCTCGCCTTCTGAACTTCGCGCCGGCCGCTAGCCAACCCGACCCAGGAAGGATCATCTCGCGTGAGGCACCCGATCGCGTCAGGATCGAGTTCGACCCGGGACCACCCCGCGAGCCGATTCGGCGTCCTCGGACGTCCCGTCGGTCGGGGCGTGGTCGTCCTTCTCGGTCTGGGGATCGCGCTGGCCCCGCTCTGGATGTTTTACGATTCGCTCCGCTATAGCCGCCTGTTCATGGACGACTTTCCCTACATCGAGGGCTCCCGTAATCTCGACACAACCCTCACCAACCTATTCCGGCCCCACAACGCCCATATCGTGCCGGCCTGGCGGATCTTGACGTGGTGCCTGATCGCGTCCAGCGGGTCCCTTTCGGCGCTCCCCGCGACGTTCGCATGGGCGGCGATCGGCGTGGTCCCGCTGGTCATGGCTGCAATTGGGAGACTCGTGGCGAGGGACACGCAGAGGCCCCTTGTCGGCCTGATCGCGATGGCGGCGGCGGGCACGACCTCGATCCTCAAGATGCCGTCCACCTGGTACTCGGCCAGCCAGACCTTCTGGGCCGGCCTGGGCATCTTGCTCACCTTGCTCGCGCTTCAGGGCTGGAGGCGATCCGGCGGGGCCTGGCGTCTGGTCGTGGCGGCGATCTGCGCGGCCATGGCCGGATGGTTCTGGACGATCGGACATGTGGCCGGACCCGCGGGCGCCGCCTACCTGATGGCCGATGGGAGCGTGCGAAGTCGCAAGGCGGCCCTCGTCCCCATCCTGGCGACGGTCGCGGCCGTGTTGATCTCGGTGGGGCTGGGTTCAAGCCGCCTTCAGGTTCAGATCCGGTTCCAGGGGAAGGACAACGATAAGCCGATCAACTTCGTGCGGGGCGCTTCCCACACGATCCAGTCGATCTCCGAGACGCTTGTGATTGGAAATCTTGGCGTGTCGGGAGTGACTTCGCCGGGTCAGGCGGCGGTGCTCACGATGGGCATCTTTGGGCTCTGGGTATGGACCTTTCGCAATGGCGGCCGTCCGGTCCCTCTGGAATGCGCCGGCGGGGTGATCCTGTTCCTGGGCTACTTCATCACCTGGAGCTTCCGGGGCTACTACGAATTCGTGAACCTCCGGGGTGTTCTGCCCTGGTACGACACCGTCCCCCATCTGGGCGCGGTCCTCTTCGCCAGCGGATGGTGGTCGCGCGTATGGAACCCCTCGCCTCGGCCGACTCGTCTGACCGTCGGCGGCTCGATGGGCGTCATCGCGGTGGTCTTGGGCCTCGTGACGGTTCACCAGCCGAGAGCGACCGAGCTCTTCCTGGGCGAACCCCCGAAGATGACCGAGGCCGAGGCCAAGGTGCTGCCCATCTCCGAGCTCCAGCGCTATCGTGCGATCTTCTTTTGTGAGCTCCTCGCCCGGTGGCAACGCGACCACCTCTACCACCTCGACCGCGCGCAGGAGATCGCCCGGAAGGCGGGAATGGGCCGCGCCTTGATTCGCAAGACCTTCGGCCGATTGGATACGCCGAACCTCTCGGACGACTACGACGCCATCGACCTCCTGGATCTGCCCGAGATCGGCACGGAGACCAGCGAGGTTCTCTGCCGGAGCCTCCTCGGGCCGCTGGTCGCGGTCCCCCCGAAGCCCGTTTTTCCTCTCGATGCCCTCTTCGACAGCATGAAAAGCAACAGTTCCTGAGGGGCTCAGTTCGCTCGCTCTCGGTCCCGAAGGGACCACAGGAGCAACCCTCCGACGGCCAGGGCATGGTCGATCTCGCCCAGCCGGATCGCGGCGAGGATCTGCGAAGCGGGCTTTAATTCCAGGGTCAGCTCCTCGCTCTCATCGAGCACCGGAGCGCGTTGGAGCCTGGCATTTTCGATCAGGATCGTTGTGATTCGGGACGACAGGATGGACGGATTCGACCATGACGTGCCCAGGATCACGCCCGGGTCTCCCGCGTAGCCCGTCTCCTCCAGTAACTCGCGGGCCCCGGCCATCAGGGGATCTTCCCCGGGATTGAGCAAACCGCCTGGCGGCTCCAGCGAGTCGGCCTGCGACCCCGCGCGGAACTGGCGGACCAGGATCAATTCCTGCTCGTCCGTCACCGCGATCACGTTCACAGCGTCGGCCAGATGCATCACGAAGTAGTCGTGGCCCTTACCCGTCAGTCGCGATCGGTATCGCTGCTTTCTAAGCTCAAAGAGCCAATTTTTTTCGAGGCGAGTTGGCTCTCCCTCGGCCGCCCACGATGGATCCCGCGACACTCGGAGCTCCTTCCGATTCGACCCTAGATGGGATAGACAACCTGGATGTACACCTGGAGGACCAATGTCTGGACGGCCACCATCAAGACCATTCCCGTCGCGAATCGTGCACCCGCCCCGAGTCGAACGAGCCCATCGCCCGCAGCCACCAGCAACAGCGGCATGAGAGGAAGCCAGAGGCGTGCCACCTCGCTCAAGTTCTTGCCCGAAACGTTCAGGACGAGGAGCACTCCCAGTCCGATCCAGGAGGAGCGTGAAGCCTCGCGATGCGTCAGTCCAACGAACGCAAGGATCGCCACCGGCAGGCCAATCGCGACGGCAAGCTCCGCCGGATTGACCAGACTCCAGGCGACATAGCTGCGGGGGAACTCCTGGTAGAACCGGGAATGATTCTTCAGATTCCACCACCAGATCACAAAGGGATTGGCCCCCGTCACCGCCCAGATCGCGAGCGTGACCGCGCCGAATCCCAGGGCCGTGGCCGCGACCGAAGCCCCCACATGACGACGCCCTCGCTCTCGGCCTTGCCAGATCAGCAACATGGCCACGGCGAGCCCGACGGGCAGGTAAGCCAGGGTCAATTGCATTCCCACGGCCAGAACCACTCCCGCCATCAGGCAGCGACGAGAACCGCCCCACGCCGCGAGTGCCAGGGCGAGCGTGGAAAGAAGAGGGAATGCCGTGTCGGCCGCCGGCTGGAACAGGATGGCCGAGGGTATGACCGGCCACAGCGCCGCCACCGCCCAGGCAGTTCTGGCGGACATCGAGGCCCGAGCCAGCGCATAGAGCGGGACGACCGTCGCGGAGCTAGCAATCAAGATCAGCGCCCCCATGAGCGTGACCGCCGCTCGTTCGCGCCGAGGAAGGTCCGTCACGACGAACCGAAACCCCGCCGCGACGGATTCGGGCGTGGCCCATGAGACCCAGCGGACGGTCGCCTCCGACCTCTCCATGAGGCCGAGCATGGCACGCGACAGCATGAGCAGCCCCGGAGGATGGGTGCCGATATGCAGGGAGTCTTGCTCCTTGATCCAGATCGGGTAATCGGCCCAGAATGGCCAGGGGTCGGACAGCAGAGGGGATCTCGCCAGGGTGAAGTATCCGCTCGAACCGGGGACGGACAGGGCGACCCACTTCGTGAGTCCGTAGGGAGGGGAGGCTCCCGCGTGGATCGCCGTCTGGACCGCGATCGCCGCAACGAACAATGCCCCGACCCAGACGAGTTCGGTCCTGCGCTGGGAGCTTGCCAGGCGGGAAAATCCGACTCCCACGAAGCCCGAGTAGAGAGCGACACCTGCCAGGGCGAGGCACAGATCAAGAAACGAAGGCGAGACCTCGATCCTCGACCAGACCCATTCGCCGGGGATGCCCAGGGGGAGGCTTCGCGAGCGCAGGACCAGGCCTAGCCCGAGGATCGAGGTCAGCGAGAGGGCGATCACGACCGCGCGAAGTTTTCCCATGGGAAAGATCCTAACGCGGCCTCGGCGGGCCGGCGAGCCCGGCCCGCCCCCGGGAATTGGAAGGCTCCCGATTGCGAATCGGCCCCGAGGATGGTTTGATCGCACCCTGAGGCCTCGCCAGGTCGTCCCGAGCCCCTCCCCGATCGAGACATGCCATGCACTTCGAATCCCAGCCCCCCCAGGGCAACACGCCCGATAAGGGCGGCCCCTGGTACGCCGGACTGACCCGGTATCACTGGTTCGTCCTGGCCGTCGCGGCGCTCGGCTGGATGTTCGATACGATGGATCAGCAGCTCTTCGCGCTGGCCCGCACGCCGGCGCTTACCGAGCTCCTGGGCGTGAGGTCGAGCGACCCCTTGCTCGGGAAGTACGAGGGGTATGCCACGTCCATCTTCATGATCGGTTGGGCCCTGGGCGGGATCGTGTTCGGGATCATGGGCGACAGGGTCGGCCGGGCCCGGACCATGCTCGTCACGATCCTCGTCTACTCGATCTTCACGGGCCTGAGCGCCCTGTCGCGGGGGTTCGCTGACTTCGCGGCCTATCGCTTCATGACCGGACTGGGCGTGGGCGGAGAGTTCGCCGTGGGGGTCGCCCTGGTGGCGGAGGTCATGCCGGACCGGGCACGGGCGCGGGCCCTGGGGTGGGTGCAGGCGTTTTCCGCCGTCGGCAACATGATCGCGGGGACCGTCAGCATGGTCCTTGGCTTTGTGGTGGTGGGCAGCTCCTGGAGGATCATGTTCCTGATCGGGACCCTGCCCGCGCTCCTGGCGATCCTGATCCGTCGCAAGCTGAAGGAGCCCGAGCGCTGGACCCGCACGGCCGCGACCACGAGCGACCAGAAGCTCGGATCGATCAGCGAGCTGTTCCGCGATCCCCGATGGCGACGCAACACGATCGTCGGCATGTTGCTGGCCTTCGCGGGCGTTGTGGGGCTCTGGGGCATCGGATTCTATAGCTACAGGCTCATCCGCCTGGTCTTCGAGCAGACCTTCCAGCAGGAAGGGATTCGCGAAGGCCTCACGGGCACGGCGCTCGCCAAATTCGTCGAGAGCAAGAAGACTTTTTGGACCGGTGTGGCGTCATTAATTCAGAACTTCGGCGCCTTCTGGGGGATCTACGCCTTCAGCCGGATTACCCAGATCACCGGCCGAAAGCCGGCGTTTGCGGTTTCCTTCCTCCTGGCCATGTTCTCGACGGCCTTCACCTTCTGGTACTTGCGATCGTTCTCCGACATCTTCTGGATGATTCCCATGATGGGCTTCTGCCAGCTCACCCTGTTCGGAGGTTATGCGATCTATTTCCCTGAACTCTTCCCGACGCGACTTCGCAGCACCGGGACGTCGTTCTGCTACAACGTGGGGCGGCTCGTGGCGGCGCTGGGGCCGTTCGTCCTGGGGCAGCTCGAGGTGCTCTACAAGGATTCCGCGAAGATCAGCACCGCCCTGCCCCTCAGGTACGCGGGCGTGACCATGTGCGCCGTGTTCCTCATCGGCCTGGTCGCCCTACCGTTCGCCCCCGAGACCAAGGGCAAGCCTCTACCGGAGTGAGGCGCCCCGGCGGGCGATATTCGTACGAACATCAGGCCGCCCTGGAGCGATTCGCAAGGCCTGGGGCTTCCGTTCGGGCTCGGGCTGGACCTCGATCGGCTGCTCGACTTTCTGTCGAACGATCAGGCGGTCACCGGGGAAGAGCTGCAGGTTGGCCTTGGCGTTCCCCTCATCCTGGATCGCCTTGAGATCAACCTCATAGGCCCTCGCGGGGGTCTCTCCCGAAGCCGGACGGACGAGCTTCACCGAGTCCACCTCGGCGTCGGGGGCGAGGCCTCCGCAGTGCTGGAGGGCGTCGAGGATCGTCTCCCCGCCGGTCCAGGGATATCGGCCCGGGCTGTCCACATCGCCGAGAACATAGTAGACCAGGCTGTTGAACGAGCTCACATCCACGAGGAGCCGGTCCGAATCCTGCGGCGCGATCGGGTTGAGCGGCCTGTCATCGACCCTGGTCGGGGCCTCATCGACCTGGGCTTCCTGCATGGCCTGGGCCGCCTGATTCTTCCGAGTGTCCCCTTGCTGGCGTTTCTGATGGCGGACGAGGGAGACAGGGCTCACGCGGCGATCAGAAACACCCTGCGGCCGGACCGGGAGAACCGCTTCCTTCGTCGCATCGGCTTTCTCCTCCATGGGAACCTCGATCTCGTCCGGAAGCGTGGTCCCGATCAATCCCAGTCTTTCATCGCTCAGATAGGTCCGCAGGTGGAGGATGATTTTCGTCTTCGCCTGCGCGATCGTGAGCCCTCGGATGTAGACGTCGCCGTAAAAACCCAGCGTGATCGTCCCGTCGGGACGGACCAGGCGTTCCCCCGTGATCGGCCTTCCGGGCAGGGCCTCGAGCACCTCGACCACCACCACATCCGGCGGGTGGATCGTGAGCGGATAGTCGAAGAGGTTCCCCTCATGAGGCGGTGGATCGGGGATCGTCGGCCGAGGCAGGGGCTTGATGCTCTCGATCGAAGGGAGCGTCTTGTGGAGGTGCTCGAGCACCTTTTCCATCTCGGTCTTCGCCTTCGTAGCGGGTGCCGCAGCACCTTCGACCTGTTGCGCCGGGTCCTGGGGCTTCTCGGCGTTTGGCTCCTGGCCCAGGCCCACCCCCGGGACGATCGCCCAGGCCACCATGAGCCCAAGGGCCCCCGTGATCTTCCGGTCCCGGTACTTCCACGATGAACGTCGCATGAATCACCGCCTCCTGTTCGTTAGAAACCGAGCCGGTCGTTACGTCGGGATCGAGATCGAGGGCGTCACAGCAAGGCGCTCGATTCCGAATCGAGATACAGCGAGGCCCCCGCGTGGGTGCGGATGATCGAGGCAGGGCATGCCTCGGAGATCGCCCCGCGGATCGCGTGTCGCACGGCCAGAGCCTTCCGGGGGCCCGGGACCACCAGGGAGATGGTTTTCGCGGAGAGAAGTGCGGGGATCGTCAGGGTGACCGCATGCAAGGGAACATCGTCGATGGTCGCGAAGCACCCGTCGTTCACCTGCTGCACGCGGCAATCATGGTCGAGACGCACAGGCTTGACCCAGACCGGATCGCGGAAGTCGGCCACGGGCGGATCGTTGAAGGCGAGGTGGCCGTTCTCCCCGATCCCGCCGCACACCAGATCGAGCGTAGACTGGCGCAGAGCGTCCTCGTACTCGGTACAAACTCGGTTCAGACGATCGGTGCAATCCCCCCCGATCAGGTGGACCTGGTCAACGCCCAGAGGCACGAGATCGAAAAGGTGTCTTTGCAAGTAAAGCCGGAACGCGGCGGGATGATCCGCAGGGAGCCCCACGTACTCGTCCATGTGGAAGGCCGAGACCCTGGACCAGTCCAGGTCGCGGCAATCTGCCAGATGGGCCAGGAACTCGTTCTGGCTGGGAGCCGCGGCAAAGACCACGCGAGCCGGTCCGGATTGCGAGAGCCGCCCGATCAGGCCCGAGGCCACGTCGTGGGCGGCCGCCTGCCCCGCTTCCTCGCGGGTCGAGAACACCTGGACCGTGGCCAGGTCCGCGGAAAATTCCTGAAGAGGGCGAGGCCGCATGAGGCTTGTCATGCGACCAGAGCTAACCGGGAGGACGCCCGCGAGTCAAGCCGTACGGGCCAGAAGTTTGCCGCGAGG
>JANOBY010000076.1:0-17337 GCA_031411935.1 Planctomycetales bacterium | reverse complement strand
ACCGGGTGGCCGAGGTCGCGGAGGCAGGTCTCCAAGGCGGCGAGCACCAGCGTGACGTTCGCGGGCCTCGACCCGTGTCCCATCAGGCCGATTCGCCAGGCCTGGCCCTTGAACGGCCCGAGCCCCCCGCCGATCTCGATCCCCCAGCCGGCCAGCAGGCGCTTGCGGACGGCCATGTCGTCGACCCCCTCCGGGATCCGGACGCAGTTGAGCTGCGGGAGCTGGTGCCCCTCGGCGGTGACGTACGAGAGCCCCATCGCGGTCAGGCCCGCCTTGAGGGCCTTGTGGTTCCTCAGGTGCCGGGCGTGGCGGGCCTCCAGGCCCTCCTCGACGACCAGGGCCAGGGCCTCGCGGAGGGCGTAATTCATGCTGATCGGGGCCGTGTGATGGTAGAAGCGGTCGGTGCCCCAGTATCGGCTGATCATGGTCATGTCCAGATACCAGCTCTGGATCTTGGTCTTCCGGGCGTTGATCACCTCGACGGCCCTCGGGCTGAACGAGACCGGGGCCAGGCCGGGCGGGCAGCTGAGGCACTTCTGGGTGCCCGAGTACACCGCGTCGATCCCCCAGGCGTCGATCTCGACGGGCACGCCGGCCAGGCTGGTCACGGTGTCGATCGCGATCATGGCCCCGGCCTCGTGCGCGATCCTGGCGATCTCCTCGACCGGCTGCCAGGCCCCGGTGGAGGTCTCCGCGTGCACGATGCCCACCACCTTCGGGCCGAAGGTCTTCACGGCGTCGCGCACTTCCTGGGGATCAAAGACCTCGCCGTAGGGCCTCTCGATGTGATGCACCACGGCCCCGGCCCGTTGTGCCACATCCACCATGCGGCCGCCGAACACGCCGTTCACGCACACCAGCATCTTGTCGCCGGGCTCGATCAGGTTGACGACCACGGCTTCCATGCCGGCGGACCCGGTGCCGGAGACGGCCATCGTGAGCGGGTTCGCTGTACGGAAGACGGACCTGAGCAGGTTCTGGGTCTCGTCCATCAGGGCGACGAATTCGGGGTCCAGGTGACCGAGCAACGGCATCCCCATGGCCGCCAGGACTCTCGGGTGGACCTCGCTCGGCCCGGGGCCCAGCAGAACCCGGGACGAGGGCGACCACGCGGCGGGCTTTTCCAGACGCTCAAGAGATGTCACGTAACGAACCTCGTCAAGTAGTAGAGAGGATTCCATGCAGATCCGGAGAAGGGAACGTCTTGATGAGGTGGCTGACCTCGCGAAACGCCGGGTGGTCCGAGCCTTCGAGCCATTCGAAGAGCACGGCTTCCGAGGTCGTAACCCCGCCGCCCGCACGCTCAATGCGACGGAGGGCGAAATCCTCGTCGAACTCCTGTCGCGAGCTCACCGCGTCGGCGGGCACCTGCACGCGATACCCGCGGCCCAGGAGTTCGATCGCAGTCTGGGCGATGCAGACGTGGGTTTCGATGCCGCACAGGGTCACATGGCGGATCCCGTGGTCTTCCAGGGCCTGCTCGAGGCCGTCCGCGCCGAGCGCCTGGAAGGAGGTCTTCTCGAAGCGTGTGGGGAGAGAGTTCTGGAGCCTAGCGATGGTCGGCCCGAGCCCCTTGGGGTATTGCTCCGTCGCAAAAGTGGGGATTCCCAGGATCCTGGCCACGAGGATGAGCCGCTCGGCGTGGGCGACCATCCTCGCCCCCGACCGCATGCGGGGAACCAGCTTCTCCTGGATATCGACGATAAGGAGGGCTGCGCCCCGCGCGGTAAATCGTTCGTGGGGCGTCAACCGAGGATCCTCCGCGACAAAGCCAGGTCGATCCCCAAGGATGTTAAGAGCCCCCAGGTCGGGGTGTCAAGCTTCGGGGTGCCCGCCGCCCAGGGGTTCCGGGGGCGTTCCCTTGCCGGACCCGAGGTCTTGCCGTTACGATCCTGACTCAGGATTCGCAGCACCGCGCGCTCTTCAGGCCCGGCGTTCCGATCCCC
The DNA here is from genome assembly GCA_031411935.1 of Planctomycetales bacterium. GTDB lineage: Bacteria > Planctomycetota > Planctomycetia > Isosphaerales > Isosphaeraceae > JAQGHR01. Next base: position 15,391 of record JANOBY010000076.1, on the reverse strand, counting down.
ATCCCTATCGGAGCGACCTGCGAGTGGCCGATAAGCCGCGATTGCTGATGATCGAGCGGGATCACACCTCGTCGCCTGAGGTGCGCGAGGCCCTGGCGCAGGGGTTTGACCTGGTCGTGGCCCGATCGATGGCCCGGGCCCTCCTGCTCCTCCGGCAGCACACGTTTGCCGGGGTCTACGTGGACGCCGCCCAGCTCGCCGCAGTCCGCTGGGCTGGGGTCATGATCCAGGCGGATGAGATCCTCGAGGCGATCGCCGATGGGGTCGCCGTGGTCGATCCCGACCTGAACATCATCTGGGCCAATCCCGAGTTCCAGTCGCTCGCGGAGCCGGAGCTGGAGATGAACGCCTGCCGCTTCTACGAGGCGCTTGGCCAGCCCGAGATCGTGGCCCCTGAGCCCTGCCCCTTCACGACCGCCATCGCCTCCCGGGAGCCGGCGAGCACCCTTCTCAAGACCCGCACAAATCGCTGCCTGCGCGTGATCGTGACCCCCATCTTTGATCGAGGCGGGGCGCCGTCCCACCTGATCGCCCTGACCCGCGACGTGACCGCCGAGTACCAGCAAGAGCAGAAAATCAACGCGATCCACAGGGCGGGCGAGGAACTTGCCGACCTGACCCCGGACGAGCTCTCGGAGATGGGCGTCGAGGAGCGGACGGACCTCCTCAAATACAACATCGCCCGTCACATGAAGGAGTTGATGGGGCTCGACTACATCGAGATCCGCCTCCTCGACCGTCACACGGGACGGCTCGTCCCGCTCCTGACCGAGGGCATGACCACGCAGGCCGCCAATCGCGAGCTTTACGCCGTCAAGGAAGGAAACGGCGTGACCGGGTTCGTTGCGGCCTCCGGCCAGAGCTACCTCTGCCCCGACACCGCCCATGATCCGCTGTACCTCGAAGGCGCGCCGGGAGCTCGTTGCTCGATCACCGTGCCCCTGCTGTATCACGGGACGGTCATCGGGACGCTCAACGTCGAAAACGCCCAGCCCAACGCGTTTGATGAGCGGGATCGTCAATTCCTGGAGATCTACGCCCGAAGCGTGGCAGCCGCGCTCAACACCCTGGAACTCCTGCAGGCCGAGAAGTTGAGCACGGCCACGGCCTCGATCGAGGCGATCAGCCGGGCCCTCGCGCTCCCGCTCGATGATGTGCTGAGCGATGCGACGACCGTGCTCGACCGCTACGCAGGCCATGACGACGAGGTCATCAACCGGCTTCGCCATCTCCTGCTGCGCGCCCGAGAGATCCGCAGCCTGATCCAGAAGGTCGGATCGACCATCGCCCCGGATCCCGCGAGGAATTCCGAGAAGCCGGCCTTGAAACTCGCCAATGCCCGCATCCTCGTCGTGGACGCGGAAGAAGCGGTCAGGAAGGCGGCGCACAATTTGCTTGGCAGATTGGGCGCCACCGTCGAGACGGCGAGGGATGGTTATGAAGCCCTGGCTCTCGCCCGGCAGTCTCCCTATTCCGTGGCCATGGTCGATATTCGGCTCCCGGACCTGGATGGTTACGAGGTCTTCCGCCGACTCCGAGCCGTGCAGCCCGATGTCTCGATCATCCTCATGACCGGTTTCGGATACGACCCCACCCACTCGATCGTGAAGGCCCGCCAGGAAGGGCTCCAGACGATCCTGTACAAGCCGTTCCGCGCGGACCGGCTCATGGAAGCCGTCGATCAGGCCCTTCGCCCCTCCCCCGCCGATCCCTCCCCCTGAGTCTCTCCCGCTCGTGGGCTAGATTCTCCTTATGGCCCTCCCCAACGACCCGAGAGCACGACGTTGATGACCGTCACATGGACCCCTCTCCTGATGATGGCCGCGGGCCATTTCTGTCTCACCATCGGCATTCTGAACTGGTCTCAGGGCCATGGTTACAACGTCAAATGGATGGATCAACTGATCCTGGCGGGGCTTGGGCTGGCGGGCCTTTTGTTCCTTTTCGCGGCCTGGATGGTCTGGAACCTCCCATTCCCCAACTGGCCGGTCTTGATTCAAGCTTATGCCGCGCTCTGTGCCGTGATCCTCGTAGTCGTGCTGCCGCTGTCTACCTTCGTCCGACACGTCCGGCCCGAGGCACCTGGGACCCTGGCCGTGTCGTCGAGCACGCACGACCTGGGGGAGCGATTCGGGAAGGAGTGCCTGATCGGCCATTCCGGTGCAGGACGTCTGCTCAGGCTGCCGGGGAACGATTCGCTCAAGTTGGCACGCAACGAATGGTCGGTGACCCTCCAGAAATTGCCTCCGGCTCTGGATGGATTGACCATTCTTCATCTGACGGATCTCCACTTCGCGCATTCCTTCCGGCAACGCTTCTTTGAAGAGGTGGTCAACCTTGCGATGGAAGGTGCCCCCGAGCCCGATCTGGTTCTGATCACGGGCGATTTTCTCGACCATGACGATACGGTCGCCTGGGTCGAGCCTGTCCTGGGGCGTCTCAAGGCCCGCCTGGGGAAGATCGCCGTGCTGGGAAATCATGATTATCGCCATGATTTTCGCGGCCTCCGTCGTGGTCTCCGCAAGGCCGACTTCAGGACACTGGACGGACGCTGGATGACGCTGGAGACCGAGCGAGGCTGTCTGGTTCTGGGAGGGACGTCCTACCCCTGGGGCCGGCACCTCGACCCGGCACGGATGCCCGAGGGGGACGTGCGGATTCTCCTGAGCCATGCCCCCGACCAGGTCTACCGGGCCTCGGACTGGTCGATGGATTTCATGCTGTGCGGGCACAACCATGGAGGCCAGGTGAGGATACCGGTCCTCGGGCCCATTCTCATGCCCAGCCGGTACGGACGCCGCTTCGACCAGGGATTCTACCGCGTGGGGCCCACCACCATGTTCGTGGGGACCGGGGTCGGCGGGAAGCACCCCATCCGCTTCCGTTGCCAGCCGGAGGTCACGCGGATCACACTTCGCTCGTCTGCGGAGTTCCTGGCCCTCCAACCTCACCACCGGGGCTCATTTGCGAAGTCCCAGGTGATCTGAAGAGACGAGCGGTCTTACTCGCGGTGATTGACGATGGACAGTCCGCTCCTGGCCTACGCTTGAATCATGCAGGGTCGTCCCACCCCCTTATGATGCTAGCGAGGATCGCCATGACGACTGACCCTTACATCGCGGCCCGAAGGTCGCTCGCCGAGGCCAGCCTGGGCCTGAGGCCGCCCATCGAAGGGGCGGAGCTGGGCCCCCTGTTCGGACCGGACTTCCGGCTCGCCCCAACCGACCGGACCATCGTCCTGAAGGCTCCGATCGACCCCAACGTTGCGTGCCCACCGGGTGGACGGCGCCGTCACGCGGTCGATGTGCCGGCCGAACATCATCATGTGAGCTTCTTCGACCGCCACTACCTGGCTCGACGGAAGGGCTCGCGGCGGTGGGACCAGGACCTTGCGACCTCCCTGGCGGGCGAGACGGCCCAGATTCTCCTGAAGAGTCATGAATCGCTCGTGAAGGAGCTACGCCTCGCCGAGCAGGTGCAGCGAAGCATGCTTCCTCGCGTGCTCCCTCAGCTCGAGGCCGTGACCTTTGGGGCCGCCCTCAGGCCGAGCCTGCACCTCTCGGGCGACTTCTACAACGTGATGCGTCTGGACCGCAACCATGTGGGCTTCTACCTCGGCGACGTGATGGGACACGGCCCGGCCGCCGCCCTGCTCGGGGTTTTCGCCATGCAGGGGCTCCGCACGAAATCCATCGAGGGATCCTCGTACAAGCTCCTTCCCCCGGCCGATGTCCTCCAGAACCTGAGCCAGGACCTGATCCGGGCCGAGTTCCCCGAATCCCCCTTCGTCACGATGGTTTACTGCGTGCTGGAAACGACCCATCTCGAGCTCACCTACGCCTGCGGAGGCCACCCGCCCGCCCTGTTGCTCCGTCGGGACGAGCCCACGGCGAAGCTCGAAGGGATCGGGCCACTGCTCGGCGTGTTCGAGGCTCCGATCGACCAGCAGAGCGTGCCGCTCAGGTCCGGCGACCGTGTGGCCCTGTACAGCGACGGCGCGGAATCGGTGCGATGGGGACAGAATGGCGACGGGGTGGACGGACTTGCCCGGTGCCTCGCGTGCCGAGACGGGCGCTCGCCCCAGCAACTCGTCGACGACACGATGGCCGAGGCGATCATGGACGAGGCCCAGAGCGATGACCTCACGCTCATGCTGCTGGAAGTCTCCTGAGTTGTCCGCAGCGACGCGATGGCGAAAGCTTGCAGCCCATTGAATGCCGGCCCGCAACCGGTATAGTCTGCCTGGATCTGGACGGCAGACTTCACGGCGGATGGGCTTGCCATGGGCTCGGTTCTCGCGGTCGCGATCACTCTGTTCGGGGGCCTCATGGACGATCCAGCGCAGGATAAACCGGCTGCGCCCGGGCCTCGGGCCAGGATCACGGTCGATTCCGTCGCGAGGCTGCCCTATCCCGGTACGGTCGTCCCCGGGGCGATCCAGTTCACCCGCGATTCGAAGTCGCTGACCTACCTCAAGTCCAACGAGAACTCGCTGGAACGCGTCCTCTGGAGGGCGTCGGTCTCGGATCACCCCATGCCGAGGGTCATCGCCTCGGCGCCCGGGGGCGGAGACACCGACACCACCGTTTCGAAGGAAGAGCAGCTTCGGCGGGAGCGCCAGCGCCTTCGAGAGACCGGGATCACGCAGGCCGTCCACGCCGACGATCGGGATGTGACCATCTTCCCCATCGGAGGCGACGTTTACGCGCAGGAGGATGCGGGACCTCTCCGCAGGCTGACGGAGACGGCAGTCCCCGAGATCGATCCCCGGCCCTCGCCCGATGGTCGCTCCGTGGCGTTCGTGCGTGACGGCCACCTGTTCCGTCTGGAGATCGCCTCGCTCAAGGAGACCCAACTTTCAACCGAGGCCGCCGACGGATTGAGCAACGGACTGGCCGAGTTCATGGCCCAGGAGGAACTCGGGCGTTCCACCGGCTTCTGGTGGTCCCCCGACAGCTCGCATGTGGCCTATCAGCAGACCGACGAACGCAACGTCCCTCTCTACACGATCACCCATCAGGGCGACCCGAATTATTCCGCCGAGACCCATCGCTACCCGTTCGCGGGACGTGAAAATGCCTCCGTGCGCCTGGGCGTGGTGCCCGCCACGGGAGGAGCGACCACCTGGTTGAAGTTCGCCGAGCCCAGCGAGGATGTCTATCTGGCCAGGGTGGAGTGGGATGGCCCAGGTCATCTTTTGGTTCAGGTTCTTCCCCGCGACCAGAAGAGCCTTCGCCTGATTCGGATCGACATCTCTACGGGTGAAAGAAGGACGCTGCTTGAGGAGACCTCCGACTCGTTCGTCAACCTCCACGACGACCTTCGCTTGCTGCCGGAAACCGGCGATTTCATCTGGAGCTCGGAGAGGACGGGATATCGGCACCTCGAACTCCGAAGCAAGGATGGCGCCTTCCTGAAGCCGCTGACCTCAGGCGATTGGCCGGTCGATTCTGTTGTAGGCCTGGACAGGAAACGTAGGGAAGTCTGGTTCTCCTCGGGACGAGGCTCGCCCCGCGAAACCCACCTGTTCCGGGTCTCGATCGACGACGGTGAAATTGTCGATGTGAGCAAAGAATCAGGAACGCACAAGGCTGTCGTCTCCAACGACGGGGATTACTACGTTGACATCCACTCGTCTTTGAAATCCCCGCCGACGACCAGCCTTCATCGACGAGACGGAACCCGTCTCGCCCTGCTTGACGATGCGGGCACGGATCCGCGGCTTGCCGAATGGGAACTGCCCAGCCCGCGTCTGACCGAGTTCCGCAATCGTCAGGGCGTGGTGCTTCATGGAGCCTATTACCCGCCCCGCGGCGTTGTCCTGGAGAAACGGGCCCCCTTGATTGTGATGGTCTACGGGGGCCCCCACGTCCAGAACGTGACCGATTCGTGGACATTGACCGCCGACCTCACGGCCCAGTTCCTGGCCGAGCGAGGCTTCGGCGTCTGGAAACTCGACAACCGGGGCTCGGCGCGTCGAGGGGTGGCGTTCGAGTCCGCTCTGTATCGACGGATGGGGGAGCTTGAAGTCGAGGACCAGGTTGACGGGGTCAGGTTCCTCAGTGCCAGTCAGCCCGAGATTGATCCGAACCGCGTCGGGATCACGGGCGGGAGTTACGGGGGCTACATGACGATCCGGTGCCTGGAACTCGCCCCCGACGTCTTCCACGCCGGTGTTGCCGTGGCTCCGGTCACCGACTGGGATGGCTACGACACGGCCTACACCGAGCGTTACATGGGGACCCCGGGCAACAACCCTTCGGGCTATCGGGCGTCCTCGGCCCTCTCGCTCGCGGATCGATTGAAGGGCGACCTCCTCATCATTCACGGAATGATCGACGAGAACGTCCATTTTCGTCATTCGGCTCGACTTGCCACGGCCTTGATCGCAGCCGGCAAGCCCTTCGAACTGCTTCCCATCCCCTCGGAACGGCATTCGTCGCGCAAGATCCCTGAGCGGAAATTTCTGGCGAATCGGATGGTTGACTTCTTCGAGCGAACGCTGAAATCGCCCCACCCCACGGCCCCGTGATCTCATCGTCGCCTTGTTCTCCCCTCCCCACCACGGTCGTCCCACCATGGCAGATCCCACCTGTGTAGTCCTGAAGAATGCGCGGCGCGAAGCCTTGATCATTTTCGCCACCTGGCTGGCGGCGACATCTTACTGCTGCGGCTACTACTACCTGTTCGGGACGTCCGGGGCGGAACGCCCCCTGGGGTCTGCGGACGTCAAACCCGTGCTGGGCATCCCTTCGTGGTTCCTCTGGGGGGTCGTCCTGCCCTGGTGTGTTTGTGTGGTCTTCACGGTGTGGTTCGCGGGATTTCGGATGACGGACGACGACCTTGGGCGTGATCAGCCCCCCATGGGCGAGATGGAAGCCAGCGAGGCGGTGGACCTTGGAAAATGACCCGCTACAAGGCCACTGGGGGCCGATGGTCGCCCTGTTCCTCTTCACGCTCGTGTCGCTCGGCCTGGGCGTGGTGGCGAATCAGTTCACCTCGTCGAAGGCGGGATTCCTGAAGAAGTACTTCCTGGGCAATCGTTCCATGGGTGCGGTCGCCGTGGCGCTGACCGCCGCGGTCATGAGCGGCGGCACGTTCCTGGGTGTTCCCTCGACGATCTATCGGTATGGATGGCCCGCGGGGCTCTGGATCTCGTCGTACATGGTGGCCTCCCTCCCCATCCTGGGAATTTTGGGCAAGCGGATCGGTCAGATCTCCCGGCGCACGGGAGCCATTACCTTGCCGGACCTTTTCCGAGAGCGCTACGGGAGCCCGGCGCTCGGCGTACTCTCCAGCTTGCTCGTCATGTTCTTCCTCACCGCCTTCCTCGTCGCTCAGTTCAAGGCGGGGGCGTTGATCATGAAGATTGTCCTGCCCCCGAGCATGGTCCAGGCCGTCGTGCCCCCCGGGGTGACGATCGCTGAGGATCAGGCGGCGTACCTGGTGGGATTGGTCGTCTTCGCCGTGACTGTCGTGGCGTATACCGCGTACGGAGGGTTTCTCGCCGCGATCTGGACCGACGTCTTTCAGAGCGTGGTCATGGCGGTCGGGGTCATGATCCTCCTTCCCCTGGCCCTGGCGCACTCCGGCGGGCTCGAACGAGCGACCCAGGACGGGATGCAGCAGGCGGGGGATCTGTTCGCGTTCGGACCGGGACCGGGACCGGTGGGCGGTTTTCTACCTGTCGGGCTCGCGTTTTCCTTCTTCGTCATGTGGCCGATCTGCGGGATGGGGCAACCCTCCACGCTCGTGCGGCTCATGGCGTTCCGGGACTCTCGGACGCTCCGATATTCGATCATCTACCAGACGCTCTACAATGCCCTGGTTTATCTGCCGATCATCTTCATCTTCATCACCGCACGGAGCATCCTGCCCGCGCTTTCGAACCCCGATGAGGTCATGCCCCGGCTCGTGGTCAAGCTCGCGAACCCTTACCTTGCGGGACTGATCCTCGCGGCGCCCTATGGGGCGGTCATGAGCACGGTCAGCGGCTTTCTCCTGATCGTGGCCTCGGGGCTCGTCCGCGACATCTATCAGCGCTTCCTCCGCCCACACGCGACCGAACGCGAGATCTCCGTGGCGAGCTACGGGGCCACGGTGGCCGTCGGGCTTGCGGCCACCCTGCTCGCGTTGAACCCGCCCCAGTATCTGCAATCGCTGATCATTTTCGCGGGTGCGGGGATGGCTTCGGCCTTCCTCGTGCCCGCCTTGCTAGGGGCCTTCTGGAGACGAGCCTCGGCCCCGGGTGCGATGGCGGCCATGGCCGCGGGAACCTCGACCACGCTCTTTCTCTACCTCCTCGGGAGGTTCGGTCCCTCGGCGCTGGGCCTGGGCCGGTTGCTTGGGCCAAACCCCGAAATCGGCGCCCCGTCCACGCTTCGACCTTATTACCTGGCCGGAGTCGATCCCTGCGTGTGGGGATTGGTGGCTTCGCTTACCGCAGGCATCGTGGTCAGCCTCTTGACCACGCCCCCCGACCCGGCCAGACTTCGGCTCGTTTACGATGCCCCCGGACAGGGCGAGACTGCTCCTCCGGCCCTCAAGGGCACCGAGACGTGAGGACGAATTTCCCCTTAATCGCCAGGTCCCTCACCTATCTGCGTGCGACCCGGCTTGGTGGTCGCCTCCCGCTCAGCTGGCTTGTGATCGTGCTCACGGGGATGCTGGCCACGGTCTCAGGGAATGAGGCCCGCATCACGCTCCAGTCCACCTCCTTGCCCGAGCCCACGGCGCTTTCGGACATCTTCCGGAACGATTCGCTCCGGAATCGGCACGTTGAGGTCGAGGGACTTCTCCTGCCCGAGGTTCGGGTCTCTCCCTCGGGGAGTGCCTCAAGCTCGTCGTCGTTCTGTTATGTTGGCATGATCGCCGAGCCTCCGCACATGCTGCTCATCCGCTATCCATCGAACCTGGGGCCGGGACAGCCACGGCTCCTGACCGTGGCGGGGCTCCTGCGGCCTCCTGAGCGGTCGCTCGAGCAGAAGCTCGATTCGGTGGACTGGCAACTGGCGGGTGTTCCGGTCGAGCGAAGATTTGTCCTGATCCCGGGGCTTTCTCCGCGACCATTCTGGCTCATGGCCTCGGTCTCGGCCGGATTTCTTGCCGTCACGACGAGCTTGCTGGTGTGGGAGATCATGTCGAGAGTCCCGACATCCCGTCATGAAGATCCGGAATCCGCCGTGGCCTGATCGAAAGGGAGACCCGTTCATGACCAGTTCCAGGGTTCGTGTGGCCGCGGTGCAGATGGAGCCCGGGCTGGGCGAGGTGGAGGCCAACTTGCAGAAGATGGTCGGCTTCCTCGGTCAGGCCGCCCGCGAAGGGGCCTCCATCGTGGTCTTCCCGGAGTGTGCCACCTCGGGGTATGGCTTCGGGTCTCGTGCCGAAGCGGTCCCGTTTGCCGAGACGGACGAAGGCCGCGCCGTCCAGACGATGGTCCAGGCATGTCGAGAGCTGGGAGTCGTCGCAGCCTTCGGATTCCTCGAAAAGTCCGGAGATGAGCTTTACAACGCGTGCGCGCTGGTTGGCCCGCAGGGACGGATCGGCACCTATCGCAAGGTCCACCTCCCCTTTCTCGGCGTCGATCGATTCGTGGATCCCGGGAATCGACCTTTCGCCGTCCACGAGGCGGGCGGCGTTCGTGTAGGCATGCACATTTGCTATGACGCGGGTTTTCCCGAGACGGGGCGTGTCCTTAGCTTGCTGGGGGCCGACTTGCTGGTCCTGCCCACGAACTGGCCCACGCATTCGGAGAACGCGGCGACGCACATGATCCCCTGCCGGGCCATGGAGAACGTGGTCTACGTGATGGCCGTGAACCGCGTGGGGGAGGAAAGCGGTTTCCGATTCATCGGCCAGAGTTCGATCGTCGACCCCGCAGGCAATCGTCTGGCCTTCGCGTCGGAGGATCGAGAGGAGATTCTCCATGCCGAAATCGACACCGAGGTCGCACGCAGGAAGAAGCTGATCCGTCGTCCCGGACTTCACGAGATCGACCGATTTGCCGACCGCCGCCCCGGGTATTACGGGCCAATCGTGGAACCAAACGGGCGAGATTGACTGCGAAGATCACTCGCTGCGCGGGATCACTCCCGAGTTGAGATACCACATCGAGTCCGGCCCACGCACCAGGGTGGTCGCAATCTCCCACGAGTCCAGCGGTTCGCCTCCCGCGCCCCGTTCTGAGACCCTGAGCGTGTAAGTCGCGTCGATCGTCTTGAGCCCGGCACTCTTCTCGGCGCGAAAATCCGCAACCTCGAACGCCAAGGGTTTCTGGGATTTGCCCCCAGATCGTGCTAACTCGGCGAGCCTTCGCTTCATGGCCGAGCGGAACGCCTCGAAGTTGCCGAACCCTCCGGATTGCCGACCTTGCTCGCTCAGGAGGAGCCACATCCGACGATAGGCGGGGTAGTGATGCGACAGAGCGGCGAAGTAGTCCTTGATCGCCTGCTCGGGCGTGAGCCGGACGGGCCGCTCCAGCGTGATGGCGATGGGATAGGCCATCGCCAGAATGGCCAGACCCGCAACCATGACGATCAGGGCCGAGATCTGTCCGCCAAACAGGCCACCAAACAGGTACACAAAAAGGATCGTGCCGAAGCCCACGGCCGCCATCCTGAGGAGCGTTGGCCCCCACTCGCCCCATCGCGTCCAGACCGTGATCACCTGGGCCGTGCCCACCTCCTCGGTCGAGACGCCATCGGGCACGTTCGGGATCACCGGCTTCTTCCGGGGCCTTTCTGCGATCGGGGGCCGAGTTGGGGGATCCTCTGGTTCCTCGGACGGATCCTCCCCGAGGACGCCATAGCCCTCGACCTCCCGATCTACAATGGGCGCTTTGGCGGGCTCGGCGCGGCGAGCGGGTTTCTCCGCATCCTCGAACAAGAAGTTCGCGTCGGCGATGCCGGAGTCGTCGGGTCCGAGCGGGATCGACATGTCAGAAAGCTCCAAGTTCGTGCGCCCGGTCGGGAGCGGGGAGAACTTCAACCTCGCGCGAGGCGGATCAACCGTGCCAGCCGCCATGAATTTCGAGGACGTGGCCGGTCACATACGACGCCAGCGAGGAGACGAGAAACAGCACACAACCGGCCACTTCACCGGGCTCGCCGAATCGCCCCATCGGGATGGATCGGGCCATGGTCTGCCGGACTTCGGGGGCGACGGCCTGCATCAAGGGGGTGTCGATGATCCCGGGCGCCACGGCGTTGACCCGGATCCCCCGGCGCGAGGCTTCGCGGCTCAGGACGTAGGTCAGCGAATGCACCCCGCCCTTCGCCGCAGCGTAGTTCGATTGCCCATGAAACCCCGCCGATGCCGCGATGCTTCCCAGGTTCACGATCGCCCCACCGTCGTTCATGATCTCAAGCCCATATTTGCAGCTGAAGAAGACGCCCCCGAGATTCACATCAAGGACCGCCTTCCAATCCTCGGGGGACATCTTGGCGATCGACCGATCGCGAAGGATCCCGGCGTTGTTGACCAGGATGTCGAGCTTCCTCCCCTGCGCTTGAATCTCCCCCATCATCGACCGCACCTGTTCGGCGTCGGACACGTCCGCAGGGACACACCACGCGGAATGAGGCCTGTGCCCGTTCAAGATGACGGCCAGGGCCATCGCATCTTCGGCCGGCGGGGATCCGGAAGGACCGAGATGATTGAGATAGATCGACGCCCCGGCCTGATGCAGTACCCGTGCAATCGCCGCGCCGATGCCCTGGGATGCCCCCGTCACCAGCGCGACCTTTCCGCCGAGATCGATGTCCACGCTCATGCCGGACCTCCCCTCGTTTTGATCGGCTTCAGGTGATGCTCAGGCCCTGGTCGGTGAGCGTGTAGGGGATCAGGTCGTCCGAGCAGGCGCTCCCCCGATGCTTGGCGATGTAGAGGGCCCGCCCCATGCGCCCGGACTCTCGTGTCCTGCCCATCAGGATGATGGTGTTGGCGTTGGCGAAGATGTCCCCCTCGGTGATGGGCTGGGCGATGAGATCATCGAGGAGCACGTGAGGGGTCGTGTAGAGATAAAGGCAGCCGATCGAGCGGAATTCGTAGGGATGGGCGTCGACCTGCGATTGATCCGCCCGGAACCGCTCCCGGAGGACTTCTCGGGCGGCCCAGGAGTCCTCCTTTCGGAACACGTGGTGATAGAGATACTCGAAGAATTCGAACTGAATCGAGTCGGCGAATCGATCGGTGGGCTCGATCCCATCCACCACGATCCGGCGTTTGCCTCGGATGAACTGACCGTAGAAGTACGCGGCGGCCGACCTCAGCACGCGCGACAGATCGGTCTTCCAGGTATGCCAGTCGTCGGGTTCGAGGTCGCGGCGGGTGACCCTTCGGCCGGTCTTGCTGAACGGGTGGATGTAATCGCCGAGCTCTCGGGAGAAATCCCAGAGGGAGTCGAGGTCGGGCGGGCCTTCGAGGCTCGCCGGCAACAGATCCCAGGCGAACATCCGTCGAGCATATTCGGCATGGTTCTGGGCATCGCCTCGACTCGTCAGGTCACAAACCAGGCCTCGGCTCCCTTCGGCCTCCAGGCCCTGATTCGCCCATCGCAGGCCGAGCTGGGTCTTGCCCACACCCGTCGCGCCGGCGATCACGGTCAGGTTTCCCGGGAGGAGTCCTCCGCCGAGGTGTCGATCGATCGAGTCCAGTCCAAACGATTGCCGAACCTCGGTCATGCCCCTGCCTCACCCCTGCGCCGCTCGGGTTTGCCTCGGAATGAGGCCGAGAAAGCGTGTGTTTCATCGAGCCTTCCGTTTTGCTAGGGTCTAGCAGACCGAACGGGCCCCCCTCCCGTCAATCGCGAGACAGGATTTCGCTCATGATTGCAGGCAACCGATCGCGAAGAGGTTTCCTCCGAGAGACAACCGCAGCGCTCACGGCCGCGGGCCTTCCCCTCTGGTTCGCCCGAGAAACCTCAGCGACGACAGTTCTTCGGCAAGGGCCGCCTCCGCGACAGAAGGTTGTCATGGGGGCCATCGGCACGGGCTCCCGGGGATCGAGCGTGATGGAAGAGGCCGCCCGACGTGGGGCCCAGTTCGTCGCCGTGTGCGACGTCGATGCTCGCCACCGGGGCGATGCCAGGAAAATCCTCGGCAAGCTTGGTCAGGAGAAGGTCGACGAGTACAGCGACTTCCGCGAACTGCTCGACCGTAAGGATCTCACCGCCGTGACCGTGGTCACGCCCGACCACTGGCACGCCCTGATCGCCATCGAGGCCATGAAGCGGGGGAAGGACGTCTACTGCGAGAAGCCGCTCAGCCTCACGATCGGCGAGGGCCGCGCCATGGTCGATGCGGCCCGCAAATACAATCGGGTCGTCCAGACCGGCAGCCAGCAACGGTCCGACGCCCGGTTCCGCCTGGCCTGCGAGCTCGTCCGCAACGGACGGCTCGGGAAGATCAAGACCGTCGAGACTCGCGTGGGAGAAAACCCGGTCGGGGGCCCCTTCCCCGTGGAAAAAGTCCCCGAGGGGCTGGACTGGAACCTCTGGATGGGGCCGACCCCGGAGGTCGACTACGTGAAGAATCGATGCCACTACGAATTCCGATGGTGGTACGAGTATTCCGGCGGGAAGGTGACGGACTGGGGGGCGCACCACAATGATATCGCCCAGTGGGGCCTGGGCACCGACGGCGCCGGGCCCGTGCTCGTGCAGTCCGAATCGACTCCGCCAACCCTCCTGGAACCCAACTGCTACAACTGCCCGCCGCAATTCAAGATCACATACACCTACGCCAAGAATGCCTCGAAATATTGCGACGAGACCCAGCTGATCTGCACCGACGGCGGGGACAACGGTGTCAAGTTTGTCGGCGAGAACGGAGACTGGATCTTCGTCGATCGAGGCAGCATCAAGACCAGTGATGCTCGACTGATCTCGGAACCGCTCCCCAGCGACGCCATTCGTCTCGCCCGATCCGACGACCATATCAAAGACTTCCTCGATTGCTTGACGAGCCGGGAGAAGCCGATCTGCGATGTCGAGATCGGTTTTCGCTCCGTGACCGTGTGCCATCTCGGAAACATCTCCCTGCGACTGGGTGGCCGGACGCTGGCGTGGCAGCCCGACAAGGAGACATTCTTCGGCGACGCGCTCGCCAACCAGATGCTGTCCCGGCCGATGCGCGCCCCGTGGAAGCTCGAAGTCTGAACGACTCGATGCGAACATTGCCCCCGATGCGGGTCCAGAGTTCCGCGAGGAATGGCTTGCAAATCCTCGGGACACGCTGCAAAATTCAACATCTGCCTAACAATCCTGCCTCCGGCGACCCGAGGTCTTTGTCGTGACCATACGTCGTCCCGAGATCTTGCTCACCGCGTTGCTCATGGTCGCGACGGGGGCCGGTCCCCGGGACGAGGGCACGAAGCTCTGGTCATTGCGTCCGGTCGTCCGCCCACCGGTGCCAGAAGCCAGCAATGCGACGAATCCGATCGACGCGTTCCTTCAGCACACCCTCGCCATTGAGGGGCTGAGCCCGACGCCCCCCGCGGATCGCCGGACCTTGATCCGACGGATCACGTTCGACCTGACGGGCCTCCCCCCGACCCCCGAGGCGACCTCGGCCTTTCTCAATGACACTCGACCTGACGCCTATGAGAGCCTGGTCGATCGGTTGCTGGCCAGCCCCAACTACGGAGAGCGATGGGGCCGCCACTGGCTCGACCTGGTTCGCTATGCGGAGACGCATGGCTATGAGCGTGACGATCCCAAGCCGAACGCCTGGAGGTACCGCGACTGGGTGATCTCGGCGCTGAATCGGGATCTACCCTACGATCAATTCCTGATCCAGCAACTGGCCGGAGACGAGATCGAGAATCCGACGAGGGATTCGAAGACCGCCACGGGGATGTATCGCCTCGGTCCCATCGACGATGAGCCGGCGGACGTGCTGGCCGACCGATACGATCAGATCGATGACATGATCAAGACGATCGGCACGACCATGCTCGGGCTCAGCATCCACTGCGCCCGTTGCCACGACCATAAATTCGACCCGATCAAGCAGACCGACTATTACCGTCTCGCCGCGTTCCTCACTCCGAGCAAGCCGTATGTGAGGGATAGCGACGAGAGCATCAGCCTGGTCCTCGCCGATGAGTCGGAGGGGACGCGGGTGGCCGAGATGAGGGCCACGATCGAGCGACAGGTCGCGATCCGGGTCGCGAGGATGGAAGCGATCGTCGAGCCTCATCGCAAGCCGCTCGCCGGGATGCCCGGCGATCTCCAGGCCCTGGCGATCTCCCGGCTCACTCCGGAAGAAGGGAGACTGCGGGCCCAGATCGAATCCGAGATTTCTGCCCTCCGTCAAAACAAACCGATTGGGCTGGCGATGACGCTGGGGTTGACGGATTCGGGGCTCAACCCGCCCCCGACTCACCTGATGGT
>JANOBY010000075.1:0-14824 GCA_031411935.1 Planctomycetales bacterium | reverse complement strand
ATATCGACAACCAGAAGATCGTCGCCCTGCGCATCCTTCGGGTCGGGCGATCCGCCGAGCCCGACCGAGGGGGGCGCGTCGGGCCGGACGATCACCCGGCGGGGGGCCTCGGGGCGATTCGTGATGCGATCAACATCCGAGAGCGTGAAGGTGTAGTTGCCCGAGAACACGGCCTCGACCTCGCCCGCCCAGGTCTTGCCGGAGTCGGTCGATTTGAGCTCTCCGCTCTGCGTCGATCCATCGGCCTTCGCGGGCCACTGGATCTCGGCCTTCGCCAGCGGCCTGGTGGGCTTGAGCACGATGGCAATCTTGGACCCTTCCATCGCCTCGATCCGCGACGGGTTTCGCGCGGTGGTCTGGGGGCGTCCGGTGTAGGAGGGAGGCGCGACCGTCGCGGTGATCGCGTCCACGGCGGGCGGTTCGACGGCTCGGATCTTGTGCCGGGGGCTTTCGACCGAGTCGGCGACCACGCGATAGAGGACCGTCTCGGACACGCGCGGCAGGGTCGCGCGGAAGGTTCGACCCAGGCTCGATTCCGACTCGTCGGTCGTCATGGCCAGGCGGTGCATCACGCCGTCGGAGCCGGTCCATTCGACGCTCGCGGATCGGGCGGGGGCGGTGGCCCCGAAGCGGGGTGCCACGTTCGCGACGAGCCCCACGTCCGAGCCGATGGCCACCACGGCGTCGCCGGGCATGACCTTCACCACGAACCGGGCCACGCGATCGAGGTCGGTCCAGGGGGAGAGGAACCGCCGGGCCAGGGTGCGGAACGGGTCGGGCCGGACGATCGAGGGCGCGACCACCGCGGCCGCGCAGGCCACCCCCAGCGCAAGGGTCCAGGAAGCCCGTCGGGCCGAGACCGCGGCGCCGAGGTTCGCCTCGGCGGCACGTCTCGCGGCGTCGTCCCCCAGAGCGGCGATGAGCGCGGGCGACCCGTGGGGCGGGCCTGATCCGCCGAGCAATGCGACCGCGCTCGAGAGCCGCTCGCCCAGGCCGGGGTTGCCTCGCTCGGCCACGGCGGCCAGGTCCGAGTCCCCCGAACGGCTCACGATCGGCGCGAGCGCCTTCAGGAGCAGGATCGCCCCCGCGGCGACCCACACGCCCCACACGCTCCAGCGGGCGGCGAGGGGCAAGGGCCACAGGAAGTCGGCGGCCATGCCCATCGCGGCGATGGCGGCCATGACGATCGCCAGGGCTCCCAGGCCGCGGACCACGGCGAGCGATCGGAGCTTGCGGTCGATCGCGTCGAGCCCGCGCCTCAGGGGGCGGGGCAGAGGGCGGGCGTCGATCGGGGCGGTCGTCATGGTCGATCCTCCTTCATCGCAGAGTCTCCTGGCGAGGCCGGTCCCCACGCATCAAGGCAATCCCGAACGTTTGCGGATGATCCACTCGACGGTCAGCACGGCGAAAAACAGGGCGAGCGCCCAGGGCCGATCCCACAGAGAGGTCTCCTCGGTGCGTTCGCGGTCGAGCGTCCGGGCCTTCAGCAGGGCGGATAGCCCGTCGGCGTCCACGTCGGCGAAGACCTTGCCTCCGGTGGTCGCGGCCAGGCGGTCGAGCGGGTCGCGATTGGCCGCAAGCTCGGTCCGCTCGGAGGTGGACCGGGCGAGGACCTCGAGCGGGGCTCCATCTTTGGGGGCTTCTTCGCCGAGCTGAGGCGCGTCCAGGAGGATCGCGTACGAGCCCTGCGGCAGAGGGGGCGCGGCGGCCTCGAACGTGCGGGGCTGGTCGGCCCTGGCCCGCAGGGGGACCACGGCCACGGCCTCGCCGGTGGGCTTGCCGTCGGGCCCCTTGCGGAACACTCGGGCGGCCACCAGCAGGTCGGCCTTTACGCCCGGCGCGTCGTCGCCGAACTGGGCGCGGATCGTGCTGGCCGCCCCCTCCTGAACGCGGGGCCGCGTGGGGCCGTAGCGCACCAATCGGTTGCCGACGGCCAGCTTGGGGGCGTTGGCCCAGCGCACGACCTGGCCCCAGAAGCGGTGGTGATGCTTGTCCCCCACGAGATACCGCCATCGCCAGGTGCCGTCCGTGCCCACCCACAGCACCTTGCCCAGGCCGTAGGGCTGGGCGGCGATCGCCACGCCCGCATCGGCGCCGGAAAGCGTGCTGGTGTCGGCAATCGTGGCCAGGGTCGAGGCCAGCGGCTTGGCCTTGCCCGCGACCACCCAGGGCAGGCGGGGAAGGCCCTTCCACACGGCCAGGCTCGCCTCGGGCTCGGCGTCCAGGCGGAGCATGGGGTATGCGTCGTACGCGGCCGACGGGTCGGGCGTGAGCCCCGCCCCGGGCGCGAGCGCCGGGCGGTCGCGGTCGAGCTTCGTCGGGTCCACCACCACGGGCGACGGGTCCACCACGGGCAGGAGCTTGCGGGCGATCTCGTGCGAGCCGATCGCGGACATCTGACGGGGGCCCGACGCCATGACCAGCGTCCCCCCGCGCACGTCCACGTACCACTGGATCCGCGACCAGTCGCCTTCCTTCAGGTCGTCGGGCCCCACATCTCCAAGAATGATCACATCAAACGAGCCGAGCGGATCGGGGGCCCCGGCGCTCTCGCCCGACTCGGCCCTCACGGGCAGGGCGGCCTTGTACGACGGGTCGCCCGCGGCGAGCGTGGGCTGGTGGAAGACCACGCTCTCGAGCGTGACTTGCGGGTCGCGCATGAGGGCGTTACGCAGGTACTGGAACTCCCAGCGCGCCTGGCCGTCCACGAGCAGGACGCGGGTGCGGTCGTCGGTCACCTCGATCGGCACGGCGCGGCGGTCGTTGTCCGCGCGGAGGTCGCCGTCGATCGGCCCCACCGTCGCGGTCAGCGACTGGAGCCCCGCGCTTTCCAGGTTCACGCGGAACGCGACCACCGGGCGGGAGCCGTCGGCGGGGACCTTCACGAGCTTCTTCAGGGGGGAGGAACCGGGGCGGTCGAGCGTGACGGGGACCTCGGTCCCGGGGGCCGGGCCGTCGATCTTGAGCGTGACCTCGATGTCGGCCGCGTCCCCCCGGGAGACCCGCTCGGGGGCCTTCACCCCGGCGATCGCGGCGTCCACGGGGCGGTTCGTCGAGCCGATGAGCACGGGGTAGATCGGGATCCCCCGGGCGGCGAGCTTGTCGGCCGCGGCGTTGCCGGGGTCGGCCCCGTTCGACTGCCCATCGGTCAGGAGGACCACGCCCACGATCGGCCGCCCGTCGTCCTTCAGGCCCCGCTCCAGCACCTCGGTCCAGTCCGTGCCCGAGCCCTGCGGGTCGTCGGGGCCGGGCGGAGTCTTCAGGCGTTCGGCCAGCGCGCTCACGTTGCCGTCTCCGTTGGCGGATCGGGCAAACCCCACGGCCTCGATGTCGTGAACGGCGGCGATCGGCTCGATCCACGGGCCGGAGACGAGCCGCCGGGCGATCTCCTGACGCGACGGAGGCGCGCTCATATCCAGGGACGACGCGCCCGGCATCCTCGCCAGCTTCAGGCGGTCCTCGGCCGATCGCCCGGCGTCGGCGGTGGCCATGCTCTGCGAGAGGTCCACGCCCAGGATCACCCGCCCTCGCACCGTCTCCTTGTACGTGCGCGAGGCGATCGGCTCGAACAGGGCGGCCACCAGCACGAGCGCGGCCAGGAGCCTGAGCCCCAGCAGGCTGAGCCCGGCCCGGCGGGACACGATCTTGCGCTCGTAGCGGTACAGGACCAAGATCAGCGCGACGGCGGCGAGCCCGGCGGCCAGCCAGAGGCCCCATTGCGCGAGGCCCGCGAGGATCAGGCGGCGATCTCCAGCTCCCAGGGGGATCGCCTGCGCGAAGGGGATCATGCTCCGGGCTCCTGAATCTGGGGGGCCACGCCTCGGCTCCGGACCATCGACCGCGTGAGGAAGACCTCCAGGCATAGCCCCCCGAGCGCCGCGAGCACCAGCCATCGCCAGAGAGGGCGGGGCCCTCCGCCGGAGGACTCCCGCAGGCGGGTGTCGAGCGCCTCGGCCTGGGTCGCGAACGCCAGGGGCCACCCTTCGGCCAGGGCGGCGGATTCGGCCGGGGCGAGGGGCTCGGTCTCGGTCTCTCGGGCGTCGGACGCGACCGACGCGAACGCCGTGCCTCCCGACGGGCCGGGAAGCCTCACGCGATAGATGCCCGGCTCGCCCGGGTCGTCGATCCGCACGCGGACCTTGCCCGACTCCCGCACGAGGGGGGCCGGCGAGGTCGTGCCGTCGGGGCGGGTCACGTCGGCCGTTTTGACCTCGGGCGCGGGGGCTTCGGGCAGGTCCACGACCACCGTCTCGCCGGGTTTCGCGGGGACGTTGCCGCCCTCGGGGTCGGCCAGGCGATAGATCAGCTCATGAACAAGCGGGACGAAGTCGGGGTTCACGGGAAGGGTGCCGCCCTCGGCGTCGATCGGCCCGGCCATGAGGATTACGCGGCCCTTGCGGTACGGGCGTTCGACCGCCCACGGGTCGCCCGAGTCGAGCCGGGCGATCACGGCCGAGGGGGGCACCGTCGTGGCCGGGGCGAGCACGCGGTAGAGGAAGAGGTCGGCCTCGCCCAGGGCGGGCGTGTCGCCCGCACCAAAAGGGCCGAGCGCGGGGCCGGTGAAGGTCCGGGGAGCGGGGTGCGCGATCGCCTGGCGACGGTTCGCGTCTCCCCTGGGCTCGCCCAGCTTCGCGGGCAGGAGGCCGTTGCCGTTGGCGAACAGCGTGTCGTTAAAAAACAGGTCGTCCACGCGGTCGCCCAGGCACACGAGCAGGCCTCCGCCATCGCCCACGAACCGCGAGAGCGCGGCGACCTGCGCGGCGTCGAGCCGATTGGCGTTGGCGAGGACCGCCACGCGCCGGCCTTCCAGGGACTTCGCCGCCAAGTCGGAGGCGGGCACCGTGCGGGCCTGGACGGCGGGGGCCTCGTCCTCGGCCGGGGCGAGCGCGGCGCGGAGGAAGTCGACCTCGCCGCTCAGCGGCTCCAGCCCCGGCTCGCCGTCGATCAAGAGCACGGGCAGGGCCTCGGCGATCTCGACCGGGCGTTCGGCCAGGTCGTTGGCCGCGAGCAGGTCGTCGCCCCCCGAGAGCCTCACGCCCAGGAGGTGCGACCCCGGGTTGGCGATGGTCGTGCGGAAGACCAGGGGGGCCTTGCCCCCGGGCGGGATCGGCCCGAGACGCTGGGCCGTGCCGGGCACACCCACGCCGTCGATCAGGAGCTCGGCCGACCGCGACGCGGAGGCGGGCCCGGCGTTGGTCACCGTGGCCGAGACCGCGATCGAGGCGTTGGGCGAGTACACACCTCGCGGCGTGTCGATCGCCACCACCGCCGCGTCCGCCCCCTCGGTCGTGGGCTTCGGGGGGAACGCGATCGACGAGATGCGCGGGGCTCGGCCCTTCAATTCCTTGCGGAGGTCGCGCAGGAGCGTCCAGCGGCGCGGCTCTCCGGGGCGCCACGGGAGCCTCTGGCCGTCGGTCAGGATGACCACGTCGGTCGCGGGGTTCTTGCCCGATTCCAGCACGCGGAAGCTCTCGGCGATCGCGGCGGTCATGTCGCTCGAGCCTCGCGAGGCGGGCACGGACTTCAGGGCGTCGCCCACCCTCGCCGGATCATAGGTCAGGCCGTCGGTCAGCGGCTTCACGCGGTCCCTCGCGAGCAAGAGGCTCGCGGAGTCCCCGGGCTTCATGCCCTTCGCGAAGGTCGTGATCCAGGCCAGGCTCTGCGACCTCGGCGACTCGCCGTCGACGGTGCGGTCCATGCTCTCGGAGCCGTCGAGGACGATCACCGTGTCTCGCGAGGCGCGCCCCCCGCCCAGGGCCTTCGTCACGCCGTTCTCGCTCACCGGGGGCTGCCAGAAGGGCCGGGCCACGGCCAGGGCCACCAGGCCGAGCAGGGCCATGCGGCCGACCATGAGCAGCAGCTCGGTGATCTGCATCTTCCTCTGGGCGCGTCGGCCCAGGTCGAGGAACTGCATGGCGCCCCAGTCGATCGTCTCGGTCCGGCGGCGGCTGAGCAGGTGGATGATCACCGGGATGCTCACGCCCAGCAGGCCCCAGAGCATGAACGGTGCGCCTACGCTCCAGGTCATCGCCCACCTCGGCGGCTCGAACGCGCGGCGAGGTAGTCGAGCAGGGCGAGGTCGGGCGGGGTGGCGGTCGTCACGCGGTGATAGTCGGCGTTCATGCCCTGCACCTTCTCCTTGAGGCCCGCGCAGTGGGCGTTGAACTTCGCGAGGTACGAGGCCCGCAGCGCCGCCGGGTCGATCCTCAGCAGGTGATCCAGACGTTCCAGGTTGCGAAATCGGGACGGCTTCCGGAAAGGGAAATCTTCCTCCTCGGGCGCGAGGATCTGCAAAAACAACACCTCATGGCGACGATGCCGCAGATGCCCGATCGCCGACGCCAGGTTCTCCAGGTCATCGAACCCATCGGAAAGCACCACGATCAGCCCCCGACGCTTCACCCGGTCGGCCAACGCATGCAGGATGCCCGAGAGAGGGGCCTCGCCCCCCGTTTGCGAATCCTCAAGCGCCTTGCAGAGCACGGAAAAATGCCCCGGAGCCGATCTCGCCGGGAGCATGGCCTTGATCGCCGAGTCGAACGTGACGAGCCCCACCGCGTCGCGCTGGCTGATCATCAGGTAGGCAAGCGAGGCCGCAAGCTGGCGAGCATATTCAAACTTGGACACCGTCTTGCCCGAGTAAGTCATGCTGCCCGACGTATCGACGACAAGATAAGCTTTCAGGTTGGTCTCTTCCTCATATTCCTTCACGAAGTAGCGATCGGTCTTGCCATAGGTCCGCCAGTCGATATGGCGGATCTCGTCCCCCGGCCCATACTGGCGATGCTCGGCAAACTCCACCGAGAACCCCTTGAAGGGGCTCTTATGGTGGCCCATCATCACGCCCTCGACGACCAGGCGAGCAAGCAATTCCAGGCGCCCGAAACGCGCGAGGGCGGAGGGGTCGATGTCGAGAGAGCCTGTCGGGTTGGCGGCGTTTGGGGGCATGGTTTGGGTCATTCCTGGATCAGGGGTTCCATCGCTTCGAGCGCCCTGCGGGCCATGTAGCGGGTGTTCGGATCGGAGGTGTGTTCCAGCTCGCGCAGGCGTCCCAGGGTGGTCCTGGCCAGGGGGGCGATCCGCCGACTGGCCGGGTGGGCCTGGATGGATCGGATGTTCGGGTTGCGGAACACGAGACGGGTCAGTTGCATGAGGTAATCGGCCGCCTCGTCGGAATCGGGCGCGATGGTGAAGATCGCCAGGGCCTCGTCGATCCTGGGAGAGTTGTTGAGAAGCCCGGCGCGGGCCATCGCCGACAGTTGCGGAAGCGCCGGGCGGGCCCCCTCGCCGATCTTCGCGAGCGTGACGAGCGTGAGGTCGCGGAGTTGCTCATCCTCAAAGGACTGGCCGTCGCGTCTCAGGATCTCGACCAGGCCCGGGACGGCGGGCGAGGCGGGGGGGCCGAGCTTGCCCAGGGAGTCCACCGCATGGACCTGCGCCCCCGTGTCCGAAGGGGTTTTCGCGCGTACGGTCAGGAGTGGGATGAGCGCGATCGCCTCGGGGCTCGCGGGGTCGATGGCCAGGATGGCGTCGGCGGCCGAGAGCGGCCAGACCGATTTCGCCTGGATCTGCGCCAGGCGGAGCAGGGCGGGGAGGCTCTCGGTCGCGGCGGGACGCGCGACGAGCAGGCCGCGGGCCGAGAGGTCCTGCGTCTCGGGATCGTCCGACGCGAGCCCGGCGATCAGCGTGGGCACCACGGACGGAGGGACGATCCCCATCCCGTACAGGGCCTCGATCAGCAGCGGGCGTTCGGCCGGATCCCCCTCGACCGCGAGCCGAGCCAGGCCAGGGGCCATCTCGGCCGCATCGACCCAGGCCCAGCGCCCCATGATCCCCATCGCGTTCGTGCGGAGTCCCTGGAGCACGGCGGCGCGGATGGCCGGGGACCGGGCCTCGTCCAGGATGGCCAGCAGGTCGAGCCCCGGCTGTTGCAGGGTGCTGAGCGCCGCGGCGTACGTCGCGATCGCCTGGGGCTGGGCCTCCGGATCGCTCTGCCTGGCTCGGGCCGCGAGCGCCGGCAGGAGCGGCTTGATGCGGGCGCTGAATTGCCATTCGAGGCCCCTCAGCATCTCGGTCGCCACGTCCGCGTCGGGGTCATTCAGAAGCGCGACGATCGCGGGGACGGCGGGCTCCAGGTTCGCCCCCAGGCTGATGGCCCGGTTGATCCGGGCGCCGGGAGGGCCCGTCGTGAAGGTGGAGACGTTGCGCTCCAGGGTCGCGAGCGAGCGGATGGCCTCGATCCGGACCTTCGCGTCGGGATCTTTCAAGAGGCGGATGATCGCGGATGTGACCAGCTCGTGGTCGGCGGGCAGCTCGGTCGAGCCGCCGGGGAACTGGGTCACGAGCAGATTCGCGAGCGATCGCACCGCCGCCCTGCGGACCGGGGCGTCGGGGTCGCGCGTGCCCTGGACCACCGACGGCGTGACCCTCGCCGCATGCTCGCGGGTCGCATTGCCGAGCTGGTCGGCGGCGATCCAGCGAGCGTTCGCATTCGCGGTCGCCAGGGCCACCATCTGCTGGTTCGCCCACGACGTGGCGACGTCCCGATTCGCCCAGTAGAACCGGGCCGCCCACAGGACCAGCGACGAGCCCGCCACGGCCACCATGAACACGGGCAGGCGCATCTGGAACATGCGGTTGCCGCGTCGTTGGGGCAGGGGGGCGGGGGCGGTCATGGGGGCCTCGATCGGTTGATCCGGCTCGTCGCTGTCGATTGCCTATGATACTCTGGTCAGGACGGGGCACGATGGGTGTGCCCGGGCGCGATGGGACGATTCTCGGCAAACGCCACCGGAGCTTTCCTCATGGCCACCGGCTACCGCAACCAGAGCCCGCCCGAGATCGACTATCCGACGGGGGACGGCAAGCCGATGTCCGAGACCGAGCTCCACATGTGGGTCACGATGGACCTGATCCAGACGCTCGCCCATCATTTCGCGGGCGACCCCATGGTCTATGTGGGTGGGGACCTGCTGGTGTACTACGCGGAAGGATTCCCCAACAAGCGGCTCTCGCCCGACGTGTTCATCGTCCGCGGAGTTCCCAAGCGTCCCCCTCGCGATAATTTCCTGATCTGGGAGGAGGGCAAGGGGCCGGACGTGGTCATCGAGATCACGTCGAAATCGACGCGACGCGAGGACGAGACGACGAAGCGGGCTCTATATCGGGACGTGCTGAAGACGCCCGAGTACTTCAAGTTCGATCCCACCGAAGATTACCTTCGGCCGGCCTTCCAGGGGGCTCGGCTCCGCGACGGGGTCTATGTGCCCATCGAGCCCGTCGAGGGTCGTCTCCCGAGCGAGCAGTTGGGGCTGCACCTCGAGCGCGCCGGGACCTCGCTGAGATTGTACGATCCGGCGCTCGGGCGATGGCTCGCAACCCCCTCCGAAAGAGCCGAAGCGGAGGCGGCTCGCGCGCAGTCCGAAGCGGCTCGCGCGCAGTCCGAAGCGGCTCGCGCCGACTCGGCGGAGGCCGAGGCCAGTCGGCTCCGGCTTGAGATTGAGGAGCTTCGCCGGCGCCTGGCGAATGGCTCGTGAGCCGGCCATCTTACCGGCTCCCTACGAGGCGGGTGGCGGCGCGTTCGGGCGGGGCGGGGATGGCGGTGAGGAGGTGCTCGATCACGGTGTCGGAGTCGATTCCTTCGGCCTCGGCGTGGAAGGTGGTCATGATGCGGTGGCGGAGCACGGGCCGGGCCATGCGGCGGATGTCCTCGACCGTGGCGTGCACGCGGCCTTCGAGCAGGGCGCGGGCCTTGGCGCAGAGGATCAGCGACTGGCCGGCCCGGGGCCCGGCGCCCCAGGTCACGTACTTGCGCACGTAGTCGGTGGCCTCGCTCTCGTTGGGGCGGGTGGCCCTCACGATGTCCCGCGCGTAGGCGAACACGTAGTCGGCCACGGGGACCTGCCTCACGAGGCTTTGCAGCGCGAGGATCTGCTCGGCCGAGAGCGTGATCTGGGGCTCGGCCCCGGCGGCGCCCGTGGTGGCCTTGAGGATCGCGAGCTCCTCGTCGGCGGTGGGGTAGGGCACCCTCACGTTGAGCATGAATCGGTCGAGCTGGGCCTCGGGCAGCGGATAGGTGCCCTCCTGCTCGATCGGGTTCTGCGTGGCCAGCACGAAGAAGGGCTCGGGAAGCGGGTAGGTGCGGCCTCCGGCGGTCACATGGCGTTCCTGCATGGCCTCGAGCAGCGCGGCCTGCGTTTTCGGAGGGGTGCGGTTGATCTCGTCGGCGAGGATCATGTTGGCGAACACGGGGCCGGGGATGAAGGCGAATTTGCGCCTGCCGGTCTCGGGGTCGTCCTGGAGGATGTCGGTGCCGGTGATGTCGCTGGGCATCATGTCGGGCGTGAACTGGATGCGGCGGAAGGAGAGGCTGAGGATCTTCGCCACGGTCGAGACCAGCAGGGTCTTGGCCAGCCCCGGCACGCCCACCAGCAGCACGTGTCCGCGGGCGAAGAGGCTGGTGAGCAGCTGCTCGACCACCTCGTCCTGCCCCACGATCACCTTGCCGATCTCGGCCCTGAGGCGCTGGTAGTCCTCGGCCAGAGCCGCGGCGGCGTGCAGGTCGTTGTGCGCGAGGTCGGACATGGCGGCGGCCCTTCGTTCCGGGGGAGGCAAGAATCCAGGAAAAAGCGTGACGCAACCGGGATCGCAAGTCAAGGGGGCCATCCATGCGGGCGTGACGCAATGAAGCCGTTGCCGTGCAACCCTTTCGGCGCGTCACGCCGGGGCACCGAGCCCGTACCAAGAGAAGGTCGGGATGTTGCCGGCAATCGTCGGGCGAACGCCGTTGAACAAAATGTGACCTACACATCTTTAGAGAGACAAAAGCGTCCGAGCGACGAAGCTCGCGCGTTCCGGCCGTCGCAGGCTGTTCACGTCCGGAGCCCCGGATCGGGCCACGATCCACGACCCTTAGCAAGGGCAGCCGCGGCATGATGCGCCACCTCATGAACCCGTCGACCTGGCAGACCCAGGGGTTCCTCCTCCAGGTTCTCGACGCCCTCCCGACCGCGGCCTACACCTGCGACACCGAGGGGCTGATCACCTACTACAACCACTCGGCCGCCGAGGTCTGGGGCCGCAAGCCCCGGCTTTACGACGCGACCGATCGCTTCTGCGGGTCGTACCGGCTTTTTTACGCCGATGGCACCCCCATGAGGCACGATCAATGCTGGATGGCCCTGGCCCTGCAGGCGCAGAAGCCCTACAACGCCCAGGAGCTGGTGATCGAGCGCCCCGACGGCTCGTTGCGGTCGGCCCTGGCGCACGCCAACCCGTTGCGCTCGGATGAGGGGCAGTTCCTGGGCGCGGCCAACGTGCTGGTGGACATCACCGATCGCAAGCAGATCGAGGATCGGCTGGCGTACCAGGCCACGCACGACGCGCTGACCGGCCTGCCCAACCGCGACTTCTTGCTGCACGAGCTGGAGGACGTGATCGCCTCGTCCGTCCGCCGGGGGGGGGCGTTCTCCCTGCTCTTGCTGGACCTGAACCGGTTCAAGGAGATCAACGACACGTTCGGGCACGAGTACGGCGACGAGGTCCTGCGTCAGCTCCGGCCCCGCCTGCTGGACTGCGTGAGGGAGAAGGCCGACACGGTGGCGAGGCTCGGCGGAGACGAGTTCGGCATCCTCATGCCGGGGGCCGAGGCCGGACGCGCGTTGGAGGTCTCGGACGCGATCTCCGCGATCATGCGGCGCCCTCTCGCGTGCTTCGAGAAGGTGTTCGACGTGGGGGCGAGCATCGGCGTGTCGGTCTACCCCGAGCACGGGGCCGACGCCACCACGCTCCTGCGTCATGCCGACCTGGCCATGTACATGGCCAAGCGGGCGAGGCTGGACCGCGTCCTGTACTCGCACGATCAGGCCGCCTCGACCCCGCAGAGGCTCTCGCTGGCGAGCCAGCTGAGGCAGGGGATCGAGGGCGGCGAGCTGGTGCTCCACTACCAGCCCAAGCTGGACCTGAAGTCCGGGCGGGTCGTGGGCGTGGAGGCCCTGGTCCGCTGGCAGCACCCGCAAGAGGGGCTGCTGGCCCCGGCCGAGTTCCTGCCCCTGGCCGAGCAGGCCGGGCTGATCCGGATGATCGACCTCTGGGCACTGAGGTCCGCGCTGTTGCAGGCCCAGGTCTGGCACAGGGGCGGCCTGGACCTGGACATGGCGGTGAACTTCGCGCCCGAGAGCCTCCAGGACGGCCCCATGCTCGACGCCATCCTGGACTTGCTCGCAAGCCAGGCTTCGTCGGCCTCGCGGCTCACGGCCGAGGTCACCGAGCGCGCCGTGCTCGCCGATCCCGAACGCGCCAGCGTGAATCTCGTCCGCCTCAGGGCCCTGGGCGTGAGGGTGGCGCTGGACGACTTCGGGACGGGCTACTCGTCGCTCGCGCACCTGAAGGAGCTGCCGGTGGACGAGCTGAAGATCGACCACTCGTTCGTCAAGCACCTGAAAGAGCAGAGGCGCGACGAGTGCATCGTCCGCTCGGTGATCGCGCTGGGGCACGACCTGGGGCTGTGCGTGGTGGTCGAGGGCGTGGAGGACGCCGCCGCCCTGGACCTGCTCACGACCTGGGGATGCGACCAGGTCCAGGGCTTCTACTTCGCGCCCCCCCTCCCGCCCGAGAGCCTCGCGAGGTGGATCGAGGCGCGCGACCGGAAGGCCGGACTGCCCCGCAGGGGGCCCTCGCACGAGCCCCATACCTCGCCCCCGGGCCCCGTCCTCCCCGCCTCCCGCCGCGATCCCCAGGCCCCCCGGCCCATGAGCCTCAAGGGGCTCCTTCTGCCCGCACGCCCCATCCGGGGATGATCGAGAGATCGACCTCGTCCTCGCCACGGACGGGGCGATTCTCATTGAATGTCCCGGGGGGCCTCGATACGCTCGCGGGGCCGCACACCGACGTGCGGCGAGCCTTATTCGAGGGTCCCATGCCCATCCGCTTCGAACATGCCGAGACCGTCCGGACGACCCCGGAGCGGGCCTTCGCCGCCATCGACGACCTCCCGCTCACCGCGAAATGGCTGCCCCCGTGCGTGAGCCTGGAGAAGCTGGGCGACGGGCCCAACGCCCCCGGCGACCGGCTCCTTTACGTGTACAGGCAGGGGGGAAAGCAGGGGGAGATGCCCGGCCAGATCCTGGCGAGGACGCCGGGCGAACGCCTCCACTGCAGGTACTCCGACGGCGCGTTCGAGGTCTCGGTGGACCTGCACGTGGCCCCCTCGCCCGGAGGGGCGCTCACGCGTCACATCATCGAGATCACGCCCAGGACCTTCGCGGGAAGGCTGCTCACGCCCGTGATCCGCATGGGCCTCAAGAAGCAGACGCTGGACGCCGCCGCGAACCTCAAAACGCTCCTGGAGGCGTCGCCCGCGTGAGGACCTGGGAATCGGCCCGAGGGGGCAGTTCGGCGCGGGCGGCCCGTCCCTGACGAGGGATACGCAAGGCATTCGAGACGGTGTAAAAAGGCTTGTCGTCAGGGACGGGACCGCTCGCGGTGCCACCTCACGGGGTCAGTTCTCGGGGCGTCCGGCCGGCCGATCGCGGCGGCGAGACACGCAGGCCGGGACCCCTCGTCCGGGTCGCGGCCTGCGGCCTCCGCGTTCGCTCTCGCGGGGAGGAAGCCGATCCGAAAACTCGCTCTCACGCTTTCCGCCCGAACTCGGGCACCCGGAGGTCAGGTTCTCGGGGAGGGCTTCGTCGATCGCCGTGAACGGCGGTGGCCGAGTCCCGGCGAGCCGCCCCACCCGTTGTCGCGGCCAGGCCAATCCCGGCCGCCAACCCCTCTGGGCTCTTACGTTATCGGCGCGTCGGCGCGCTGGCTTGACCCGCGCCCTCGGGCGCCGACTCGTTATGCCGTAACTTCCAATCGGGGAAGCACATACTTCCGAAGAAAAGCCGGGCTGTCGGGCCCGATGTGGCCGCCCAGATACCCCGTTCTCGCCATCGCCGGGGACCAGCGAATTTGCTTCAATTTGGAATATTGAACACGGCCCGACTCGTCCAATTGCTTCGGCTGGCGGAACCCCACCAGCCCCGCGCTCATCGCGTTGCGGCGGTCGATCGTCCCGAAGATCCGCGTCCCCAGGCCCAGGATCAGAACGTCGAAGGGCGACCAGAAGAGCGTCATGTCCCGCCTCACCGCCCGCAACGCCCGGGACAGGTCGTACTCCGGAGAGAGCGCCGAGGAGAGCAACACCGCCGCCTCGATCGAGTCCTCGGGCAGATCCTCCATGGCCCGCACCACCACCCCCGTCCCGCCCGACTTGCCCACCAGGAAGATCGGGGCTCCAGGCTTATCTTGGCGAAACCGGAGGACCTGCTCGACGATCTGGGAGGCGCGGAGGCGGTGGTTCTCCACGTTCGTGAGGTCGCGATGCCAGCGGCCGAACCCATGCCCCCAGGGGACCACGCGGATCTCGTGGGGCAGCCCGGCCTTGGCGGCGGCATGGACCAGGCCGGTCCCGCAAAGGTCCAGGCCGCCCACACCGTCGGCGATCAGCACCAGGCCCGACCGCTCGCTCGCGGGCAAGGGCGGAGGGGTAGGACCGTGGAGGACGCGGAACATCCCCTTGAGAATCGACGTGGCGATCATAGGGGTATTGTAGAGCCGCGACCGGACCAGCCGCCAGGGCCGAAGCTCAAGGAAGACCCGTCCGATACCGTTTCCAACCTGATCCCCCCTCGGTGGCGATGCCGGGGGTCTTCTGGTCCCGAGAGGGCAGTGACCTCTGGGCTTTTCTGGTCCTGAGAGGGCAGTGGGTTCGGGGTTTTTCAGCGATGCCCGGGCGTTTCTGGTCCCCTCTATCCGCGAGCGGGGGGAGGGGTAGGGTGTGGGG
>JANOBY010000074.1:0-6246 GCA_031411935.1 Planctomycetales bacterium | reverse complement strand
GCGGGGGCGGGGCCCGACCCCGGGGTCCAGATCCCTTCGGTGCGGCCTGCGGGGCCTTCGCCGGGGGTCCAGATCTTGCCTTGCGTGGCCGACACGCCCAGACGGCCCGAGGCCGTGGTGATCTTGGGGCCGAACTGGGCGAGCACGGCCTGGAGCCGGCGCGTGTCCATGAGCATCTGGCCCGAGTCGTCGGGGTTGGGCTGGACTTCCACCAGGCCCATCTCGATCAGGTTCATCATCACATGAGATGACGCGGCCCGGTCCTGCGAGTAGCGATCGAGGAGGATGGCCAGCTGCGGGACCCAGTCCTCGGGCCGCTCGGTGCGGGCTTTGAGGCGGACCTCAAGGAAGTCCCAGCGCACCACGTTCACGCCCGACTTGTCGGCCTGCCGGCCGCGCTCCAGCCAGGAGAACGCTTCCTCCTTCTGGAGACGCCCCATGGCCAGGTTCGCAAGATCGGCATACGGGACCACGCGGTCGAGTTCGCCCCGCTCGAAGATCTGCGGGCGCTCGATCAGGGCCTTCGCCGAGCGTTCGATCACGATCGGGAGCAGGTAGCGATGGGACCTCGCGAAGAGCTTGATCAGGCCCAGGTCGCTCAGGCCCTCGATCGGGATGCGGATCAGGCGGGAGAGGTGGACGCGATCCACGTCCACGGTCGCCGGGTCGATCGCGGGCTCGTCTTCCAGCCCAAGATCCTTGCGGAGTGCGGGGAAATCGATGCCTCCGCCCCAGGCTTCCTGGCCCGATTCGAACTGGCAGAGGGCCGCACGCAGGGCGATGTGCGAGGCGGGGTCGCGGCCGGCCTCGCGAGGGGTCTTCCCGCCGAGGTAGGGCATCCGGGTGTCGGGCCAGACCTCGCCGATGATCCGGGCCCTCTCGGCGCGGGTCAGGCGTGCGGCGTCTTCGGCGGACACGTCCTCGGGCAGCCACATCTCGACTTCCAGGGCCACGCTCAGGCGAGACACGGGGCCGAGCACCTTCGTCCGCGGGTGCGCGGGGGGGATGGCCAGGCCGGCGATCTCGGTGAATCGGGCCGAGAGGCGCTCCAGACGTCCGTCATCGACAAGGTCGAGCGCGGCCTGCCCGTCGCTCACGGACACGCGGGCCTCGATCCTCGGCAGGTCGCGCACTTCCAGGGCGGCCACCGAGCCCTCGGGCTTGGGCCGATCCAGAAGCGCGAACAGGTCCACCTCGGGCGACTCGGGGTCCTCGGGGTCCAGGTGCCCGCGGCCCTCGTCGTCCATGCTGGGGGCGTTGCGAAGGGCCTTGAGAAGGGCCCCCCGGTCGCGCACGGTCCAGATGAGCTGGACGTGGCTCACGAGGTCCTTGCTCTTGGGCGGGGCGATGACCTG
This sequence comes from Planctomycetales bacterium, assembly GCA_031411935.1. Lineage (GTDB taxonomy): Bacteria > Planctomycetota > Planctomycetia > Isosphaerales > Isosphaeraceae > JAQGHR01. Next base: position 4,891 of record JANOBY010000074.1, on the reverse strand, counting down.
GCAGAGGGCCTCGATGTCTACCGCCTCGGTCGAATCGCCGAGCGTGGCGATATAGCGACGGAACGCCGAGGCGCTGGCCTGATCGTCGGTCAGCCAGAGCCGGCAGAGGCCGAGGTTGTAATCGGCCAGGGGGATGTTGTGGGCCGAGAGCGTCTCGAAGGCCGCCGCCGCCGAATTCCAGAGGCCGGCCTCGGCCCAACCGATCGCGTCGGCGAAGCCCTTCGCGTGGGCCGCGGGGAGGGCCTCGGGGGCGGGTGCGAGCTTGTAGGGGTTCTTGAGCCAGGCCGAGACGTTGACGTTCCCCTCGATCATCCTCAGGGACTGGGCGACCTGGCGATCCTCGGTGTCCCCGCCGATGGCCTTGCTGAGGACGAGGTGGGCGTAGGCGGCGGGGATGTGGCCCTGCTCGCTGAGGATCAGCCCGACCAACTGCGCGGTCATGGCCAGGGGCGGGCGGTTCTCGGTCGAGACCGTGGCCAGGGCCTGCTGGAACTGGGCCACGCCGGCCTCGGCCCCTTCGGTCTCGAGCACCACGCGGACCAGGAAGTTGTGCGCACCCACATGGCCCGGCATCTTGGCGAGCAAGGCGCGGAGCTCGGTCCCGGCCTCGGCCAGCTTCCCCTGCCGGGCGATCAGGACAGCCTTACGCATGGTGAGCCAGGGGCTGCCCGGGACCTTCGAGAGCCCCTCATCCAGGGCGGCTACCGAGGCCTCGATCTGGTTCGAGTCGGCCAGGCGTTGCGCCCTTTCGGCGAACGGCTCGGCCTTCTGACAGCACCATTTGTATTTCTGTCCGCTGCCGCAAGGGCACGGCGAGTAGGATTCGAGAGCGGCCATCTGGGTGAGTCTTTCTCGGGAATCAAGGTTGCCGCCCGGGGCGCGAGCAGTCAAAGTAGCAGAGCCGAGGGGCGTGCGCCAACCGATCGGGGCGGCTTCCCGCGATCCCGCCACTTCGCGTCACGGGGAAATCATCATGATCTCGCGGGCTCGCAAATTTACTCTGCCCGGGCTCCTCGCCGCAACCGCGATCGCGATCTTTGCGCCCGAGGCCGGGGCCTGGGGACGGCTCGCGCATCGCGCCTCGGCGAGGGTGGCCGAGGGCCTTCTCACGCCGAATGCCAGGGCCGCCGTCCGGGACCTGCTGGAACCCGGCGAGTCCCTGGCCGACGCGTCGACCTGGGCCGACGAGGTCCGCTCCGAGCGCAAGCACACCGCCCCCTGGCATTACGTAAATGTGCCCATCGACGAGACCCAGTATGACCCCAAATTCTGCCCGGCCGAGGGGTGCGTGGTCTCGGCCATCGCCGCGATGAAGGCCACGCTCAGCAACCCCGACGCCCCCCGCGCCGAGCGCCGGGAAGCCCTTCGGTTCCTCGTGCATTTCGTGCAGGACATGCACCAGCCCCTGCACGTGGGGCATCGCGGCGACCGGGGCGGGAATGACACCCAGGTTCAGTTCTTCGGCAAGGGGTCGAACCTTCACCGGGTCTGGGACTCGCAGGTCCTGGAGCAGCACGTGTCGGGCGAGGACGCCTGGGTCAAGGAGCTGGAGACCCTGGCGACCCCCGAGAATCGCGAGAAATGGAACGAAGGCACAACCGAGGAGTGGGCGACCGAGAGCCTCAAGGCTGCCAGGTCCGCATACCTCGACGGCACCCTTAAGAAAGGGGCCAAGCTCGGCGAGAGCTATCAGGAGGCCAGCCTCCCGATCGCCCGGGAGCGACTTGCCCAGTCCGCCGTGAGGTTGGCCTTCCTGATCAACGGGCTCTTCCCATGAGCGGGCGGGTCAGAGCATGCCGTCGAAATCGGGGGGAGGGGTGTGGTGGCCCCTGTCTTTCGGCTTGTATAGAAGGCTCACGACGTTGATCAGCAGCATGCCCGACCAGAAGGGGACGGGGCCGATCTCCCAGTGGAACGTCTTCATCCAGTCGGGCGCGGACTGGAGCCATGCGGGCAGAGGGGGCAACTTGCCCAGGATGGCTTTCGGATGGAACGCGTCCTGGATCCCCGCGCCCATGAGCTTGATCCCGATCCAGGCCACGAGCAAATAGGCACCCGCCGCCAGCCCCTTGAAGCGATTGAGGATCTTGATGAACATCCCCGCCACGTAGCGCATGGTGAGGATGCCCAGGATCCCGCCGATGTAGATGATCCCCAGCGAGAGATACTGGTTGGCCTGCAATCGCTCGGGAAGGGTCTCCACCATGCCCAGGGCCGCTAGGATCGAGTCGATCGAGAACGCGATGTCGGCCAGCTCGACGCTGATCACCGTGCCCCAGAAACCCTTCCCAAACTTCGGCGGGGCCGAAGGATCGGTGCCCTCGTGGCCCCCGCCCAGGAAGTGACTCACGGCCAGGTAGAGCAGGTAGAGCCCGCCCAGGAACTTGAGCTGCCAGAACTGCAACAGGTAGCTCGCAAGCAGCACGGCGATCAGACGGAAGAGGAACGCCCCCCAGATTCCGTAACGTAGGGCCCGCTTCTGCTGGACCGCCGGGAGGTGACGTACCATCACGGCCAGGACGAGCGCATTATCCGCACTCAGCAGGGCCTCGAGGATCACGAGCCAGCCGATGTTCACGGCAATGGTCAGGAAATCGGCGTTCGTCAGGCCCCACATGCGGGGATTCTCCGGGAAGTCGGCGCGGTAGGGGTTGGGGCCTCGTCGGGCCTTGCTATCATTGGACATCGGGCGAGCGTTGGTCAATGGCGCGACCCGACCAATTCGCCGACGAGGCGGTCCGGGGCTGGAACCCGTGGGCCTCGGGGGGTAGATTACTCCTGGGCATCCTGGAGCGTGCCGGGCGTCAAGGAACAGGCCGCGTCGGGGGACGAGCATGGCACGCGGGCGGATCTCTCGGTTCAGCGATCGTCAATCCTACAAGCCGTCGGAAGTCCTCGGCCTCTTCGTGATCAGCCTGTTCGTGGGCATGTTCATCTTCGGCATCTGCATGCTGGTGAACGAGCTCCTGGAACGCCTTTTCGGATGAGAGCGGCCTTCGGAGGAGTCCGGTATGAGCCTTCTCCGCACGGTGGCGGTCCTGGGCGGGCTTGCGGCGTGTTGCCCCGCCTCGGGCCAGCAAATCACCGTGAAATCGGAATCCACCTCGAAGGCCGGCTCATCGTTCCTGAGACCGCCCGGCCAGGGGGATGACCCCTATGCTCCGAGCGTGGACTGGAGCCGAATCCCGCCCTGGCGGCAGGTCTCGTTCTTCGACATCCGCGCCCAGGGCAAGACGTTCGTCTACGTGGTCGATTGCTCCGGCAGCATGGGGGACCGCGAGCGGCTGATCCGTGCCAAGCGGGAACTCCGCCGGAGCATCGGCGAGATGCGGTTCCCGCAGCGATTCCACGTGATCTTCTACAACGACGTGCCGCTCCCCATGCCGGGCGGGCTCCTGTCGTCGGCCGACACCGCCTCGCGAGATCAGCTCGCGCGATGGCTCAACCTGATCAGCGCCGACGGGGCCACGGACCCGCGAGGCGCCATGAGCCAGGCGCTGAGCCTCAAGCCCGACGCGGTCTTCCTCCTCTCCGACGGGCAATTCCCGGAAGGGACCGTCGAGGCCCTCGGCCAGAAGAACGCGGCCAAAATCCCGGTGCATTGCGTCGATATGTCGGGTAACAGCACCGACCTCCGCAAGATTGCCAAAGCGTCGGGAGGTCAATACATCGCCCGGCCCTGATTGCCGCCCGCATTCCCCTGATCGAACACCAGGGGAGGTCGGGCCGCGTTACTGGGCCGAGGAGGAGGAGCCGGTCGGGCTCCCTCGGATCGGCATGGAGTCGGGCAGGGGGCGGGCTGCGACCAGGAAGCCTCGCTCGTGAAGCGAGTCTCTCAACTGGCGATAGAGCGGGAAGGCGTCCGGATAGACCCAAAGGGTGATCACGTCCCTGGCGGGGTTCAGGCGGTTGATGGCGCGGGTGAAGTCGGACGCGGGGCCCATCAACTGGGCGAAGGTTTCGCCACGGAGTTCGGATTCGGGCTGGATCTCCCAGCCGGTCAGGCCGAAGTTCCCCACGCGAGGGTCGGAGCCGTCGTCCAGGCGGGCGACCTCGTACCGGATCGAGAACGAGCCGACCGGCCCGGCCACGCCCGCCACGGGGCGATTCCCGCTGCTCATGCGGATCTGCATGCGGGCGTCGCTCTTCACGCGGTCCAGCAGGCGCTCCAGGTCGATGAAGGCCACGCGACTGCCGCGGACCTCGAAGTGGAACTCCTCCCCGTCGGGCAGCTTGGCCACGGGGCTCTTGTCCACGAGCGCCTTGCGTCGCGGCCGAGGGGCCTCGTTCAGGGCCATCAACTCGCCTTGAAGACGATCCCGCTCGGCCTTGAGCACCTCCCCTCGGGACCTGGCGGTCGCCACGCGGGGACGGGTGTCGCGAACCGACGACGCGAGCTTGCGATACCCGAGCGTGGCCTTCGCGGCCGAGGTCTGGGCGACCTTCAACGCCTCGGTCGACTCGGCCAGACGGATTTCGACCTGCGAGGCCTCGGCCTTCGCCGCCTTCACTCGCGCCTCGGCCTCGGCGACCGCCTTCTCATCGAGGATCGGCGCGGGCGGCTCGACGGGCTTCGGCGCCGCAGGCGGTTCGGAAACCGAAACAGTCACCTTCGCCGTGGGGCTTGAAACCGGGGCAAGCGGTGGAGGGGTTTTCGGGACCGGCCTGGGCAGGCCGAACGCGGCCACGAGCGCCATCACGCTGAGCAGCCCGAGGAGTTCGAGCCCGATCTTCCGATACGAATCGCGTCGCATCATGGCCTCGCTCCGTCGAAGAGGCGGGGTGTGGAACGATCCGCGACCTTCATGGTGGTGGGCCAGTTCGAGCCCGACCGACTGACCTGATACTGGGCCTTCAGGTAAGTACCCTCGCCGCCGGGCTTGACCAGGAA
>JANOBY010000073.1:0-3834 GCA_031411935.1 Planctomycetales bacterium | reverse complement strand
AGCGCCTTGTCGGGCGAGCCGCTCGCCATCTTTCTGCGGCGGGCGATGCGCTCGCGGTCGAAGACCGTGACCTGGTCGATGACGTGGAAGGTCTCGTTGACCCAGCACTGCTCCTCCTTGGACCACCAAGCTTTGCGATACTGGAGCGTCACGCCCGTCCAGCGGTTGAGCGAGTCCTCGATCCGCTTGTAGGATTTCGACTCGTCGCGCCAGCCGAGGAGCTTGATGAGCTCGTAGCGCGAGAAGTGGACTTTTCTGTCCGTGAACCCCTGCTCGCACGAGAGCTGCATGAGGCCCAGCAGCAGCTCGTCGTCGAGGGCCGTCGGGAGCCCGAACTTGTCGGCCGCCGTGATCGTGAGCGTGCGGGTCACGTTCTTGCCCGTGGACGGGTCGAAGATCTCGTCGGCGAATTCGAGCGTCTTCTGCCCGCCCACGGTGTCGGAGACGGAGGCGATCGGGAACTCGGCGAAGTTGAGCTCGTCCCGGAACCTGTGCGACCCCGCCCCGCGAGGGGGCAGGACCTCGGCGACTCCGTCCCTCACCATGTCCCCCTCCCCCGAACCGAAAATCGCTCACCTTGTGTTGATGAGTTATTACAAGAGTTAATAGATACAGAGTTACGTGCAGAATTGCTGAGCCCGATCGGGGGGTTAGCCCCGGAGAATATGCCCGAAATCCCGGTAGCGGCGGCCCCAAACGTGCCCCAGGTCCCGGTAGGACGGTGCCCCGAGTCACGGTAACCCCGTGCCTCAAATCCCGGTACGGGCATGCCCGAAATCCCGGTACCCCCACTTGAAGCCCTGTAAAACCTCTTGTGCCTCAAATCCCGGTACATTCGCGCCCCAAATCCCGGTAACGCGCTCCCCTCTTCCCGAGCAATGGCCGACAGCTTATATGCCTGCAATCCCGGTAGCGGGCCCAAACCACGGCTCTTGGCCGCAATGAGTCGACGATCCGAACCCCTCTGGGACCCCTCATCTTGCCGGCCAAGGTGGCGGTCTACGGGGGGAGTCATAGTTGGCTTTTGTTCTCGGGGTCGCATGGGTTCTGATGTGATACTTTAATTCGCTTTTAGCATCTAGCAGCACTCCCCCGCGCTGTCATCGCAAAAAACGCTCCGGTGCTCCGGAGTACCGGAATGCCGGGGGACTCGCTAAGTGTCGAATGCTGGGCCCTGCCTGTCCCCCGGAGGTCTCGATCGCCCATCGCGGGGCCTTTTATCCCGGAGCTCCGGAATTCCGGAGGGTCGACGGCTCGCCCCAAGGCCGCTCCTCCCGAGGCCGTGTCCCGGAGGTCCGGTGTTCCGGGATACCGAGAAGGGGCGTCCGGTCCTGGGGCGTTTCGAGTCTTCCGGTACTCCGGAACTCTTTCGTTCTTAAGCGTTACTTGTGGGCTTAAAAGCGTCCGCCGACTCCTCCGGAGTACCGGGCGACCCGCATCGATGCGGCCGGTATCGAGCCCCGAAGTCCTCCGGAATACCGGGATACCGGCCACGATCTCGATGCGTTTCCCGGCCGAGCGGGCCCGATCGGGGCAGGGACGACCCATGGGCTTTGTTTTTAAGGCGCCTGGCCGGGCCCTGGCTCGCCCGGAAGAGGCGAGGGTAGGGGTAAGGTCGTCCGCGGGGGTGGAACGCGCCCTGGGCCGAAAGGGACTATGCCCCAAATCCCGGTAGGCGGGGCGGATCGTCGGGGCATGGCGTCGACTCCTCCGGAATACCGGGGGACAGCGAGCATGGGCGGTGGCACCTGCGAGAGCCCCGATCGCCTGAGCCCCGGAGTACCGGAACACCCGGGCAGGGCGTGGGCCGCGTCTCCGCATAGGGTCATCCGGAGTTCCGGAATTCCGGAAAAGAGCCCGTCGCGATCGGGCGACCAGCGTCGGGCGAGTGTCCCGGTACCCCGGAGTACCGGCCACTTCTCCCTCGGCTCGCCACGGGTGCGGCGTCCTCTCGCCGGCCCGGAGCTCCGGAATACCGGGATACGCGGAGGCGGACGTCATTTTGTGTCTTGCCGGGAACTCCGGTGCTCCGGAATACTGCCCGTCACCAACGGTTATTTTTATGAAACGCGTTTTTGCTTATGAGATTCCGGGAAACCCAGGTCATCGTCTTCGCCAACCAGAAGGGGGGCTGCGGCAAGACCTCCAGCACCGTCTCCACCGCCGCGGCGTTTGCGTCACTCGGCTACTCGGCCTGCGTCGTCGACACCGACCCGCAGTGTAACGCCACCGACAACCTGGGCGTGGACCCCGACGACGTGCTCCGGCAGGGCAAGTACACGCTCGCCGACGCGTACCTGAACAAGGTCCCGGCCTCAAAGATCGCCGTGGCCCCCGAGGGTCGCTTCGACGGCCTGATCTCAGTCGTCCCCGGGCACCGGGCGCTCTCCTCGGTCTCGCCGCGCCTGGAGAACCAGGTGCTGACGCTCCTGGCCGACGAGAACAACAGCGACTTAGACGGCGAGGACCTCCGCCGCGAGCACCGGATGCGGCTCAAGAGGTCGATTGATTCGCTCCGGGGGATCTTCGACGTGGTCCTGATCGACACGCCGCCGAACCTGGACTTCCTCATGACCTCGGCCTTGATCGCCGCCGACTGGTACATCGTCCCGGCGTTCCCGAGCGGCTACGACCTGAAGGGCCTCGAGGTCCTCACGCGCACCATCGACAAGGTGAGAAAACAATACAACCCGAAGCTCAATCTCGCCGGCGTGTTGCTAGGGAACTACGACAGGACGACCTCCCTCGACCGCCAGGTCCATGAACTGCTCAAGCAACGATTCACGCCGGCGCTGGTCTTCTCGACGACCATCGCCCGGAGCGTTCGGTACAGAGAGGCCACGATGGGGCGGATCACGATCTTCGAGCACTCCGAGGGCAAGGAGCAGGCGGCCCAGTACGCGGGGCTCGTCAAAGAGATGATCAACCGCGGCGCCAAGGGGGCGTTCGGCGCGACCCTGAACCCCTTGCCCGACGTCAAGGCCGTCGAGGCCCTGATCGGCGACGGCGAGGACCTGGCGGAGGTGCTCAATGGCTAAGTTCAGGCCCGGCATCCCCGACACCTTCTCGCTCGACGTCGAGCCCGTGACGGACCTCGGCGACTACCTGGACGAGCCGAGCCCTCGGCCACCAAGAAGGGCGAGGGTCGAGGCGACCGAGGCGGGGGAGGCGAGGGCCCCTGCCGCTCCGGCTACCCCGGCCCCGGCTGCCCGGGCCGTCGTGCCCGAGACGCCGCCGATCGTCGCGGCTTCCCCCGTCGTGGCCCCTCAAGAGCCGGTCGTTGCACCCGCACCGGCCAGGCCGGAGCCCACCATCGCGCTCCGCGAGGAGCGGATCTCCCCGCAGGCCCCGAAGCCCGTCGCGCCCGCCGCTGCGTCCCCCGGAGCACCGGAACACTCGCCCCCCATGAACCAGGACCGGCTCCCCAAGCCCAAGGCCCCGAGGCGCGAGATCAGCATGACGCCCGAGACCCTCAGGATGTCCGACGAGCTGCTCGAGGCGATCCGGAGCGGCTCGGGCCAGCGGGACACGAAGGCCAACGAGCTCTTCCACGCCCTCGTGCTCCTCGTGCACGAGGCGATGGGCGAGATCGACCCGCACGCGATCCCGAAGCGCGGCCGGTGGGGGACGCCGACCGCCAGGGCCTACCCGCTCGAGCTCAAGAACGCGTTCCTGCGGGCAGTCCTCCGCAAGTATGGCGCGGAATCCGCAGGCTCCGAGCCCGGGTGACGATTCCGAGCCCGGCATCCATCCGGCGGTCGCAGACTGAGGTGGAGGGACGATGGAAAAGCCAAGCTATCTGGACTTCGACAAGTCAAAGTACCACTGGCGGCC
>JANOBY010000072.1:0-3532 GCA_031411935.1 Planctomycetales bacterium | reverse complement strand
GAGGGCCGACTTCGGGTCGCCGAACAGACCTTTGTCCAGGATCGCGGCAAGCCCGGCGTCGCCGGCCTCATTCAGGTGAATGCCGTTGATCGTGAGGGGCGTTTCTTCCTTCTCGAAGAGCGCCTTGGTGGGCGAGAAGAGGTCCACGTAAACCACGCCTGCCTTCTTCGCGGCCTCTGCCATGGCATCGGCGTAGAGCTTGATGTTCTCGTTGTTCTGCTTGCCGTCGGTGACGTGCGGGTCGCCCAGGTCTTCGTGGGCGATGGGCGAGAGCAGGACGAGCTTCGGCGGAGTCTTGCCGTTGTAGGCGGTCGTGGTCGAGGACTTGATGAACTCATCCAGGTCCTTCTTGAAGCTGTCCAGGCCCTTGGGGCCGGCGAACGACTCATTGAACCCGAACGCGGCGATGATCACGTCGGGCTTGTGGTCTTCCAGCCTGTGGCCATGGTCCTGGAACGCGGCCGAACGGGGCCGGAGCTTCAACTCGTCGGCCGACCAGCCGAGGTTCCTCACGACCAATTCGAGGTCGGGGAAGCGGGCGTGCAAGCGGGTCTCCCAGTTCCCGAAATGCTGCATGCGCTCGGCCAGCGTGTTGCCGATGAGGACGATCTTGTCGCCCTTCTTGAGCTCGAGTTTGGGCTCGTCGGCCCGTGCCGTCGGTGCGGAACCAATCCACGCCGCGGCAAAAAGGGCCGTGACGATCGGAAGGAATCTCGGCCTCATGGTGGGCATTCCTGGGTACTGGGGAGGGTGAAACATCGGACGGCCGGCGCCCCTCGGGCCTCGCGGGGATGTTATCGTTCGCACGAGGGCGGGACGAGCGGGCGGGGGGGCCCGTTCCGCGGATTTTGCCGGGGGAATGGGCCTCACCCTCGTAGCGTAACGCGTGGTTTCGGAAATATCGAGGGGGCTGGCCCCCCGAGATCGGCTCGGTTCCCTCGCGCGGTTTGACCCGTTAAGATGGCCATCGACTGCCCCTCCCCAGCTCCAACCTCTTGAACAAGGGCCGTACCGTGCACTCGTTTCGCCCCACCCGCCTCCCCCTCGGCACCGTCGCCCTGATCGCGGCGCTCGTGTCGCCCGCCGTCGCCGCCGACCCCTGGGTTGTTTACGAAGGGGCCGACGGCCCGGGCAAGGGCAAGCACGTCGTCCTGATCAGCGGCGACGAGGAGTACCGCTCGGAGGAAGCCCTGCCGCAGCTGGGCAAGATCCTCGCGAAGCATCACGGGTTCAAGTGCACCGTGCTCTTCCCCATCGGCAAGGATGGCGTGATCGACCCCGTCACGAACAACAACATCCCGGGCCTGGAAGCCCTTCGCACGGCCGACCTGATGATCATCGCCACCCGGTTCCGCGACCTGCCCGACGACCAGATGAAGGAGATCGTGGACTACGTGGACGCGGGCAAGCCCATCATCGGCCTGCGCACCGCCACCCACGCCTTCAACCTCAAGCCCGAGAGCAAGTACGCAAGCTACTCCTGGAACGACAAGGCGACCGAGGGCGGATTCGGGCGCCGAGTGCTTGGCGAGACCTGGATCGCCCACCACGGCGATCACGGCAAGCAGAGCACCCGCGGCATCGTGAGCTTCGGGGGCCGCAAGCATCCGATCCTCACCGGCATCCTCTCGGGCGACCTCTGGGGCCCAACCGACGTGTACGAGGTTCGCCTCCCCCTGGCCGGAGACGGCCAGGCGCTCGTTCTGGGCCAGGTCGTCGAGGATATGACGCCCGAGGGCAAGCCCCTGGCCGGCAAGAAGAACGACCCCATGATGCCGGTGGCCTGGGTCCGCACCTTCAGCCCCACCGAGGGCAAGGTGGCCAAGGTCTTCACCACCACCATGGGGGCGGCCACCGACCTGCCCAGCCCGGGCGTGCGTCGCATGCTGGTCAACGCCGTTTACTGGGCGACCGACCTGGAGGACAAGATCTCGCCGGGGGCCGTGGTGGACCTCGTGGGCGACTACAAGCCAACGGAGTTCGGCTTCGGCAAGTTCGTCAAGGACGTGAAGCCCGAGGCCCACGCCATGCCGTGAACCTCGACCCGTCGACGCTCGAAGGATCCGACCGGGCAGGGCCGATGCGACGGAGCATCCGGCCCGCCTCGTTTTTTTCCCGATGAGGCTGGACGAGACCCGACCTAAGGCGACCGTGCCGGGCGATGTTGCCCAAATTGTTGCTGATCCGACAAGCACGTCCTAGGTTCTCAATAAGCCTTTCCGCTTCGCTATGCTGCCCGAGATCCGTCGCGGCCCGGCCGACACACGTCGCTGCCTGGGTGCCGATCGCGGTACGCAACGAGGAAGACGGGGCCGACAGGACCAGATCGCCAGGCGATGTGGCCAGGGACCGATCTTGGGGTGACACCATGGTCCGCCGGGGCTTCGAGGCATTCGCCGAGGGCCGGGCCGACGATGAGGCTGCCTCCCATCCGGACAGCGCGGCTGCTCCCGAACGCTCCCGGTTGGATGTCTGGCCGGATCGAGAAGGAATCCCTGAACTTTCGGATGACCCGCGTCCAGATTCGGACTCTCCTACCCCCCCTTGAGGTTCACGCCATGTTCCGCCGCCACGACGCCAGGAATGCTCAGGGAACGCCCGTCCTCCAGCTCAGGCAAAGGGCACGGCGGCGGCAGCGCGTGAATCTGGACGTCGAAAACCTTGAGAGTCGCCAGCTCCTGACCACGGAGACCTGGACCGGGGCGGTCAGCAATCTCTGGTCGGACAACGGCAACTGGTCCGATGGCTCGGCCCCCACCGGCGGAGAAGACCTGGTCTTCCCGTCGAGCGCGACGAACAAGACGTCGGTGTACGACAGCGGCCTCAGCGCGTCGAGCTTCGGCTCGATCGCCATCCAGAGCAGCGGCTACGATATCAGCTCGTCGTTCTTCTCCTCGCTGACACTGACGACCGGACTCTCAGCGACCTATGGCTCGTCCATCTCGAACTTCGACATCGACTTCGACCCGGGCAACGGGGCCGTCACGGTCTCTTCCGGCGCGACCCTCAACCTCGATAGCGTGATCTCGGGGACGAGCGGCCTGAACGTCTCCGGCGGGGGGACGCTTGTCCTTGCCGGGACCTCGTCCGCTCCGGACAACACCTACACGGGCACGACGACTGTCGGTTCCGGCACGACGCTTGTCCTGGACACGCCGTTCGGGACGGTAATCCCCGGCGCCCTGTCGATCAGCGCCGGGGGGACGGTCCGGCTCGCCCAGTCGGACCAGATCTCGGATGCGTCCGCCGTCGCTATGGGCACGGGCGCGGCCCTCGACCTGAACAACTTCGACGACGTCATCGGTACCCTGAGCCTCACCGGGGCGACCGTCAGCACGGGCACCGGCACGCTCACCCTGGGCGGGGACGTCACGACCAGCTCGGACAACTCGACCTCCGTGATCTCGGGCAACCTGGACCTCGGCGGGGCGACCCGCACGTTCACGGTCGCCAACAACAGCAACCTCGACCCCGACCTGAACATCACCGCCAACATCAGCGGCACCGGCGCGGGCATTACCAAGGCAGGGGC
>JANOBY010000071.1:0-1529 GCA_031411935.1 Planctomycetales bacterium | reverse complement strand
CGGGGGCCGGGGCCAGCACCTTGCGGACCTCGGGCAGAACAGTCTGGGGCACGATGACCACGGTCGGCTTCGGGGCCTCGACCACCACCGGAGCGCGGGGCACTTCGACCGCCACCGGGGCCGGAACCGGAGCCGGGACGGGGATGGGAGCCGGGGCGGGTGCAGGCGCGGGGGCGGGCTTCGGGGCCTCGGCGGGCTTCGGAGGAGCGAGGGTCGCGCCGCTCCAGGCGTCGCTCAGCACGAAGTCGACCTTCACGTTCTGGTCGTCGATCACGATCGACTGCGAGCGGACGATGCGGTCGCCCACGCGGCCGGTCACGGTGTAACGGCCCTTGTCCAACGCGATCTGGTAACCGCCGGACTTCCAGGTCTGGGCGGTCCGGGTCTGGCCCGCCTCGTTGGTCACGTCGACCGTCACGTTTTCCTGACCTTCGCCGGCCTGGTACAGACGGTCAGCCTGGACCACATCGTTGTAGGCCACACCCACCAGCATGGGCTTGGCCCCGGCCCGGGCTCCAAAGACCTGGGTCACGACCTTGGGGCCGAGCCCCTTGGCCTTCGAATCGACCACCGAAAATCCGGCCTCGCGGTTCTTCGGGTTGGTAAGCGTGTTGAGGTGGGGCAGGACGTTGCGATCGTTACCCCAGTCGATCAGGAAGGCCTTGGTCGCGTTCTTCGCCGAGCGGGCGTAGGCGAAAGCATTCTCGCCCTCGCTCAGGGCCTGGTCGTAGTGGGCGTTGGTGAGCCGATCGTTCAGGGACACGCCCACGGGGGTGCCGTCGCTGAGGCGGCCTCCTCCGTCGTGCGTCTGCACTCCGCGCTCGGCCTGGGCCCGGCTCATGACGGTTGCGGCCTGCGCCAGCGAGTCGCTCCAGGCCAGCGGCTGGGCCGGAGCCTTGGAGGCGATGTCGGCCCTCGCCCGCTCGACCGAGACGTTGAAGGTCTTGAGCGTGAGGCCCAGGTTATCGGTCTGAAGGTCGGCCACCGCCCAGTTGGCGGCCTCGACCGGCTTCTGGCGGGCGAAGTTGGCCAGCTCCAGAAGCTCCTGAACTTCGGCCGTGGGGCCACCCGCGGTGAGGACTTCCCGGGATTCCAGGCATTCGATTGCGACGTTCGTTCGCAGGGTTGGCCGACGAGCCATGGAAAAAAACCTCCCTGTTATCGCCATCGATGCCTCCCCAGCCAGGGCGGCCATCGATCAAAGTGTCTTCCGTGAAAGGGCCCGTCCATCCTTGACGGTCCCGTCTGCATTGGGCAGGAGCCGAGAACTTGAGGCGAATTTCTTCGGCTCGGGTCTCGATTCTGGCCTGACGAGAAACTCTAAAAGCAAGGACCGTGCCACATCGCCGCGGCGACCGACGTGCGTGATCTCGAGTCGACGCAAGTGCTTGTCAATCCCTCTCTAGAAAATTGATTGATCTTGACAGGGCCTACATCCGGGTCGAACGCCGCCTCTTCTGACCCAATTTTCCGTGGGCCTTTCGGGACGATCGAACTTACAATTCGGCCGGATTTACAAGGCAGGGAAC
>JANOBY010000070.1:0-5498 GCA_031411935.1 Planctomycetales bacterium | reverse complement strand
AGATCACGCTGCAGGGGCTGAACCTCACGGTCGACGCCATCCAGTTCGTTTATGAGGCCGACACCTCGTCGCCGTACGTGGGGGAGTACCTGATCGAATCCGGCAGCGTGACCATCGCCACCTCCGCGGGCGACACGTCGTTCGCCGCCACGTTCGGCGATTCGAGCAATCCGGGGCTCGTGATCAACAATGGCCTGCTCGAAAGTCTCTATGCGACGGTCGATTCGACGATCAACGCGCAGGGGCTCACCCTGAACGCGGCCTCGCTCCTGTTCGACTACAACGGCGGCGAGGGGCTGTTCCAGATCGTCAACGGGGCCGTGTCGATCTCCAGCGGATCGATCCAGTTCGCCAGCGCGACCTTCGGCCAGCCGGGCACGCCCGGGCTGACGATCACCGACGGCGTGCTGACCAGCCTGGACATCGTGATCAGCTCAAGCCTGACGGTCTCGGGCATGAGCCTCACGATCGACAGCGTGGACTTCGTGTACACCCAGGTCGATGGCGAGGTCTACGGGGACTTCGAGATCGCCAGCGGGAGCGTGAGCCTGAGCGCGGGCTCGGCCGACAACACCGTCACGTTCTCGGGCACCTTCGGCACGACGATCAACAACGTGTCGCAGCCGGGGCTCGCGATCTCGAACGGGGACCTGCAAAGCTTCTACCTCACGATCACCTCCGACATCAGCCTCGCCGGCTCGCTGACCCTGAGCACGACGGATCTGGTCTTCTCGTATGTGCAGGCCTCGGACACGTTCGAGATCCCCTCGGGCTCGGTCTCGGTGGTGGACACCTCGGGGGACTTCAGCTTCACGGGGACCTTCGGGGCCACGCCTTCCAGCGGCCCCACGCTGCCGGGGCTGGAAATCTCCGGCGGGGTGCTGACCGCGCTGAACGTGACGATCACCACGACGTTCACCGCCGCCGGCGTGACGTTCACGGCCACGGGCCTGAACTTCACCTACACCTCGGCAGACAATCAGTACGAGATCGTGTCGGGCTCGATAGGGTTCAGCACGGCCGAGAGCTTCACCTTCACCGCCGACTTCGGCCTGCCCGACCCGAACGACAGCTCGTCCACCCTGCCCGGCCTGGTGATCACCGGCGGGTCTCTCTCTGCGTTCAACGCGACCCTCACGTCGAGCTTCACCGTGGCGGGCCTGGTGATCGACGTGGACGACATGGCGATGGTTTACGACTCGGGCCAGTACGCCATGTACGGGACCGTGACCGTCAACACGTCGGGGATCGCGTTCACCGGCACGATCGGCCAGCCCTCGGCCTCGCCGCCGGTCTATGGCCTGGTCATCGACGACAACGTGCTGGAGAGCCTGGCGATCACCATCACCAGCACGGTCACGTTCGCCGACCTGTCGTTCTCGTGCAATCAGCTCGCGTTCAACTACGAGTCGTCGCCCGAGAGCTTCACGCTCTACGGGACGGTCACCTCGACGATCGCGGGCGTGACGCTCACCGGCGACCTGGGCGATTCCACCCTGCCGGGCCTCACGATCGTGAACGGGCAGCTCACCACCTTCAACCTGGGCGTGACGGCGGATTTCACGCTCTTCGGCCTCACCTGCAACGTCCAGGACCTCACCTTCCAGTACCAGTCCGCCAACGGCGACGTGGACTACGTGCTGTTCGGCAGCCTCTCGATCTCGGTCAGCGGCAACACGATGTCGGCCACCATGGGCAACTCGGCGAGCGACGCCGGGCTCACGATCGTAAACGGGCTGGTGACCGGCATCAACATGGTGATCAACGGCTCGTTCAACATCTCGGGGTTCGGATTCAGCATCGTGGACGCGGGGCTGACGTACACCTCGACCGAGAACCAGTACGAGATCTTCGGCACGTTCACGCTCACCGACATCTTCACGGCCTCGGTCCAGCTGGGCACGGGGTCGAGCAATCCCGGCATCACGATCACGAACGGCGTTTTCGTCCTCGATAATTTCGCATTCGCCCTCGACAACGTGCCGATCGGCGCCTTCACGCTCAATTATCTGACCATCAGCTACGCCAGCACAAACGACGTGTGGGCGGGGTCCGGCCAGGTCACGTTCCCGACCGGCTGGTCGATCTCGGCCTCGATGCAGTTCATCAACGGCGACTTGAACGCCATCAGCCTGGCTTACGATGCGGGCACGTCGAGCGGGATCGCCATCGCCGACACGGGCGTGTTCGTCACGGAGATCTCGGCGAGCCTCCAGAACCTCACCGAGCCGGAGAGCATCATCGTCTCGGGCACGATCGATGCCGTGTACGGCAAGCAGATCCAGATCGGCGGGATCGACTGCGTGATCTTCGCGGCGACCGGCAGCTTCACGGCGGATTCGCAGCAGCTCATCATCACCGGGAACTACTACGAGGGGGGCGTCGAGACCAACGGCAACTGGACAGGGCTGCTGGGGTCGGGCTCGGCCAGCGTGGACCTGAACTGGGCCGCGGGGTCGTACTCGGCGAGCCTCTCGCAGAGCTTCTACGACGGCATCTTCACCGTGAGCGCCAGCCTGGCGTTCAACGACTCGGGCGACCTGGGCCTGATCGCCACGGCGTCGGTGAACGTGCCCAACGGGGTCCCGTTCATCGGCGGCGACAACATCGGCACGATGAGCTTCGCCTTCATCTACACCGCGTCCACGAACACCGGGCTGGTCGCGGCCTGGACCAGCGTGAACTGCTACTTCTTCACCGTCACCTCGGGCTTCCAGTACAACTTCAGCTCCGATGCGCTCCCCACGTCCGACGCCTTCGAGATCATCGGCTCCAACGGCGTGAGCGACATCGAGAACGACTTCAACTCGATCACCTCGACCAGCGAGCCCACCACCTACGTCTATTCGTACACCGTGAACGTGCCGGCGGGCAGCGGCGCCAACGGCCTGTCGGTCCAGGCGTCGTGGCCCGCGAACGACGGCACGCAGACCCTCTTGATCGGCGGCCAGGGGAGCGACCCGACCTACTACTCGGTGACCTCGCCCGACCTCCCCTCGACCGACCAGTTCCTCACGTCGTACACCACGTCCACGTCGCAGTCGGTGATGACCAACGGGTCCACCACGAACACGGCCACCCCCCTGCCCTACACGACCTACACCTTCCAGGTCCAGAGCACGACCCAGTTCGCCAGCTCCAGCGACGTGACCTTCACGAACCAGCTCTACTACGTCCCGCCCACGATCGCCGTGACGAGCGTCCCCTCCACGGCGCTCTCGTTCGTCCCCTCGCTCGCGGGGTCCGCCGCCGGGAACCTGGCCAACGGCACGACGATCACGCTGTACATCGATACCACGTCGTCGGGCTACGACGGGCGGACCGCGGGCACGTTCGCCTACTCGGTGGACTCCAACGGGAACCTCCAGGGCGTGCCCAGCCTCGACCTCTCGGACTACACGCCCGGCACGCCGGTCTACATCTACGCGACGATCAACGACGGCGTAAACACCACCGTCACCTCGGCCTACTCCACCGCGATCGTCCCCGTGCCCAACCTGGTGGGCCAGGTCGTCGATCAGTTCGGCAACCCCCTGTCGGGGGTCCGTATCTTCCTCGACCTGGACAACGACGGGACCTACGACGCCGCCAACCTCGCGCTGGGCACCCCAGGCGACCCCAGCGTGATCACGAACCTGGCGGGGGCCTACTACTTCAACGACCTGGAGGGCTACAGCGCGACCGACATCGGCTACCCGGACTTCCGCGTGATGGCCGTGATGCCCAACCCCTCGTACACGCCGATCTCCCCGGCCAACGCCACGAACCCGATCTCGCTCACCGCCTGCGACCCGACCACGGGCGATCCCTGCGAGTCGATCGTCGCGAACTTCTCGATCAACCGGCTGGCGTCGATCTCGGGCTCGCTCTACAGCGACCTCGTCCGCAACGGCGTTTACGTGGCGACCGACCCCGCCCTGGGTGGGGCGACCGTTTACCTGGACGTGAACAACAGCGGCACGTACGACGAGGAGGACCCCACCTGCGTGACCGGCCCCTCGGGCACCTTCGGCTTCTACGAGCTCACGCCCGCGACCTACACGCTGGGCATCGTGACCTCGACGACCGTGGGCTCGACGACCACCCAGAACTACCTGGTCACCCAGCCGGCCTCGGGGACCTACAGCGTGGTCGTCAGCAGCGATGCGCAGCAGTTGATCAACTACACCTTCGGCGTGATCAGCCTGGCGACCATGAGCGGCACCGTGACCTCGCAGGACGGCCCGCAGTCCTCGCCCGTGGGGCTGCCGGGCGTGGTCCTGAACCTGACCACGACCAACGCCCAGGCGAGCGTCCCGAATTACTCCTCGTTCTCCTCGACCGCCGGCCTTGCCCTGAACGGCGCCTCCGTCTCGTCGTCGGGGAGCCTGACGATGCTGTCGTCGGGCCTGTCCAACGCCGCCACCTCGACGTGGTACTCGACGGCGGTGCCGGTCCTCGGCGGGTTCGAGACCACGTTCGCGTGGTCCATGACCTCCTCCGGCGCCTCGTCCGGCGGGTTCGCCTTCGTGGTCCAGAACCAGGGGACCTCGACCGTCGGCTCCTCGGCGTTCGGATACGGGGGGATCGGCAAGAGCCTGGCCGTGATCTTCGACGCGGTGAACAATCAACTGCTCGTCCAGACCGACGGCAACACGTCGGGCGCCGACGCGCTGGCGGTCCTGACCAGCGAGCAGCTTGGCTTCACGCTCGCCGCCGGGGTGACCTACTCGGCACGCATCACCTACCTGCCCACCGAGGGCGGCGACGGGACGCTGAGCGTGTACCTCGCGAACGACAGCTCGGGCGGGCTCACGCCCCTCGTCACGCTGACGCTGGACCTGGCCACTGCGCTCGACCTGGGCAACGCCTCGACCGCCCTGTTCGGGTTCACCGCCGGGACGCCCAGCACGGGGCTCTCGGCCTCGGTGCCGAGCTGGTCGCTCTCGTCGCTGATCACCCTCTCGACCGTGACCGACGAGGACGGCAACTACACCTTCACGGGCCTCATGCCCGGGACGACCTACACGCTCAGCCAGGTCAACCCGGCGGGCTACACCCAGACGACTCCGTTCCAGAGCGAGGGGATCTACAGCCAGCTCACGCTGGGCGCGATCGGCCAGGTCGCGTCGAGCGCCGCCTCGGGCGACTATAACGGCGACGGCATCCCCGACATCGCCTACGCCATCTCACTGGGCAGCGGCAGCCCCTTCCAGGTGGCCTACGCCTACGGGAACGGCACGGGCGGATTCGCCTCGCCCGTGGTCGTGACGCTCCCCCTGCCGGTCCCCGTGCCGTCGCTGGCCACGCCGTCGTATGGATCCACGCTGTTCGACGCCTCGGTCGTCGCGGGCCACTTCGACACCACGGCGCGGGACTACCTCGCCTACATGGCGACCATGGCCACCGGCGGGCACGCGATCGTGATCTACGACGTGCTCAACAACCTGGTCGTGAGCACCATCCAGATCGAGAACGCCGCGGCGCCCCTCGTCTCGTCGTCGATCACCCCGGGGAGC
>JANOBY010000069.1:0-5564 GCA_031411935.1 Planctomycetales bacterium | reverse complement strand
TGTGGCGGCCCCGGGGGTTGTGCGTTATGCTCCGCGGGGGTATCCCACGACCGTCACGCCGTCCCAGCGCTATCGGCGGGCGATCCGCGCCGGCCAGGATCCGAACTGGGCGTCGGGCCGGGGCATGCGGCTGGACAAGCCGTGGGAGTATTGACCCGACCGCGACGTGCCTTCCTCTCCCGTGCCCGCTCTCTTATGGAGACCTTCTCATGCGACGCACCGCCCTGCTCGCCGCCATCCTCCTCTGGCCCGCTTTCGCCCTGGCCGACGATCGCGACGCCAAGACCGTCGCCCAGGAGATCCTCAACAAGGGATCCGCCCTGTTCGATAGCCGATCGGCCGCGAACATGGCCGCCACCTACGCCGAGGACGCCACCCTCTCGTGGGTGGACAAGGACAAGGACACCGACAAGTACCGCTCCCAGTCCAAGCAGGGCCGGTCCGAGATCGAGACCATGTACGCCGACCTCTTCCGCGACATGAAGGAGGCCACCACCTCGCGCAACACGGTCGAGTTCGCCAAGTTCCTCGCCCCCGACCTGCTCGTGATCCACGGAACCTTCAAGCCCGACGCGAGCAAGGACCTCGAGGTCGGCTTCCTCCAGGAGAGGGTCAAGCAGGGCGACCAGTGGCTCATCCAGGGCCTGCGGGTCTATATCATCTCGAAGGAATGACGGCGGCTTGAGTGCCCTTCTCCGGATGGGGGAGGAAGACTTCACCGCAGATAACGCAGATGATCACAGATGAAGAATTGATAGATCTCAGAATTCTTAAAATCTGTTCCTATCTGCGTCATCTGCGGTGAAGTTTTTATCCCCCATCAGGCCCCGAAGTTCGTGAACCGGTCCAGGTCCTCTCCCTTGGCCACCACGGTGAGCCCCTCATCGGTCACGAGGAACCCCCGGGCCACGTCCGCGGCGCGATCCCACCCGACGTCGAACCCGGGCGGGATCCTCACATCCTTGTCGATGATCGCGCGTCGGACCCGGGCGTGGCGGCTGACCTCCACTCCTTCGAACAGGATCGAGTCCTCCACCAGCGCGAAGCTGTTGATCCGCACGCCCGGCGAGAGGATCGACCGGAACACCTGCCCGCCCGAGATGATCGAGCCCTGGCACACGATCGAGTCATACGCCGCCCCCCGGCGATGCGTATCCACATGCACGAACTTGGGCGGGGGCATGGGCGGCTGGTACGTGTGGATCGGCCAGTCGCGGTCGTACAGGTTGAGGATCGGGTCGATCGCGATCAGGTCCATGCTCGCCTGGTAATAGGCGTCCAGCGTCCCCACGTCGCGCCAGTAGGCGGCTTCCTTGCGGTTCTCGTCGCGGAACGGGTAGGCGAACACGCGCGAGTCCTTGAGCATCCCGGGGATGATGTCCTTGCCGAAGTCGTGCCCCGAGGTGTCCTTGCGCGCGGCGTCCTGGAACAGAAGCTCGTACATCACGTCGGTCGAGAACACATAAATGCCCATCGACGCCAGGGCCAGGTCGGGGTGGTCGGGCATGCCCTCGGGGTCGCGAGGCTTCTCCTTGAACCCGATCACGCGGTCCTGGTCGTCCACATGCATCACGCCGAACTCGCGGGCGTGCTCCCGGGGCACGGGCAGGCAGGCGATCGTGAGGTCCGCCTTGCGGTCGCGATGGCTCTGGATCATGGCGGCGTAATTCATCTTGTAGATGTGGTCGCCCGCCAGGATCAAGGTATCGCGAGGGCGCGCCTTCTCGATCGTGTACACGTTCTGATAGATCGCGTCGGCCGTGCCCTGATACCAGTGCTCGGCGATGCGCTGCTGGGGCGGGATGACCTCGATGTACTCGTCCAGCTCGCGAGACAGGAACCGCCAGCCCTGGTCGATATGCCTCGCCAGGCTCACGGCCTTGTACTGCGTGAGCACCAGGATCTTTCGGATATCGCTGTTGATGCAGTTGGAAAGGGCGAAGTCCACGATCCGATAGATCCCGCCGAACGGTACGGCAGGCTTCGCGCGGTCGCGAGTCAAGGGCTCCAGGCGGGTCCCACGCCCCCCCGCCAGAACGATGGCCAGAACATCTCTCAGCACCGGAATCTCCTTCGACCCACGATTGCCACCGCCCCCGGCCCCATTCTGCACCACCGGAGGGGCCAAACCAACCCCATAGCCCCCCCCGCTTCGCCACACGTCCCGAGCCCTCCCGGCCGGTCGGGATGTCGCCCGGAGGACGGTCGCAACGCCGCCGACGATTCCCGGCACGTCCCCGAAGGATCGGGGGCCGTCACGAAGGAGTTTCCCCCGAACGTCCCTCCGCCGTTCGGGTGCGTTTCGCCGTGCGCACGCGTGCGGAAAAACGCGTCAAGACGCGTTCGAGACGCTTTCCTGACGGGAGGCCTGTTATCGACTTAAATCCTTGTGCATGATGGGCATTCGCATGATGGAAGGCCTGTGTGTGGAGGGCCGCGGTGGCTTCGTTTCGTAAAACCGCGTGGGTGACACGCGTGGCATCGATGGAGTCGCCGGCCCCACCAGCCCGATAGGCAGCGGTGCCCGGAGCCGCCCCGCCCGCCGGGACGACCGCAAAAGCCTCAACTCCACGATCGAACGGCAGAGGGCGAGTCTCCCCGAGTCCATCAACGCGTCCCCGTTCCCGGCCCGATCGAAGAGGGCGGATCTCAAAGGCAGTTCGAGGGATGTCGCCACGGATCATTGGCACGGAAGGTTCCAGGTCATTCTGCGCCCCCGTTTCGTACGTGGATCACTCCCCAGGTCGGGAAAGGAAGAGTCTCGGAGCCGGGGAGGAATTCGTCCCCCTTCCGAAGACCAACCTGCCCCGCATGATGGTCCCCGCCGGCTCCGCGCAATCGCCCTCAGAGAGCATCGCGACCGACCGTCCAGGCGATCTGCGGCCCGCCCCGAAAGCCGAGCCACGTCGCAAAAAAGAGTTACGTCGACGCCAGAGTGTGCCGGGTGGATTCGAGTCCATCATTTGCGCCGCAGACTGGCCGGCGATCTGCTCAGGGAATTCTGCTGGCGTCATTAGCCCGGCGGCGTGAAGATGCACTCCTGTCTAGCGATTCCGGGCGTGCAAGGTAGGGCCGGAAGATTGGCTCTCGCCGAACAGGCAACCGTAAGACTCTCGTTGGGCCGGTGAGCCGGTCCTCGATATCCGGTGATGGGAGGCTGAAGTGACACGATTCCCGACCTGGTTCCTCCTGTTTTGCTTATGCGAGCCTTGCTTCGCACAGCAAACCGGACGCAAGGGGGAGAAATCGGGCCCTGACGCGAGGGCGGACCCTCGAGCACTCGTCGAGTCGCTGGCGAGCCGAAACCGTCCGCCGAAGCACGTCGGTGAGGAACACGACCCGATCTTCGACCCGAGATTCGACTGGACGGAAGATGCCCGCCTCTGGGTCGCCATCGACTCCGTGGCCAAGCACGCCGAGGAGGCCTGGCCCGAACTGGTCAGCCATCTCGGAGACGATCGCTATTGCGTGACGTACGAGTCGTTCTCGGAGTACAACGATGACCTCACCGTGGGCGATGTCTGCCGGGAGATCGTCATCCGGAACCTCGCCTCGGGGTACTTCGAGAGCGTGAAGCCGGATAGGAAGGTGCCGCACCTCCGACTGAGTCACCCCGATTTCCTGCCCGAGTCCCGAACCCTCAAGGAATGGTGCGAGGAGCGACGCGGGAAGAAGCTGTACGAGTTGCAAATCGAACTGTGCGCGTGGGCGACCGCGGAGTTGGCGAAGCCCGGCGCCATCCCGGAAGTCGAGGCGCATGATGCACGCGAGTGGACCGCCCTGATCCATCGAGCCGCCGAAACGCTCCGCCGCTCCAAGACGGCCGTGCTCTGGGACGGCTTCAGCCACATCGAATTTGTCCCTTACAGCCGGACGAGGGCGGATGCGGTCCTGAAGCGTATCCGCGAACGCGATGAGAACTCATGCTCCATCGTGTTCGGCGGGAGGTACTCATAAGGATCCTGCGTGCAACTGGTCGAGCACGACCTCCCCTTCACGTTCGTCGAGGAGCCCCCGCAACTCACGCTCGTAGGCCGTTGGCGCAGCTGCCCCCGGATGCGCTTCGAGAATTCGCTCTGCATGGGAAGTGCAACCGGAACAACGACAGCGTCCGCCGCCTATCCACCAAGCTCGGCCAACAGCGATGCGCAGGGTGGGCGGTCGGAGGGATCGCCCAGTCGGGCGTGCCTGGTCGTAGATTCCATTGAAGCAGAAACCCTGGGTGACCGCCCGGGTAATCCCAGATCTCTTCTTGCCCGCTGATTCCCAGCGGGAAGCCATATTTGAGCGATTCCGCCGATCGGACGGCACCAAGATCGTCTTTTCGACAGAGGTGAGGCTCAAAGTAACCGGCTTCGCCGCGGGTCAAAGTCACCGTGTCCACGCGAAGGCCCCGCGCCTTGGCCGCGTCGTGCAACAACCCCGCGACGAACAATTCGTCATCCGGATGCGCGAACACGCCAAGGACCGTCTTGTCGCCGAGATGACTGGGTAACGAATCGACGAGCATGGCCTGGGGTTCCTCGAACAAGGAGTCAAGCCAAACCCAGGCCGCTGCGAGCGAGAGCGCGGCAATCGCGAGAGTCCCCAGGGTCCGGCGGAGCCATCGTCTTCGCCTCACAGGCATCGACCTTCCGGAATCCGCAAAGGAAGGGGCTCAACGGCGCCGCTCAGCATACCGGGCCGCTGGGGCGAGGAGGAATCCCGATGGGCGGACATGCGTCCCCGATCCTCGACATCGCCTGCTTCGGCGTCCGGGCGGCCACCCTCACGACGGCGAGGGGGCCGCGCCCGGGAACCACTCGGTGTGCTGGTCTCCGCCTCGGCCCCAGTAGGTGACCCGCTTGCCTCGCAGGAAGGCGAAGTACCCCTGGACCCCCGCCTCCATCGCGCGGCGACTGAAGTCGCGGAATTTCTGCCCGTGCTGTTGGCTGTCCACGATCGCCGCCCGCAATGCGCCCGAGTCGAACTCCGCCCCGACCGGTGGCATGCCTTCGAAGGTGATCGGGGTCCCAACCGCGTCGCCCCCGGGGCCGTAAAAGGTCTTCCGCATGCCGACGTAATCGACATGATCGTACTCCACGCCGGCCCGGAGGAGTTTGGCGACGATCTCCGGGAACGGGGCGGTCCCCGCGAGGGTCTCGCGTGACGCCTCAACGATCCACTCCGCGTTCATGACATCTTCGGGAGGAAAGCCTCCGCGGCCTCACAACGATCGGATGGAACGGTTCCGTCTGATCCGGACCGCGGTAAGCAAGCATCGCAAACGCCGCATTGTGGCGACGCTCGCAAATCTACGGAGGTGGCGATGGGATTTCCATAACGCCAAAGCTCAGCAGACCCGCACCGCCGAGTGAGCCATGATCGCAGAGAAAGCGCCGAGGCGGTGCGGGGTCCGCTTCAGCGCGAGGTTAGGCACATCCTCATCATTTTACTGGCTGGAAAGTCGCCTTGCCACGAATTTGTTGCCGCCCCTGTCCTCCTGTCGCTTCCAAGTTGACGTCGAGTGTGGCGGGCACATGCTCCTTGAGCATCCTCTCGATGCGTTGAATGCTGCGAGTCGA
>JANOBY010000068.1:0-15628 GCA_031411935.1 Planctomycetales bacterium | reverse complement strand
TGTCGATCGGGATCTTCTCCATCCTCGGGAACTCGTCTGCGAGAATGGCCTCGTAGTCGGGCGTGCCGAGACTCTTCCCAACGCGTGCGATTGCAGCGTAAAGCTCGGGGCGGTGCTTCGCCAGGGCATCGAGAATTGCCTGCGCCTTCCAGACGAAGATCCCGGCATTCCAGACGAAACGACCCGCCGCGAGAAATCCTTCGGCAGTCGCGCGGTCGGGCTTCTCGCGGAACTGGACGACCTTATGCATGGCGATGCCATCGGGCTCGCCCAGCAGACCGCCGCGTTCGATGTATCCGTAGCCAGTCTCGGGCCAGGTGGGCTTGATGCCCAGGGTGACAAAGGCGGTCGGGTCGGTTTCGATCACGGAGACTGCGGCCGTCAATGTCTTGCGGAAGACCTCGGCAGGTTCGATCACGTGGTCGGCGGGCATGACCGCCATGATCGCCTCGGGGTCGCGGTGCACGAGGATCGCCGCAGCGAGCCCCACGCAGGGACCGGTGTCCCGCGGGCAGGGCTCGGCCACCACGTTCTCGGCCGGGACATCGGGCAGTTGAGCCCTCACGGCCTCGGCCTGATCCAGCCCGGTGATGATCATCACGCGAGATGACGGGACGAGCGACTCCACCCTCCCAATCGTCTGCTGGATCATCGAGCCCTCGCCCGAGAGGTTGAGCAGCTGTTTCGGACGATTGCGGCGGCTCTTGGGCCAGAAGCGGGTGCCACTGCCACCGGCCATCACCACGGCATGGAGCATGAAAGGGAATCCCGAAGTCTTGAGGACGGACGAGGGGCCAAGGAGCCGGCTCTAGGAAACGGAGTAGCACGCGATCCGCGGGCGGGCAAGCGCCTACTTTAGATAGAGCGCCTTCTCGACGGTCAGACCGGGCGGGATTTTGGCCTTCAGCTCGGACGCGTCGAGCGCGAAGAGTGGGCTGATCTCGATCGCGAATGGGACCGAGCCGTCGGAGCGGCGTGGAACGCTCACGCCCGCACCTTCTAGCCAGCCTGCGAACAGGTCGCTCATCCTCTGACGCACTGTGGCCGGCGAGTCGGGGCCGGTCGCGTTCTTTAGCGGTTCGAACTCCACCGCGCGGTCGCATTCGACCACCGTATAGCGTTCGGCCAGGGGAAGGGCATCAAAGATGAATGTCTCAAACTTAACGCCGTTGGGCTCTTTGGGCTCGACTGCATTGCCTGCGGCGTCAATATGCGCCACCTTTTTGATCGCGCGATGGAACGGCAGGCGGGCCTCCATCACCGTCTTCTCGATGAAGCTCCGCTCGAAGATGTGGATCGCGATGCTGCCCGCCCAGAGTTCCAGGTTCCCCTCGTGCTCACGCCGTTCGGCCAGCACCTTCGGCAGGTCCGAGTACTCAATCACCTGGGGCTTGCCGGCCACCTCGACAACCACGCCGACCTTTTCCTCGGGGTGGACCTTCTCGACCACCTTGAACGAGACCTCGGCTCCGGCGGCCTTGTGCAGGCCCAGAAAGCCGGGCTCTGCGATCTGGACCAGGGGGTTGTCGACCTGGAAATAGAAGACCGTCTGGATCCCAAGGTCTCGCATCTCGTCCAGGCAAGATGGCGAACCCTCAGGGCCGGGAGCAGCCAGAGCGGCGAGAGTCCCTCCGTGCCCGTCGGGGCTCAGGGCGAGGTGGTCCTTCGCGGCGAGCAGGATTTGCCCCGTCTCTCGGTCGACCGCGGGCATCTGCCCCTGGGTGAAGAGGCGGACTCGCTCGAGGCCAAAATTCTGGTGCACGTCGAAGAAGTGTGCCGTGGACTCGTGATTCTCCGGGCTGGTCATCACGTAGAGTGGGATTGGCCGACCATGGCGCCGCGAGAGGGCCAGGATCTTCTCACAGTGGATCTGGAACAGAGTCGCGGCCGAGACCGGACCGATCGGATACGTTCCCTTCGGCCCGTCAAACCCGAGGCGGGTCCCCTGCCCTCCAGCCACCACGACCACCGCGACCTCGCCGTTGGCCAGGGCGGCCTCGCCCCGTTCGGCGGCGAGGCGGCGGGCCACGCGCTCGGCGTCGGTGCGCGGGAGGCGTGAGACCGCGACGGGCCGGACCTGCTCGGGATCGGGCGCGGAGTCCTCGTGGCTCTTGACCAGGCGGCGCACCAGGTCGTCAAGCCGGTCGAGGTCGACGGCCCGAATCTCGGCATCGAGCCGCTGGCGTCCCTGTTCCGAGATCCCGTCCCACCACCGGAGCAGGTGGCCCTGAAGGTGTGATTCAAGGAGAGCGACCAGATGAGGGTCGGCGGCCATGGCGGCTTGGGTTCCTGAAAGGGGGGATGCCGTCGAGAGCGATCGGGCGGAGATACGAGGCGAATCAAAAATTCAAGGCGAGGCCATCGTAGGCCAACCTGACTTCGCTCGGCAAGATTCTCTCGGTCGCTTCATGCTCGAGGTCGTGCGAAAGATGCGTAAAATAGGCGCGCCGTGGCTTCAGCCTGGCGACTACCTCCAAGGCCTGCTCGACGTTGAAATGCGTCGGGTGTGGCAGGTGGCGGAGGGCGTCAAGGATCAGGGTGTCCAGCCCCCGGAGCTGCGCATAGCTCTCCTCGGGGATGCTCACCACGTCCGTACAATATGCAAGGTTGCCAAAACGGAACCCCAAAACCTGAAATCGGCCGTGATCCAGGCGGATCGGCAGGACGGTCTCGCCAAGGACCTGGAACGACTCTCCGGGTGAGATCGTCCGGAACTGGAGCCGAGGAACCCCCGCGACAATGGCGGGCATGCGCATGGCGTGGTCGTCGAAGGCGTAGTGGAACACGCGGCGAATGGCCTGCTCGGTGGGCTCCTCGCAGTAGACGGGGACCGGCCCGCCGATGGCCTTGGGGAAGAGCCGGGCGTCATCCAGCCCAAACAGGTGATCGGCGTGATAATGCGTGTAGAGGATCGCGTGGATCCTGCCGATGCGCTCGCGAAGAAGCTGGATCCGCATCTCGGGCGTGGTATCGATCAGCAGGTTCCCGCCCGGGAGCTGGAGCACCACGCTAGGCCGGGTCCGGTTGTTACGCGGGTCGGTCGAGCAGCAGACCTCGCAGTCGCACCCCAACACCGGGACCCCCGTGGACGTGCCGCTACCGAGGAAGAGGAAGCGTCGGGCGGGGCTGGACTCCAAAACATCGACCATGATCAACCTCAGAGCGCGGCAACCGGGACTCGCCGATTGTACGAGGTCGATCGCGGTCTGACGACCCAGCTTCGCACGGGACGAAGGTTGGACGACCTCCGCCCCCTGGGGTAGAATCCCAAACATCTTACGATCGACACCCGGACGGAGCCGGACCACGTGACCACGACAGAGACCCCGGTGCCGGGGAAAAGCGAGTCCTCGCCGACGCTTGAAAACTTCGCAGCCTGGAGCCTGGGGGTCGGGCTGCCCGTGCTTGTGGGAGCCCTCTGCCTCTGGGAGTTCCTGAGCTGGGCGCCAAACTACCTGACCTGGCCCCTTTGGGCCGATCACGACGTTTTCTCGACCGCGGCACGGTCCTGGGACGCCGGGATCCTCCCTTATCGCGACCTGCGCGGAAACAACTTTCCCGGTACGACGTACCTGTTCTGGGTTGTCGGCAAGGTGTTCGGATTCGGCTGGGCCCAGGCCCCAGGGTTCTATGGGATCGACGCCGGGCTTGTCGGCCTGTTCGGACTCCTGCTCGTGATATGGAGCCGTCGAACGCTGGGCGGTGCGATGCCCGGCCTGATCGCGTTCGGTAGCTTCCTGGGATATTACCTGGCCCTCGACTACAGCCAAGCGGCCCAGCGCGACTGGCAAGGTCCGGTCCTTGCCGTGATGGGCTTGCTGGTCCTCCAGGCGAGCCCCGGGCGGGGGAGCCGATTCGTGGGGGCCATGCTCACCGCGTTCGGGCTGATCATCCGGCCACAGGCCGTGCTGCTCCTCCCGGCGCAGGCTTTTGCGATCTTCAGTGAGGCCCGTGCGAGACAGAAATCCTGGTTCGTCGCGCTTCTCGAGTGGGGTGGGATGCTGGCGGCGGGCGTGGTCATGGGCTTCCTGCCCGTGATCCTGGGCGGCCTCTGGCCCGACTTCTTGGCATCCTTGAAGGTCGTCTCCTATGGAGGGAAGTACAACCTCGTCACGGCGTCGGGGTTTGTGTTCCAGTTTCTCAAGCAGCTGTTACCTCTCAGGGTCGATATCGTGCCTCTAGGCGTATTGCTGCTGGGGAGCCTGGCGCGCGCCGAGACTCGCAAAACGGCCCGGCCCTGGCTGATCGCGTTCCTGGGGGTACTTCTCTACCGGCCTCTAAGCCCCCATCCTCACGCATATCTCACCCACCCGCTCATGATCGTGTGGGCGGGCCTGGTTGCGATCCTTGTCCAGACCGTGCTCGACGGCACGCGACTACCGTCGACGGTGCGACTGGTTGCCGTTCTCCTCATCGCCGGCCTAGGCCTGACGGCCAAGCCGCGATTCTGCAACCCGAATGGGAGCGTGGAAGCCCTGGGCGTCCTTCGCACGAAAACCGAGGCCGGGCCCAAGCCCACCGGCTATGCCAACAACCCCGACGTGCCCGCGTCGTCGTACTATGAATGGAAAGATTACCGCGAGCTTCTGGGATACCTCCGGAAGAACATCCAGGCGACGACCCGTGTGGCCAATTGTCTGAAGGAAGTTCCGGCGATCACCGGACCTACCGGCCACTTGTCTGCATTCCCCGCCGAATCAATCGCCTGGGTGATCGTGGTCAGGTCCGAGGACGAGCAGGCGTTCGCCGACAGCCTCCGAGCCACACCCGACTCGGTGGTGGTATGGGCCCCATCCGAGAAGACGATCGATCGGGGACACAAGCTGCTGATCCTCTTTGCCACCATCGAGGAGCTTTACGAGCCTTCCGAAAAGTTCGGGGTTATCGAGGTCTGGAAACGGAAATCTGCTCGTGAGCCTTCGACCGTGGGCGAGTAATGACGGTCGTGGCGAGGCCTTTCCACATCAATCATGGATGGTTCAAGCGGCGACATCCTAAAAGCGATTTTGGGACTGTCGCACGTCCGTTAAGCTTGGATGTTCCGACCTGGGACGCATTCGATCGCGCTTGACCATCCTTGTCATCTGCTGTAAATTGGACCATCTTTTCGACTTAGAACGATTCGACCGGTTGGGCTGACCGGTGGGGAGCGAAGGACGGCGATGGAACTGCTCAGCGATCTTTGGGACAAGACGACGGACACCTTGACGTCCGTCACCGAGTCGATCTCCGACGGTCTGGTCCGTGTGTTTGGCAACTCCAACGAGCGGCAGATCCGCCGCATGCGTCCGCTGATCGCCCGGATCAATGCGCTGGAGCCCTCCCTCCAGGCCCTATCGGACGAGCAACTGAAGGCCAAGACCTTTGAGTTCCGCGACCAGCTCAAGAAGGGTAAGACCCTGGATGAGCTGCTTGTTGACGCCTTCGCGGTCTGCCGAGAGGGGGGCCGCCGGTTCCTCAAGATGCGCCACTACGATGTTCAGCTCATGGGTGGCATGGTCCTTCACGGCGGGAACATCGCCGAGATGGTCACCGGCGAAGGCAAAACGCTGGTCGCCACCCTGGCCGCTTACCTCAACGCACTCGAGGGAAAAGGCGTCCACGTAATCACCGTGAATGATTACCTGGCCCGCCGCGACGCCGAGTGGATGAGCCCGCTGTACAACGGCCTGGGATTGACCGTGGGCGCGATCCAGTCGGATATGGAGAGCGACGAGCGGCAGGACATCTACTCACGCGATATCACCTACGGCACGAATAACGAGTTTGGCTTCGATTACCTGCGCGACAACATGAAGCCGACCCGCGACCTTCAATCGCAGGGCGACCTGAACTATGCGATCATCGACGAGGTGGATTCGATCCTCATCGACGAGGCCCGAACGCCGCTCATCATCTCGGGCCCGGCCTTCGACGATGTGAAGAAGTACGCCGAGGCCGACCGCATTGCGAGGCTCTTGCGTCGGGGCGAGCACTTTGAGGTCAAGGAAAAAGAGCGCACCGCTCACCTGAACGACGTGGGCATTCGCGAGGCTGAGAAGATCGCCGGCGTGGAGAGCTTCTACACGCCCGGCAACATGGAGTGGCCTCACCTGATCGACAATTCGCTGAAGGCGCACCACCTGTACAAGCGCGACGACCAGTATGTGGTCATGAACGGCGAGATCATCATCGTCGACGAGTTCACCGGCCGCCTCATGACCGGCAGGCAGTGGTCCGACGGCCTCCATCAGGCGGTCGAGGCCAAGGAAAAGGTGAGGATCAAGGAGGAGAACCAGACCCTCGCCACGATCACCCTCCAGAATTTCTTCAAGCTCTACAAGAAGCTCTCGGGCATGACCGGCACGGCCATGACCGAGGCCAACGAGTTCTGGAAGGTCTATAAGCTCGACGTAATCGCGATCCCCACCAACCGGGGCCTCACCCGCATCAGCGAGCCCGACACGATCTACCGAACCGATCGCGAGAAGTACGCGCAGATCCTTGAAGAGATCAAGGAAGTCCACAAGACCGGCCGGCCGATCCTCGTGGGCACGACTTCGATCGAGAAGTCGGAATTGATCTCCGCGATGCTCCAGCATTATGGGATCAAGCACCAGGTCCTCAACGCCAAGTTCCACGAGAACGAGGCCGAGATCGTGGCCCAGGCGGGACGCAAGGGGATGGTCACCATTGCCACGAACATGGCAGGTCGTGGCACCGACATCATCCTGGGCGGGAATCCCGAGTATATGGCATGGGCCGACCTGAAGAGGCTCACGAACGAGGATGGTCGACCCCTGTATCCCACCCGGCTGGAAGTCCCGCCCGAGGTCTGGAAGGAAGCCGTCGAAAAGTACGAGCCGGCGATGAAGGCCGAAGGCCGCGAGGTTGCCGCTCTGGCGGGATTGCACATCATCGGGACCGAGCGTCACGAATCGCGCCGGATCGACAACCAGCTTCGCGGTCGATCAGGCCGACAGGGCGACCCCGGCTCGTCGCGATTCTTCCTTTCGCTGGAAGACGAACTCATGAGGAAGTTCGCCGGCGAGTGGGTCTCTGCCGTGCTCACGCGTCTGGGCATGGAGGAAGGTGAGGCCATCGAATCCAAGATGGTGAGCCGCCGCATCGAAGGCGCCCAGAAGAAGGTCGAAGAGCGCAACTTCGACTCTCGTAAGAACTTGCTCGAATACGACGAGGTCATGGACGAGCAGCGCAAACGAGTCTATAGCTTCCGCCAGCGGCTCCTCGACGGGCATCCCACCAAGGATCCCGTGCTCGCCATGATCGACGAGCAGATCAAGACGGCGTCAGTCCGGTTCCTGGCCGACGATTACGGACAGGCCAGCTTCGCCGAGTGGGCCGGGTCGCGTCTGGGCGTGGACCTCAACTCTCGCGACTTCCGCGGTACGTCCTTCGAGGACGCTCAGGATTACGCCAGGCGCGAGGCCGAGCAGGCCGCCGAGGCCCAGACCCGCGAGGCGATCGAGGAGCATTTGCCTTCTGACGCCGAGGCGGAGGACTTCAACTGGATCGCCCTCGCCACCTGGGCTAATACCCGCTACGGGCTCAACTTCAAGGATCGTGACTTCCGCAAGTACGCGACGACCACGAAGGGCCCTGACGGGGTGCCGCAGACCGTGGTCGATCGCGACCGCCTGGCCGAACTCATCCGCGATAGTGCCGTGAAGGCCATCGAGGCGGTGGATTTGACCCCGGCTGCCGAGTTCCTGGCGTCCGACTTCGGCCGGAAGTCGCTGGCTGGATGGATGCACCACAAGTTCAACGTGGCCGCCGACCCGGAATCCTGGGCCGGAAAGACCCGCCTGGCCGTGCTCGAGTCGTTGCAGAGCGAGGCCCGGGCCATTTATGCTCGCAAGGAGGCCCAGTTCCCGGTTCAGGTAGGCATCACCCGCTTCCTCCAGGAACGGACCCAGAACGCCTCTCAGCCCAGGTATGACCGAGAAGGCCTGGCTCAGTGGGCGACCGAACGGTTTGGCGTGGTCGTCGATCCCGAGGTCCTCCAGAACAAGCTCCGGCCCGAGATCGTGGCCTATCTCGACGATCTGGCCCTGCGATCTTACGCGGGAACGCGACTCCAGGACGAGCTCGAGGCAAAAGTCGATGCGGCTTTCGGGACGCCCGTGCCCGACGGCAAGCCGGCCCCCACGCCCAATGCTGGTGGCGTGAGCGACCTGATGGTCTGGGCTCGCCAAAACCTCGGCGTGGAGATGACCGTCGAAGAACTGATGGCCTCCACTCGATTCGATGCCCGCAGCCGGCTGATCGCCGCGTTCGACGCCCGCTATCGACCTGAGATCCGGGAGATGGAGAAGGCGTTGATGCTCCAGATCCTCGACTCGAGCTGGATGGAGCACCTGCGAGCCATGGACCACCTCCGCTCCTCGGTGGGCCTGCGAGGCTACGCCCAGGTCGACCCGAAGGTCGAGTACAAGCGAGAGGGCATGAAGATCTTCGAGGAGATGTGGTCGGGCGTGGGAGACAAAGTCACCGACCTAATCTTCCGCATGGAGCAGGTGGACCCCGACTTCCTCCATTACCTGGGCAATCGCTGGCAACTCGACCGCGCCAAGACGATCCATGAAGCCCCGCCCCGCGAACTCGAGCCCGTAGGAGCTGAGGTCGGCGGTGGCGATATCCGTGCCCAGCAGGACGCCGCAATCGCCGCCAGCAAGGGCGAGGTCAAGCACGAGCCCGTCCGCAACTCCGGACGCAAGGTCGGACGCAACGACCCGTGCCCCTGCGGCTCCGGCAAGAAGTTCAAGGCGTGCTGCATGCGATCCGGGAGCTAAGGACTTCTTCCTGCCTCGACATCGGTCTGGCAGGATTTTGTAGATTATTCAACGAAAGTTCGGCCCCGGGAGGAGACTTCCGTGGCCGAAGTCGTTAATTCTGAATCATTTGTGTGCGAGATGTGGAACCTTGCGGGTTAGGCATGTTGATTGCGGTTCCCGTAGATCGTCGTGAGTTCTCGCACCGGGAAAGGATTCCCAGTCAATGCCCAATCTGTTGGATGTCGCCTACCTGTTCCTGCTACTGGCGTGGTCACCGGTGATCTTCTGGCATCGATGGCGGAACGGGAAGTATCGCGCAGGGTGGCGTGAGAAAATTTTGGGGAAGGTCCCCCGTAGGATAAGCGATCGTCCTTGCGTTTGGTTTCACGCCGTGAGCGTGGGCGAGGTTCTGCTGCTCAAGCCGATCCTGGCCGAGATGGCCAGTCGTCGTCCGGGCTGGGACGTGGTCGTTTCGACCTCCACGGCCACGGGACTCGCCGTGGCACGTCGCACGTTTCCCGATCTTGTCACATTTTTTGCCCCTCTGGACTTCAGCTGGGCAACCCGCCGCGCCGTGGCGAGGATCCGGCCGTCCGTCCTGGCGCTCGTTGAACTCGAACTTTGGCCCAACCTGATTGCTTCGGCCAAGACCGCCGGATCCCGGGTTGCGATCGTCAACGGGCGGCTCAGCGGGAGGAGCTACCGAGGCTATCGCAAGGTGCGATGGCTGCTGGGCCCGACCCTTTGGCGGCTCGACACGGTGGCCGCGCAGAGCAAGGAATACGCGGAGCGATTTGTGGACCTGGGAGTGCCTGTCCCTCACGTCCGCGTGACGGGCTCGATCAAGTACGACGGCCTTGAATCCGACCGGGGGAATGTCCATACGGCTTCCCTGCGGCGTGAACTGGGAATCTCGCCCGCCGATCTCGTGTTCGTGGCCGGAAGTACGATGGAGGGGGAGGAAGCCGCGGCTCTGGCAGCGTTTCGCGCGGCGAGACGCGAGCATCCGGGACTCCGCCTGGTCCTTGTGCCCCGTCATGCTGAGCGATTCGAAAAAGTCGCTGCCTGGCTCCATTCCGAAGGTGAGCCTGTGCTCCGACGAAGCCAGTGCCGAGGTCTCCGGGCGCCGGTTCCAGGCTCGTGCGTGATCCTCGTGGACACGCTGGGTGAGCTCTCGGCAGTCTGGGGCGTGGCCGACATCGCCTTCGTGGGTGGGAGCCTCTTTCCGGGCCGCAACGGCCAGAACATGATGGAACCGGCGGCCTATGGGGCCTCCGTCATGTTTGGGCCTCATACGGGCAATTTTCGGGATGCCGTGGAGGGGCTCCTTTCTTGCCGGGGCGCGCGGCGAGTGAAGGATGCCCAGGACCTGACCCGGGCTCTGCTGGATGACCTGGAGAACCCTCAAGACGCCGCCGCTCGGGGCGACGCTGGGCAGGCCTTTGTGCTCGCGCAGAATGGGGCGTCGGCCCGAACATTAGCCGAGCTCGAAGGGCTGGTCGTCGCAGCTTGACCTCACACGAGCACGATCCGCACCGCGCCATCGTTGCATGTCCTTTATCATCACATCCGATCGCTTTCGGTCGGTCAGTTCCGATCAGTTTGAATAATCCCGGGTGCGAACCCTCGCAAGATCCCGGGAGTGCAGCCGGTCTGCAGATCTGGCTGAGAACGTGCTTGATCGAGGGGCAGGCATCGGTCAGACTGTCGCGAGTCGCCGGGTCGTGAGCGACTCGGGTGTGCGATCAACCGTCAAGGCCGCGCCTTCCAGCGGTTGGATAATCTCCGCTCCCATAGGCATGAAGGAGAATGTGATGAGTACTGGTGAGACCGAAGGCGCCGGGGCAGCCCAGCAGCAGCAGACCGAGGTTTTCGTGGACGATTCCGGCACCGTGCCGTCGTACTCGAACTTCTGCCGCGTGACGGCGACCCCCGAGGAGGTGATCCTCGATTTCGGCCTGAACCCCCAGCCGTTCGCCACCGGCCGGCAGGACGTGAAGGCCAACCAGAGGATCGTCATGAACTTCTACACTGCCAAGCGGCTCCTGACGGCCCTGGGTATGACCATCCAGCGCCACGAGGGCACCTTCGGCTCGATCGAACTTGACGTCCGCCGTCGTGCAGGCAGCTTCCAGCAGGCGCAGACCCGCGGCCCCGGCGGTGCAGTCGGCCCCCAGGGTATCATCGAGTAAGTTCGACGATAGGAAGTAGTGACTCATCTCTCTGACACGCCTTGACTTCGGTCAAGGCGTGTTTTCTTGCGCGCAGCAGCACCGATTGTGGTCGGGGCGGATGCGTGCGGAGTAACGACTATTCGGGTTGATTTGGTTGATCTTGGGGACGGGGTTCGTCCGATCCTCAATATCAAGACGAGCGCTCCGCGCCAGCCGGATACGTCGGACATCCCGGCGAATCCGGTCATGCAACTCATTCCGAGGCGGCGGACGTGTCGATACCGATCGGTGCCGGGCCGCCCGGCTTCGGTTCAGGACGAACCGATCCCGCTCAAGGAGATAAGGGAATGTCTGAAACGAATCGTCGCCCGGAGCCCCGCGGGAACATCCGTCGTCCGAAGCGCCAGGCGCTGCTGGAGAACGTCCAGCTTCTCGAGGAACGCAAGCTCCTCGCCCCGGTGATCGCCACTGCCACGAGCGCGGCGACCTTGACCAACACGGTCATCACCGACAACGGCGACAATACCACCACCATTTCCGGCACCATCACGGTGACGCGAACGCCGTCGACGATCAGCGCCGCGCCGCTCACATCGGTCGCGCAGCTCACGTCGGCCAACTCCTTCGGCGGCGACATCGTCAGGATCCAGGCCGGTCCCGGCGGCGATTTCGGCAAGGGCGTTTACGCGATCTCTCGCGGCGGGGGCGACAACAACACCAACCGCAGCTTCGGGATCGTCCAGCCGATCAACCGCCCGGGCGTGATCTATCGCGTGGACCCGGCCACCGGCAAGTCGTCGGTGTTCTTCGACCTGAACACCGTGATCAACCAGATCGAGCCCCAGGGCAATGCGGCCAACGGCGGTTCGGCGGGGTCCGGGCTGTTGAACTGGTATGACCTGGCGTTCGACCCCGAAGGCATCTTCGACGGCAAGCCCTCGCTCTTTGTGAGCTCCCTGTCGCAGACAGACCCGAACAAGAATGTGGTCTACCGGATTGGCCCCGACGGGTCCTTCCTCGGACTCTACATCCGATTCACGGCGGGGGCGACCGCAGGCGAATTCATCCGCCAGCCCAGCGCCGTGCTCGTCCCGCCCGTTGAGCAGCAGACCACGCTCAAGGGACTCTTTGTGGGTGTGGAGCCCGGCGTCCAGGCGGCCGACTTCCAGGCCCTGTTCTTCGACGCCAACGCCTTCCGCCCCGGTGGAGACGTGAGAGGGACACAGATCCCCGCGGGCGTGAGCGGCACCGGGATGACCCTCAGCCCTCAGGTCGCCCTGACCGAGGCAAACACGTCTTACGCTTCGCAAATCTACTCGGTCTTTTCCGACTTCGGCACCCCCGCCGGCGGAGGGATTCCGAGCGTTCCAGGCCTGAGCGGTGTGCAGGGCCTTGGTGGCGAGCTATTGATCAACCCCAACAACACGACGATTGTCGGTGCCAACTCGGTTGCGGGCACCACGCCGCCCCTGTTCTTCTCGACCGACCCGCTCTCCGCAACGCCGGATCTCGTGTCGGCCATCGCGACCCCGTTCCGCAGGTTCCAGGACGCGTCGTTCGACCAGTTCGGGTATTTCTCCTATTCGCTGTCGAACGCAGCGACGGTCCCAACCTACCAGGGCAGCCTGTTCGTCTCCGACCTTGCCGGCGGTTTGACCGTCCCCCTACCCTCTCAGGGCGGCGGCCCCACGATCAACATCCCTGTCCAAGGGCCGGGGGCGATCACCGTGATCGTGACCCCAGGGGCCAACGGTGCGCCCGACACGATCAACTCCGTCACGCAGTTCGGGACAGCCAACCTCGGCGGGCGAATCGTCCGCATCAATCCGGCCGGCGTGGTCACTTCGTTCGCGGAGGGATTCAACACCTCGGGCGCTCAAGATGCGACGAGCTTCGTCCAGTCGAGCCTGAGCGTGACCTTCTCGGCCGACGGCACGACCTTCTACGCCTCGGACGACGAAGGCATCTGGCAGTTCAAGACCGTGACGAGCTTGGCCAGCGCGACCTCCGGCTCGATCATCGGTCTGAATGACCTTCGAACGCTTGGCGTGCCCTACGACGGACAGGACTCGGCCGTGGCGATCGTGGACACGGGTGTGGACTCGCTCACGCCCAATTTCCGCGGCCGCGTGGCCAACGGCTTCAACGTCCTGAACAATAGCCTGGGCAACGACGACACCGCCGCCGCCGGCAACGGCCACGGCACGATCATCGCAGGCGTGATCGCCCAATTCGTTCCCCAGGCGACCCTGAACCCCGTCAATGTTTTCACGGCGAATCAGGTGGTAACGGGCCCGGGCCTGCCCTCTGTCGCCAATGCGACCACCCCGCAGAATGTCTATCTCGGGCTCGACTTCGTCGCGAAAAACCCGTTCGTCCGCGACCCGATCCGCCCGAACAAGGTGGACCGAACAGTCGCGTCGGTCATCGGGTTCGGCACGCAGCAGACCTACAACACCGAGACCGGGGCCTTCAAAACCTTCCCGCAGGTCACGGCGGCCTTCAAGAACCAGTTCAAGAAGTTCCGCAACCTCGGCATTACGCCCATCGCCTCGGCCGGTCAGTACGGAAATCAGCAGGGGGCGAGCGTCGGGGCCACGGTCGGCGACGTCCAGGGCATGGCCTTCCCGGCCGTGCTCAACGAGGTCGTGTCCGTGACCGGCTCCTACCCGTTCCCGTACTCGGGCAACGCCCGCAGCACGCCAAACGACCCGGGCCTTGGGATCGTGCCTCGCCCGTCCGGTCCCCTGTCCCTCTTCGGAGTGGGCGGCAACACCATCGGCGCCACGCTCAACGCCACGGCCGGATCGGCCGCAGTGGTCGCCGCCAACGACGCCGTCATCTTCAAGGACAAGCTGCTCGTCGCCTCCAACCGCTCGCTCACGACCGATTACACCGCCCCGGCGCTGGACATCCCCAGCTGGTCCAGGACGGTCAGCGGCACCATCGGCGGGACGGTGGCCGGCTCGGTCGGCGGGACGGGCGGCAACGCCACGTTCGGCTTCAACAACTTTCAGGAGGGGGGGACCTCGCTCTCCTCGGCCGTGGTCACCGGCTCGTTCGCCATGGTTGCCTCGGCCCTGGACTTCTGGGGTGACATCGCGGCCACGAACGGGGTGACGGTCAACGGCTACCTCACCACGCCGGTCGGGGCCCGCCAGCTGAACTTCGGCAAGGGCGGGGTGATCGACCTGTCGGCCTACGCCAACCCCGACTCGATCAACTCGATCCTCCAGTGGACCGCGGTGCCCGCCACCGACGCTCCCAACACGCTCGACACGGTCGACCCGCCGACCCTCATGAGGAACAACGAGAATTACCGCAGCTATGCCCGAATCGACATCGGCAACGCCATCGCGGCGATTGAAGGGTCGATCGCGCTGAACTACCTGTTCCAGCACGGGAGCTTCGACCTGATCGACGCCAACAAGAATGGCCTGATCACGGCCCAGGAGATCCAGAACTTCGTCGACAACTCGAGCAACATCGGCTTGCCCGAGGCCGGGGCCATGGCCCGACTCCTGGGCGGGACCGCCCGGACCCCGACCGTCGGGGCACAGTCCACCACCGCCGGAGAGACGCCCGACCAGCCCGACGTGCTGTCGCGCCGCTTCAACTTCTTCGAGTACGCGGCCGACGGCGAGCAGAACGGTGCGGTCACGATCGACCAGCTCCGGCTCCTGGCCAAGAATCTCCTGCCCGCTCCCGACGCCTTCGTGGTGGTCGATCGCCAGAGAGCGTCGATCAACGGGTTCCTGCTCGATCCGAGGCCTCTGCGGAACATCTCCGACTTGCGGTTCGTGAAGCCGACCTACGCCTTCATCCCCAAGTCGCAGGTGGCCCGCTACAAGAACATTTCGCCGGCCAAGTTCGGCGTGGGCAAGGGCCAGCTCCCCGTGACCCAGACCCCGATCTTCACGCTGTTCGCCAACGGAAAGCCGCAGAACATCTCGAAGAAGGCCCTGAACAAGGCGTCCCGTACCAAGGCGACGTCCGAGACGTCGGACACCTCGTCCACGCCTCTGGCAACCACGAAGCCGACCGTGACGAAGCCAACCGCAACCACGACCACGGCGTCGACCACCACGACCGGCGGGTCGTCCTCGACCACCTCGGGAACCGCCTACCTGGCGGCCATCAACAGCGCTCTTCAGGGGAAGACCCCCACCACAACCACCAGCAACACCACGCTGTCGCAGGCCACCAAGATCGGGGCGCCCGCAGGTTCGACCAGCTCGGGCAGCGGGACAAGCACCCAGGCCGCAGAAACGATGGTCGCGGCTGCAGCAACCACCCCGGCCACGACCACGAAGTCTGAGGCTGAAACTACGGCCAAGGCCGACTCGAAGGTGGCCAAGGCGAAATCTGAGAAGACCAAGAAGACGTTGACCCCGGAGGCCAAGGCCCGTCTCGCCAAGGCGAAGGCTGCCGAGGACGACAAGTTCGACTTCTGGAATCCATGGAAGTCGATCAAGAAGGCCTTCAACGACTGATCGCCCGTAGTTAAACGGCGCAAACGAAGTCCAGGGCCGCGGTCATCCCTTCGCAGGGAAGGTCGCGGCCTATCTTCGTAGGCTGGGGAAATTCCCATTGCCTGGACCCACCGGCTCATCCCAGCCAGGTTCGACCCGCACGGGCTCGCTACGAGAGATGTGGAGCCGCAGGCGTGTGGCTCATTGG
>JANOBY010000067.1:0-3181 GCA_031411935.1 Planctomycetales bacterium | reverse complement strand
CGAATGGCGCTAGCATAAGCGAAGCGGTCGGGGAGTCAGTCTCGGGAGGGGGGCGAGGAGTGTTCGCCTGGAGTCCCTCGCGAATGACAACGACAGTCCTTGGCGCAACCACGGTCGCTTTCCGTGGTGCAACCGGCCTCTGACTTGTGTTTCTCACTTGCGTCAGTCCGTAAAGTGATCGCCCTCGGAGTCGATTTTTCGCTCCGATCCCTCTCGTGCCCCTCGGGATTGTTGGGATTCGACGATCCGCGGCCGATTCTCACGCGGCCGTCGCCAGGTATTCCAACAACCACCCTTCGGCGTCGAGATTCGCTGGACATCGGTCACCCAGTTCTCGTTGGGCACGAGTCCACAGGGCCAACCGGCAACACGCGAGCATGTCGGCGAACGTCGTCACCGCCTTCCGGTACCACGGTCGGTGGCGGCGAGCGGGTGGGTGGTTCGCTCCTTCCCGGGCGTACCACAGCATCACCAAGGTGCCCGTGAACCAGGCCATGGGAGCCGCCCGTTGGACCGACTCCCTCTTCCACACACAGGGGTCATGAAATCCCAGTTGCCGTTTGGCATCGCCGATCGCGACTTCTACGCTCCAGCGCTGGCAGTATCCGGCGACAATCTCCCAGTCGTACAAGTGCGGGTCGGTACTCACCAGGGCCTCGTCGCGCCACTGCCCTTGGGGATCGCGCACCAACACCACGGCAACCCGACGCGCTCCGGCCACGGTGGCCCAGCAGGCTTCCACCCACTTGATCTGTAACCGCTTCCGCGTTCCGTTGGGGAGCGTGAACCAGCGGGTCCGCGGAGGCCAGTTCCGGTCGTCGGAGAGGAGGGCCCGGAGGGTCGGCAACCGCTTCCCCGAGTCCAGGTCGTGGCCATCCGGACCTTCACGGACTTCCGTCAAGGCCGCGTGCCAGCAGACCGGGCCGATGCAATCGACGTTCTCCGGACGGTTCATCAGCATCGCTTTCCCGATGTAGGCACTGTCAGCCACCACCAGGATTTCCCGGCCCGGCAGCCACTCGGCCAGCGTCCGCACTGAGTCGGCGGCCAACTCCGGTTTGGTGCGATGCTCCTGCCGGTCCTTCGCACCGCGTTTCTCGTAGACCCGCCACAGCAAAGGCAGGCAGAAGGAGCGGTCGCGTCGGAACGGGAGCGAGACCACCAGCCCCAACAGCACCCAATTGTTCCCGAAGCGGAAGGTCTTGTGTCGCTTGCTGCTCAGGACCGGGTCGAGGAAGATGCCGCCGAAGGCCACTTTCGCGCCGCGTTTGTGGCAGAGCGTGTCATCGACGACCACCCAGACCCGTGACCCCGGGATGAAGGTCTTCAGGATCGCGACCAGCAGCAAGCGCATCACCTCGTCCCAGTTCCAGACCGCCTGGGCGAACAGCCGAAAGGAGGCCGCATGGTGACGGGACCGGGTTCGGCCGGTGGTCTCCCAAACGCGGGAGATGGTTCGTCGTCCGACACAGGCGATCCAAGCTCCCGTCATCGAGCAAAACGTGCGGAAGACTTCGGGACGAAAGGCCGGGGCGAGGGGGGCTAGCAAGTCAGCCAGGGAGGGGATAAGTTGATGCATGGCATGGCCTCCGGGCGGCGAGTGATTCCACGGCCAGCGCGTATTAATCTGCCGGGATTTGTAGTACTTCGGCAAGGAAATCGGGGTTATAGCCGCATCGGAGCATCTTGCCTTTGATGCTATCTTTCACCGGATGACGCTTGAGCAGCGAGACGGCGAATCGACGCAGCCAACTGAGGTTGTTGGCCAAGTTCCGCTCGCGGGTGCGGTGGGCATCCTCCCGAAAGGTGACATCCAAGACCCAGTGCATCGACTCGATCGACCAGTGCCCCCGCACCGCCTCGGCGAACCGCTTCCCACTCAGGTAGCAGGTGCTGAGGTAGTAGCGAACCTCGACGGTTTCCTCGCCGTCGTCGTGTCGGGTGTAGCGTAACGCATAGCCGATCGCCTTGACCTCCGGCCAGTCCTTCGCGACGGCGAAATCCTTCGGCACCATCGCCAGATAGTAGACCCGCTCGTCGGTCCGCCCGTGCCCCCGGTCGTGGCTCTCGTGGTGGCGATATTTCCGGTCCTCGAAGTCGCTCTCGATCGCCTCGTAGAAGTAATCGACGACGGCCCGCTCGAGCTTCGGCTGGTTCTTCTTGACGGCGATCACGCAATCCCCCTCTCCGTCGACGATCTGCGTGACGATCTCTTTTTGGCAGCCCATCGCGTCGATGGTGATGAGGGTGTCTTTCAACTCGATCTGCCGCAAGAGCTCGGGAATCGCCGTGATTTCATTGGACTTCGCTTCGGTCGCGACTTGCCCCAGGGCGATGCCTTCCTCGCTGGCCCAGGCGCTGACGATGTGTAACGCGCCGAGGTTCTTCCCCGCGTCGTGCGAGCCGCAACAGGTCTTGCCA
Organism: Planctomycetales bacterium; assembly: GCA_031411935.1. GTDB lineage: Bacteria > Planctomycetota > Planctomycetia > Isosphaerales > Isosphaeraceae > JAQGHR01. Next base: position 760 of record JANOBY010000067.1, on the reverse strand, counting down.
TCGATCGCGACGAGTCGCTTCCGGGGGAGAGGAGGAGCCTCCGGATCGACCGGGGCGATCACCGCCGCGATCCAGGTTCGGAAGCACTTCTGAAAGGCTTCGGGCTTCAGCGCGATGAGGACGCGGCGCAGGCAATCGCGAGAGGGGATGCCGTTGGCGAGCGTGAGATACCCGCGGAGCCACTCCTGGCGTTCGGTGGCCCACCGGTGGATGGCCGTCGGTCCGTCGCAACCGCAGAGGATGCCCGCGACACAAATGACGATCACCTCGACGAGCAGGTGTTTCCGATTGCGCGTGTGGCGGGGGTCTTCGAGCGTTTCGAAGTGCGTGCGAATTGAGGCCACATCCACGAACTGATCCACGGCATAGTCCTCCAGTGAAGGGTCGTGAATCGTAGAACCGCAATCATCAAAGCGCAAATCCCCTAAACTCACTATCTATGCGCGCTGGCCGTGCACCTACATCCAACTGTCGGGGGAATTTCACGCCGAATCGCAGGCCGAAGACGAGAAGCTCCCTCCGCGAGTGCGCCAGCCGAACTCCCGGCTCATGGAGCGTGGAGAGCTCTACGCGACCGGCGGCATGGGGCAAATCTGGCGCGTCTACGACCCCCGGTTGGGGCGCGACCTGGCCGTCAAAACGCTGCGGCCGGAAATCGCGAGCAACGAGCAGGTTCGCGAGCGTTTCCTGCTCGAAGCCCGCGTCCTGGGGCAACTCGCTCATCCCGGGATGCCGCCGATCCATTTTCTCGACCAGGACG
>JANOBY010000066.1:0-7364 GCA_031411935.1 Planctomycetales bacterium | reverse complement strand
GCCCTCGCAGGGTTCGTGCTACGGGGCCCACAACTCGGTGCAACGTCTGATCCTCCAACACAAGAGCCAGACGGACTCCACATGAGGCAAGAAAGCAAAAAACCGCTTCACAGCAGTGGCAGGGACGCCCGCCCCACTGGGGGATGGAGTTCCGACAGCGGTTTCCCTCCGAGGCCCACCCTTTCCCCATGGGGCGGGCTGCACGAGCCGCCTGGAAAAGGTCCCTGGTAGGCGGGCCGTGTGGCCTGCCCCATGGGGGAGAATCGTTACGGATCAGCGGGAACCTCTGGTCGGCTGTCAGGGACGCCTGCCCTGGGGATCAATCGTCACGAACAGGCATGGGCCGGTCTATCCCACCAGCTCGCGGATGGGCTCGCCTTTTTCGATGAGGTAGGTGGGGCGTCCGGTCCTGTCCTCGAAGGTGATGGATCGGGCGTCGATGCCCAGGTGGTGGTAGACCGTGGCGGCCACGTCTTGCGGGGTGATGGGGCGGTCCACCACGTGCTCGCCCTTGTCGCTGCTCTTGCCGATGACCTGGCCCATCTTCATGGATCCGCAGCCCATGAGCACGCTGAAGGTGTCTCCCCAGTGGTCGCGGCCGGCGTCCTTGTTCATGCGGGGGGTGCGGCCGAACTCGCCCATGGCCACGACCAGCGTGGAGTCGTACAGGCCTCGCTCCACCAGGTCGTCGATCAGGGCGCCGATGGCGGTGTCGAGCGGCGGGATGAGCTTCTTCGCGCCTTCCTCGGTCTTCATCTGCGGGGCGGTCCCGTGGTGGTCCCAGGGCACGCAGTTGACGGTCACGAAGGGGGTGCCGGCCTCGACCAGACGGCGGGCCAGCAGGGCGCTCTGGCCGAAGGTGTGGCGGCCGTACTTGTCGCGGAGTTTGGGGTCCTCGGCCGAGATGTCGAAGGCCCGCGCCACGCGAGGGCCGGTGAGCATCTGGAAGGCCCGGCCCTGGTAGGCGTCCAGGTTCTGGAGCGCGGGTTCCGACGAGCGTCTCAGGGCGTCGAGCGTGCCCAGGAGCTCGCGGCGGTCCTCGAGCCGTTGCGCCGAGATCCCCTTCGGGAGCATGAGATTGCGGACCTGATACTTCGGGTCGTTCGGGTCCGACTCGACGATAAACGGGTTCGCCCCTCCGCCGAGATAGGCCGCGTAGTGGAACAGGTTGTCGGTCCCCCCGCGCAGGTTGGGCACGGCCACATAGGGGGGCATTCCGGCCTCCCGGGGGCCGAGGATGCGGGCCACGGCCGAGCCCATGGCGGGCTTGCGCTGGACCTGGTTGTCGGGGGCGTTGAAGGCCGGGCCCTCGTACCCGGTGAGCATCCAGTGGTTGCCCTTGGTGTGGTCGCCGGTGCCGTGGTGGACGGTGCGGAGGATCGCGAGCTTGTCGAGCCGCCTGGCCTGCTCGGGCAGGAGCTCGCCGAGCCTCACGCCGGGCAGGTTCGAGGCGATCGACCCGAGGGGCCCGCGGAACCCCGAGTGGGCCCCGGGCTTGGGGTCCCAGGTCTCCATGTGGCCGGGGCCGCCGCTGAGCCAGATCAGGATCACGCTCTTGCCGCGGCCCGAGGGGCTCGCCGCGCCCGCGGATTGGAGCCGCAACAGGCCCGGCAGAGTGAGCCCGCCCAGGCCCAGGACCCCCGCCTGGAGGAAGCTCCGCCGGGTCACTCCGTCGCAGTCCGAAGCCCCCCCTCCGACGATCCTGATCATGCGGGGATTCTCCAACAGGGCTCAAACATCGACATGCCCCTCTAACTTGCGGGTTAACCGTCGCCATGTCAAGCCGACCGGCGAAACTCCTGCGGACGGTCGCGGGGCCTGGTAGCATGGCCTGACTGAGCACGTTTCACGCGGCGCTGGAAGCGTTAAAGGATCAACAGGAATGAGCGGTTCGCGGGACATCCTGGATTTCAACCGACGCGCCTGGGATCGGCAGGTCGAGCGCCGGAACCTGTGGACCGTGCCGGTCACGCCCGAGGAGATCGCCCGCGCCCGCCTGGGCGAATGGCGGATCGTGCTCACCCCCACGAAGCCGGTCCCCGCCGACTGGTTCCCGCCCCTTGCGGGCGCAAACGTGCTCTGCCTGGCCGGCGGAGGGGGGCAGCAGGGGCCGATCCTCTCCGCGGCCGGGGCGAACGTGACGGTGTTCGACAACAGCCCGAATCAGCTCGCCCAGGACCGCCTCGTGGCCGACCGCGAGGGCCTGGCGATCGAGACCGTGCAGGGCGACATGGCCGACCTCTCGCACTTCGCCGACGGCCGATTCGACCTGATCGTCCACCCCTGCTCGAACATGTTCGTGCCCGACGTGAAGCCCGTGTGGCGCGAGGCGTTCCGCGTGCTCAGGGCGGGCGGGGCGATGATCTCGGGCTTCAGCAACCCGGTCTGGTACCTGTTCGACTACTTCGCGATGGAGGCCGGAGAGCTGAAGGTCGCCCACCGCGTGCCCTACTCCGACGTGACCGACCTGAACGACGCCGAGCGCGCCAAATTCGCCGAGCTGGACGAACCCCTGGAGTTCGGCCACACGCTCGACGACCTGATCGGTGGGCAGATCGCCGCGGGGTTCCACCTCGCCGGGTTCTTCGAGGACGTGAACCCGAACACGCTCCTGGCCCGCCACATCCCCACCTTCCTCGCCACGCGCGCCCTCAAGCCCTGAACGGCGGGGCGGGGCGCGGAACCCCCCATCCTGGAGGATCGCGACGGGCGGGCGGGGGTTGCCCGATGGCGGGCCGATTTCCTGCGGAGCGAGTCTACCCGAGGTCCCGCGCCGAGAGGTAGAAACGCCGGTCCCGTCCGTCCGCGGCGTCGAGCACGGCCTCGACCTGGCGCAGCACGTCGAGGCGCTTCGTCCGACCTTCGGCCGCGTCCTGTCCCTCGCCATCGGGCCCCTTGCCGTAGAACTTGATGAGCGCCCGGACGGTCTTCAGGCCCTCGGACGCGGGCCTCCACCGTCGGCGTTCGAACGGGGCGAACGTGAAGTCGCCGAGCGGCTTGAGGCCCAGGGCCTCGGCGTCGCCGTCGGAGTCATGCCAGGCGAACTCGGCCACATCGACGGCCTTCAGGTGGTCGAGCCCCGGAACCGGCTCGTCCAGCATCACGAACAGGCGTTCGCACCGAAAGTTGGCCATCCCCTCACCCACCTCCAGGAACCACACCCGCCGGGCCCCCTGAACGCAAGGACCGAGCGTAACAAAGGCCCGGGCATCCAGGAACCGCGACGTGACGCAGGCCGTCCGCTCATCGACCCAGGAGAAGGGCCTTCAGCAATCCCGGTTCTCGCATCGCGAGCGCGGCCCAGGCCAGGACCCCGAAGAGGATCGAGAACGCGACCGGGAACGCGCCGCTCTGGGCCCTCACGTGGATCGCGGCCGCCCCGCCGAGGTAGCCCGTCAAGAGGATCGCCCCCAGGATCGCGGTCCTGGGGAAGGCATGGATCGCCGTGCAGACCAGCAGGACCACGCCGATGCCGGGGATCGTGCCGCCCGGGAGGCCCAGCTTCTCGGTGGCCTCGACCACGGGCGCAACCCGCAAAATCTTCGTCACGGCGTCGAACACCAGGAAGAGGATCACCAGGCCGCTCAGGACCCGCCCGGCCCAGAGCCGGGCCGGCGAAGCGGGGGCGTAGCCGTCCATGCTCTCTCGCTCCATCGTCTCTATGGACAAATCTCGCCGAACCGGCCCGACCGGGCGGGGGGTGCGACTTTACCAGATCCCCGGCAGGCGAGGGAATGCCTCCAGGCCGGGCCCGTCGCGCCCGCGGGCGGGTCTCGTCCTCCGGTGTGCCCTTGTCCATAATGAGGGGATGGGCTGGATCCCTTCTTTCCGGGGTGTGCGGGGCGTGATGAGCGAGAATACGGGAGAGGTGCCGGTCTTTGCGTGCTGCTCGGTCGGCATCGGCCGCTGGTTCTGGGTCGCGTGGGAGAGCGAGGCCGACGCCCGGGCTCTGGCGCCCGCCGTGGCCTCCGGGTACGAGAAGTCCGCCGACCGGGCCGAGAGCCAGGCCGCCCAGAGGCTCGGCCCCGAGGCGAAACGCCTGCCCACGAAGTGGGCCTCGGGCTACAAGCGAGGCGGAAGCGCGGCCCGAAGCTCGGACGCCACCGGGGACGAGCCCGCCCGCGACGAGCCCCGACCCCGGTCCCGGTTCGCCCGCCCGGTGGGCCCCGCCCGGAAGCGGATCGAGCCGACCCGCCTGGCCTTCCTGTATGGCGCGAGCGAGCGAGAGCTGGCCGATCCGCTCGGCCCGATCGCCGTGACCCGGCACCGGATCGTGAAGCAGAACGCCCGCAAGATCCACGTCGACGCCGACCCCTTCGACGAGGACGAATGGGCCCGCCAGAAGGAGGCCGCCGAAGGCTCGGCCGAGCCGGGTCCGAAGCCCCGCACGCTGCTCGTCGATCGCCAGGCGCTCAGGGCCGACGGGCATTTCGTGTGCGGACGATGGGCGTCGGGCCCGACCTTCTACGCGAGCGAGGAGGACGGGATCCGCGCCGTGGAGGCGGCGATCGCGGCGAAGCACCCCTGGTGCGCCACGCTCCGCCTGCGGTTCCCCTGCTCCCCCGCGACGATCCGCGCCGCATACCGCCGCCTGGCCCGGACCTCGCACCCCGACGTGGGGGGCGACCCCGCGGAGTTCCGCGAGGTCGAGCAGGCCTATCGCGCGGCGCTCGCCCACTTCGGCGCCGCGAATCCCTGACCCGTGGAGGAGGGAACCCGGCCCCCTCCGCCGGAGAGGCCGCGAAGGCTTGACCCCGCCCGGGCGCGGGACGTAGCCTCGTAGGCGAAGGCCTTGCCCGGAGCCCCGGGCTCGCGAGGGCGCCGCATGATTCCGAGCCAGGGCCGTCATCCCTCGCCGACGGGCCTCGATCTCACCCCTCTCTGTACGAGGAGTTTCCATGTCGGTGATCGATGCGTGGGTTGCCCCGGCGGCCGGGCGTGAGCTGGTCCTTCAGCAGGTGGACCTGGGCCCCCTGGGCGAGGAAGACGTCGAGATCCAGGTGGAGCATTGCGGGCTGTGCCACTCCGACCTCTCGGTCTGGAGCGACGAGTGGGGCATCGCCCAGTACCCCGCGATCCTCGGCCACGAGGCGGTCGGTCGGATCGTGGACGTGGGGCGATCGGCCAAAGGGTTGCAGGTCGGCCAGAGGGTGGGCGTGGGCTGGAACGCCTCGAGCTGCATGCACTGCCGCCCGTGCCTCTCGGGCGACCAGCACCTCTGCGCCGAGGTCGGGGCGACGATCGTGGGGCACCGCGGCGGGTTCGCCTCGCGAGTGCGCTCGCACTGGGCGTGGGCGGTGCCGATCCCCGAGGCCCTGGCGGCGGGCGAGGCCGGGCCTCTCCTGTGCGGGGGGATCACCGTGTTCAACCCGATCGCCACATACGCCTCGCCCGCGTCGCGGGTCGGGGTGGTGGGCATCGGCGGGCTCGGGCACATGGCCCTGAAGTTCGCGTCGGCCTACGGGTGCGACGTGACGGCCTTCACCTCGAGCCCGGGCAAGTTCGAGGAGGCCCGCGGGTTCGGCGCCCACCACGTGGTCGCGACCCGCGACTCCGAGGCCGTCCGCAAGCTGGCGAGGAGCCTGGACCTCCTGCTCGTGACCAGCAACGTCCAGCTCGACTGGGACGCCATGCTCTCCACGCTCGCGCCGAAGGGCCGGATGCACGTGGTGGGCGCGGTGCTGGAGCCGATCCCGGTGCCGATCTTCCCGCTCATGGGGCTCCAGGGCAGCGTGTCGTCCTCGCCCACCGGCTCGCCGGTGGCGATCGCCACGATGCTCGACTTCGCCGCCCGCCACAACGTGACCCCGACCACCGAGCACTACCCCATGAGCCGCATCAACGAGGCCTTCGAAAGGCTCCGCGCCGGCCACGCCCGCTACCGGATCGTGCTCGACGCCGACTTCTGAAGCAGGACCCGACACGCTCGTCCAAAAGGGGTCGGGTCCAGTTATCGGATGTCGTGATCAGGTGATCTTGAAGGCACCCGACCCCTTTATCGGCCTCAAACGGCCGTGCCGAAGAGGGCTCCGACGCCCGCGGTGAGGGCCATCGCCAGGGCTCCCCAGAAGGTGACCCGCAGGGCGCCTCTCGTGGCGCCGGCCCCGCCCACGAACGCGGCGAGACCGCCCAGGGCCGCGAGGAAGACCATCGACGCTCCGGCCACGAGCAGCAGGAGAGAGGCCCTCGGGGCCATGACCGCGGCCAGCAACGGCAGGGCCGCGCCCACCGCGAAGGTCCCGGCCGAGGCGAGGGCCGCCTGGATGGGCCTCGCGACGAGCAACTCGGACGTGCCGAGCTCGTCGCGCGAATGGGCGGCCAGGGCGTCCCTGGCCGTGAGCTGCTCGGCCACCCGTTTCGCGAGCGACGGATCGAGGCCGCGCTTCTCGTAGATCGCCGTCAGTTCGGCAAGCTCGCCCGAGGGATCGTCGGCGAGCTCCCGGCGTTCGCGGGCGAGGTCGGCCCGTTCGGTATCGGCCTGGGAACTGACCGACACGTACTCCCCCGCGGCCATGGACATCGCCCCGGCGACCAACCCGGCGACCCCCGCGACCACGATCCCCTGGCGGGTTGCGTGCGCCGCCGCTACGCCCAGGATGAGGCTCGCCGTCGAAACGATGCCGTCGTTGGCCCCCATCACGGCCGCACGCAGCCAGCCAATGCGTTCGGTTCGGTGTCGCTCACGGTGCGGCATGGGGGCTCACAATACGGTGCGAATGGGGATGGCGGGCGGCCTCCGCCGAGACGGCGATGATAACACGCCGGGTGCCGCGGCGAGGCGGAGTCCTCCGCGGCATGAGATCAGGCGCGTCGCATGAACCACCGGAGGAGGCGTCGCCACGCCGACTCCACGGGCCGGTCCCACCACTCGGTCGGCCAGGGGGCCCACTCCCATCGGAGGCCGCAGGCGGGGCAGGTCAGGAGCAGGCTTCCCCGATGCGTCGGGACACGCAAAAGTTTCCGGCAGATCGGGCAGCGCAGCATGGCCACCCCGTCCGGGGGCCTCGGCCTCGGCCCGTCGAGCGGATCATCCCAGAGGTCCCGCGGTCCACCGAACATCGCCGCCCCCGCAACGGACCCGCCTTGGGAAGGACTGGCCCGGCGGACCCGGCGCCGGCCCCTCAGGCACAATTTACCGCGCAACCGGGGGCCTCCGCAGCACAAATCCAGACCGTCCTCGGCGACTCGGCGGGCCCATCCCGAGGGGGGGAAAAGGGGACATTCTACTTTTTTGCTGCCGCCTCGATCATCGGGGAGGGGGAAAAGGGGACATTCTACTTTTTTTGCTGCCGCCTCGATCATCGGGGAGGGGGAAAAGGGGACATTCTAGAATGGCATTAAGCTAAGCACTAACTCCTTGATTC
>JANOBY010000065.1:0-1704 GCA_031411935.1 Planctomycetales bacterium | reverse complement strand
GGAGGTCAGTACGCTACCAGTGGCGATAAGATCGCGGACCCACCGAGCCCGCCCTTTACCGATGCAGTAGGGGGTACACTCGAGCCGGGTATTCGAGTTCGCGAGAATGACAACGTGACGAACTTCACCAGCGGACGATTGAACTGAGCGCCTGACCGCCGGGAGGGCACCGTGCCCTCCCCACGGCAGGCCGTCGGAATGGTCCCAGGTGGCCCCTCTTTTTCAGCCGTAGCGTCGGCCAGGCCTTTGTCTCCCGAGGACTCCATGCGAACGATCACCAAAACCAAGAAGCCAGCCAACGGGTTCACGCTGATCGAGCTCTCGATCGTGATCCTGATCATCGGCATCCTGATGGCGTTCGTCCTGGCGGCCTCGGCCTCGAGCCTCGAATCGGCCCGCGTCCGCGCCACGCAATCGCTGATCGCGAAGATCAGCACGGGCCTGGAAGAGCGGATCGAGGCCCTCATGACGGTCAGCGTCACGCCGAACGGGACGCATCGGTATCTGGCGTCGATCCCCGTCGATCCTAATTTGCGGCCCTGGGGCCTTGTCTCGGAGCAACGTGCCCAGGTCATCGCCCGCATGGACTTCATGCGAGCCGAACTGGCCGACGTCTTCTTCCTTGACCCGGCCTTCCCCACGGCGAACCCCAAGCTGTATCCGATCCACTTCGCCGGTCTCCCCTACTCTACGAATGCCCCGACCCTCAACAGCTTCAAGCTTCCCCTGGGCAACTCCAACAACGACCCGTTCATCCCCGACACCTACGATGCAGGCAAGCCCATCAACACCGGCTTGGGTGCCGCGGTGGACTTTGTGGGGACGGGGATCAACGGCGCCTCGTACGCGGTTGCGGCCTCGCTCTACAAGCTGATCGGATACACGCCCCAGGGCTACGACGGGATCGATAACTACCCTGCGGGAGGCGACACTTACGTCGATGATTACGAGGAGGGGACCCGCAACCCCGACGGCACCAAGAACTCGGAGGCGAGCGACAGGGTCGATCGCTTCCTCACCAATCATCAGCACAAGACCGCCCGCGCCGAGATCCTCTACGCCATCCTCGTCGAGGGGCTCGGCCCCCAGGGGAGCATGTTCAGCCGCGAGGATTTCCGCGACACCGAGATCCGCGACACCGACAACGACGGCGTGCCCGAGTTCGTCGACGGCTGGGGCGAGCCCATCCAGTACTACCGCGCCCCCTTCTGGCACCGCTCGGGAGGCGAGCCCGTCAATTCCGAGTCTAACCTGAACCGTCCGGTGCTGCAGAAGGGGAACGGCGCCTACGGGGTGTTCGAGAGCCGCCAGCAGAACAGCCTCGACCCCAACGGGCAACTGGTCTCGCTGGCTTGGTGGGCCGACAAGGCGGGGACTGATCCAACGACACCCAGCAAAAAATGCCAGACCGTGATGGACTATTTTGGCCCACTCGTTGAGCCTAAATTCGACCCATTTTGGGCACCTCCACCATCGGACATGCTCTCCAAAGCATGGGACCGCTCTGAGGCGACCGCCAGACGAGCGTACCTCACCAAGTTCCTTCTTCTTTCGAGCGGCCCGGACCGTGTTCCTGGCACCTTCCAGCTGGGCGATGAGTTCATCTCTGGCAACACGACGTTTGACGTCTCGCGGAGGATTGCGGGCTTCGTTAAGCCCACAACCAACGGAAAATTTGCTTTCACGCCGGGCGAGAGTTGGGGG
>JANOBY010000064.1:0-4917 GCA_031411935.1 Planctomycetales bacterium | reverse complement strand
CGGCCGCGCGGGTCGCCTGCTTCGGCTCAGACTTTGCCTTCCGAGCCAACACACGGGCCAGCGTGTAGCAAGACTCGGCCACCATGGGAGATGGAGGAAGTCCCGGTTTCCGGAGGCGAGACGATATCTCCACCGCGTTTTCGGCCAATTCCCTCGCTTCCTCAAAGTCGCCCTTGAGAAGGAGCGTTTCGACGAGATAGAAGACGGCAATCAAAGAATTCTCTTTCTTGCGGACAAGCTCCTCGAACCTGGGATGCCTGACGATGGAGGCGAATTCCACCATGCCTTCGTTCCGCCTCTTCGAGCACAGGAGACATGCCCGCTCGAAACGAGCCTTAAGGTGGTCGGGCTCCGCGGCGATCACGAGATCGTAGGCCGCGATGGCATCCTCGGTCCGACCGGCTCGATCCAGTTGTTCGGCGATCAGTTCTTGCACGGCGGAGTTCTCAGATCTGACGGTGGGGACATCGTCTCGACCGGCGATCCCGGATAGCAACAGCGAGAGGCCCAGCGGCAGGGACCGGGCCTGTCCTGACGAGAGCTTGCGAAGCCTGGCCAGGTCGGCCTGCTGGCCGTCCAGGAGGTTGAGGCGGTTGCGGATCATGCATCGTACGATCAGGGCGTCCCGATAGTCGGGGTCCAGGGTCAGCGCGCGATCGGCACAACGGAGGGCCTCTTCCAGGGGGTCCAGCGATGGGCTTGCCGGACCGGTAGGGTATATGGCGACTCCCAGAAGGCATCCGGCTCTCATCGTCCAGAGCGCCGGATTGGCGGGGCGGCGGCGAATGCAGGAGGCCAGGGAATTCGCGGCCTGGTCGTACTGGCCGAGGCGTGCCTCCACGACCGAACTCCGGTAGGACGCCCAGAATGCTTCGGGCTTTTCGGCGAACACCTGCGCGTAGTGTCGGGCGGCCTGTTCCGCGCTCGTGCCCTCGGCCTCCAGGCCCGCGGCGTAGGACTCGAGCCAGGAAGCCCCGGGGCGGCCTTCGGGTTGCTGGGCCGGCTGCTCGAGGCGTTGGCGAAGGGTCGCGCGCAGATTCTTGAAGCTGCTGAGAGAGGCCCACTCGGGCGACCGTTCGAGCAGGCTGAGGGCTCGTCGCCAATCCTCGGGGGAGTCTACCCGATCGGCCAGGGCCGAGGCATACCGCCAGGCCTGCTCCATGAGCCACATCTCCAGGTCGGACCGATCCGGCTCGGCCAGCCTCTTCACCTCGTCGCGTTGCCGCCAGTCCTTCGAGTCGAGCACGAGGTAGCGATCCAGGTTTTCGTGGGCCGCATCCGCGTCGTTCTCCAGGTGCCACTGGCCGAATCGCAAGGGGCGAAAGATCGCGGGGTCGCCCGGATCCCAGGTGGTCGCCAGCTTGGCCTCGGCCTGGGTTTTGAGGCGGTCGTTCAGCCAGGCGTTGGCGATCAGGGCGGCCGCCGAGGTGATCGCGACTATCATCGTGGCTCCGGTCAGGAGCCTGCGGTGACGCCTGGCCCAGCGAGACACGGCGGTGATCGGCCCACCCTTCTGGCGGGCATAGAGCAAGCGGCGGTTGCCCCCCCAGAGGTCCAGGTCCGTGGCGAGCTCGCCCATGCCGTTGTAACGGTCGACCGGCTCGGGGGCGAGCAGGCGGGCCAGGATGGGGCGGAGCGAGGCCGGGATCTCCGGCAAGGCGCACCAGAGCCGGGGGTCGGCCTGTTCCCGGATCTGGGCGAGCCTGGCCGCGGCCTCGCGGAGCAGGGGATAGTCGCGGGGAACCTCCGGGGCCCGCCCGGAGAGCGCCTCGCGGAGCACCAGGCCCAGGGAGTAGAGGTCGGCCTTCTGGCGATCGGCCGGTCGGGTGAGGGGCGCCGACTTCGGGTCGGCCAGGGCCCGCAGGCGCTCGGGCGCCATGTAGGCCAGCGTGCCCCCGGCCACCCCGCCGAGCTCGGCGTCGCTCGAACGCCAGTCGACCGCCAGGTTGAAGTCCAGCAGCATGGGCGTGCCGTCGGCCGCGATCAGGATGTTCGCCGGCTTCAGGTCGCCGTGAGTGACGCCCAGGCGGCTGGCGTGCTCCATCGCCTCGGCCATGCGGGCGATCATCCAGGCCACGGCCTTCGCGTAGGAGAGGCGACCGAGCATGGCGCGGACGGCGCTCTGGCTCGGGGCCTGGACAGACTCGGGGGCAGCCACGCGGTCGAGCGCCTCGAGGAAGTCGATCCCGGTACGGCCGCCGCCCCGATTCGCCCACTCGCCGAGCACGGCAGCGAGCGAGGCCCCGCCCACGAACGGCATGGCGATCAGGTGCAGCCCGCCCCCCTCGGCGTTCGCCTGGCGGATCACCGGCACGATGTGCGTGTGCTGCGCCCGGGCCAGCATGGTGGCCTCGAGCGAAGGCCTCGTGGCGATCTTCACCACCACGAGTCGGTCCTCCAGGTCCGATTGCTCGGCCAGGAACACCTTCGCCATGCCGCCCTTGCCCAGCTCCCTGAGGAGCCGGTAGGGCCCCACCTCGTCGCCGGGCTCGGGCAGGTCCTCGGGCGCGGAGGACCAGGAGCGCAGGCCCGACCGCTCGACCACCTCGCGCAGGCCGATCAGGCGGGCCAGGTCCCCCTTCAGTTCGGGGAATCGCGAGTAATAATCCTCGGGAACCGGCCCGGCGCCCATGGCGTCGGCCAGGCAGTATTCGTGGTAGACGAGCTCCAAAAGGTCCGACCGGCTGAACGGCCCTGCGCGCTCGAGCAGGGCCTCGACCCGGGGGGCGTCGCCCAGGGCCCATCCGTCGGAGAGGGCCGCGATCGCCTCGTCCAGCTCGCCGCGGGGCCTCGCGGTGAGCACTCCCGTCGTGGAGACGCCCGCGGGGTCGACCAGGCTGTCCATCGGCTATTCCCCTTCCAGACGCTTGCGGGCGTCCTCGATCAACCGCCTCACGGCGCGTTCGCTGACACCCATCCTCTCGGCGATCTCCACGAACTTCAGCCCCTGGCGCCGCAGCGCCATGACCTCGCCCGTCCGTGCGGGGCCGCCGGTCACCAGTTGCGTCCAGCACTCGTCGGCCTCCACCCATTTGCTGGGCGAGGGGTCGTGCGAAGCCAGAGGGCGCGGGGCCTCGTGCCCCCCCTTCCTCACGAAGAGCGGCTCCTCGCGCCCCAGGTCGAACTTCTTCGTGGTGCGGCGGCGGTATTCCTCGAACACCTTGTTGCGTGCGACCCCCGCCAGGTACCCGCGGAAGTGGCCCGACCCGTCGAACTCGGCGTTCGAACCCCCGCCCGCGAACACGCTCTGCCAGACGGCCTGCACGAAGTCCATGGAGTCGAACTGCGAGCGAAGGAGCCGCGGCAGTTGATGGCGCACCATCAGCCGCACGTCGGCCTCGAACGCTTGCAGGAGCGTGGCTGTGGCGTCGTCGTCGCCCGCCCTGGCGCGGGCCAGCAGCGCATTGAATTCTTGATTGTCCATCCGGGCCCCGCTCGTCTTCGAGGAGACCGATCCGTCGTCATCGTCGCGTCTCATGGCGGCCCCGCTCCCCTTCGAGGAGACCGATCGTTCGTCCTCGTCGCGCAGGGCCTCGCGGCCCTCCACGCCGAACATCTGGCCATGATAACCGAATTCGGCGATAGATCGCGAGCGGAAAATTCCTGGAAGATTCATCGGCCTGTAGCGCCCCAGTCGGTCGGTTTTTCCCGCAATTTCAGGGCTATTGCGCGCGATCGCGAGGATCGACAGGTTCCAGTTTAGGAAACTTTAAGGGGCCCGGTCGGCTCTTTTTTGGAATTTCCTGCCGCTTTCTTCCGCAGATCGCAACTGGCTGATTGTCCTCCTCGTCACGTCGCCATCCGGAACGATTCCGGGGCGACCTGGCAGCACCCGAGCCATGACGGCTGGGTTGGAGATTCGGCACGAGAAAGGATTCGAGGTCGCCCCTCGGCGGAGTCATCCGGGGGCGAGTGCTGATTCGCCGGAGGTCGCACATTCGATCGACGAATCGTGACGCCAGCGGAATCGGAGCCCACCCATGATGCGTTCAACCAGCCTCGGCCACGACGCCCCTTGCCCGATGATGGGCCGCTACCTCGACGAGATCCGCTCCGACAGCCTGCTCTCGGCCGAGGAAGAACGCAACCTGGCCGTCGCCATCGCCGCCGGCGACAAGGACGCCCGGGCCCGGATGATCAAGGCTAACCTCCGCCTGGTCGTCCGCATCGCTCGCGACTACACCGGCCGGGGCCTCTCGCTGGACGACCTGGTGGGCGAGGGGAACCTCGGCCTGATCCGGGCCTCCGAGGAGTTCGACCCCGCCTTCGGCGTCCGCTTCAGCACCTACGCCGCCTACTGGATCAAGCAGGCGATCCGCCACGCCCTGATCAACACCACCGCCCCGATCCGCCTGCCCGCCCACATGGTGGGGCTGCTCTCCAAGTGGCACCGGGCCGAGCGTACCCTCCGCCGCGAACTCGGCCACGACCCCGCACCCGAACGCGTGGCCGACGCCCTGGGCCTGACCGAAGCCCAGCGCGTGATGGTCCAGCGAGCCCTGAACTCCCGCAAGATCCGCGGCGAGTCCGACCGCCCCCGCGATGACGACGACAACCCCTGGTCGAGCGACACCGCCATCGATTCGCACGAGTCGCCCGAGGCCGAGGTCGAGAACACCGAGGCCCGCATGGAGGTCATGCGACGCATGGCCCGCCTGGACGACCGCGAACGCGCCGTGGTCGCCCTGCGGTTCGGCCTCGACGGCGACACCCCGCTCACCCTCAAGGAAGTCGGACGCCGCCTGGGCATCACCCGCGAATGGGTCCGCAAGATCGAGGTCAAGGCCGTGAAGAAGCTCGACGACCGCCACCAACCCAGCTTCCGCCACGCCCGCGTGGGCTGATCGGCAAGCAGGGAACGCACCAGATCAAAAGACCGGGGCCGGCCGACATCCTCGCAAGGTGTCGGCCGGCCCA
>JANOBY010000063.1:0-15964 GCA_031411935.1 Planctomycetales bacterium | reverse complement strand
ATCGCCAAGGGATCGCGCGTCTACTTCCGCAAGCGATGCCCGACGCACGGGGTCCGCGAGGACTTCGTCTGCTCCGACGTCGCGCTCTACGACCAGATGCAGTACAGCCTGCCGGGCAAGGTCCCGCCCGGCTTCGGCGTCGAGCCCGACCGGGGGTGCCCCTACGATTGCGGGCTCTGCACCGAGCACGAGCAGCACACCTGCGTGGGGCTGGTGGAGATCACCTCAAGCTGCAACCTCAAATGTCCCATGTGCTTCGCCTCGAGCGGCCCCGGGGGCAAGCACTGGAGCTTCGACGAGGCGAAGAGCGCGATCGACCGATTGGTGGCCGTCGAGGGGCGAGCCGAGGTCCTGCAAATCTCGGGCGGAGAGCCCACGATCAGCCCCGACTTCCTGCCGATCCTGGCCTACGCCCACGGCCAGCCGATCGACATCATCATGATCAACACCAACGGCATTCGGTTCGCGCACGACTGCGCGATGCTCGACACGATCGCGTCGTATGGACCCCGCGTGGAGGTCTATTTCCAGTTCGACGGCTTCTCCGACCACGCCTCGAAAACCCTGCGGGGCGAGCCCCTGGTCGAGACCAAGCTGAGGGCGATCGCGAACCTGGGCGAGCGCGGGATCAAGACCACGCTGGTCGTCACGCTCCAGCCCGGCGTGAACGATCACGAGATCGGCGCGATCGTCACATTCGGCCTCGAACGTCCGTGGATCACCGGCATCAGCTTCCAGCCCGCGACCTACTCGGGGCGGCACGTCCTGCCCGAGGACCTGGAGCGTCGGATCACGTTCCCCGACGTGATCAAGGCCGTGGCCTCGCAGACCGAGGGGCTGTTCCGCGAGGACGACTTCCTGCCCTTGCCCTGCGCCCATCCCAACTGCCACAGCCTCACGTACGCGTTCCGCTCGGGTGGATCGGTCGTGCCGCTCACCCGGTTCATCGACGCCCGCAACCATCTGGACATCCTGGCCAACGGCATCCTCTTCACCCGCAACCGCGCCCGCGAGATCATCGAGCGTTACCTGAACAAGTTCCCCGGATGCGGCGTGGCGTGCCTGCCGCCGATCGAGGGGCAGGACCCCGATGAGGCCACGCGCGAGGCCGCCGAGAGCTTCTTCACGCGGTCCCTGGCCGAAACGCTCTCGCAGGCCGACGTCTTTCGGATCACGATCACCTCGTTCCTGGATGCGTACAACTTTGATGTCCGCCGCCTGATGAAGTGCTGCATCCACCACGTGCTGCCCAGCGGCCACATCATCCCGTTCTGCGCCTACAACGTGCTGTATCGCGAGGGCCACGCCGTCCTGCCCGCGCTCCGGGACGCGAACGCGGTGCGCGACGTGGTGGAGATCGGCGTAACATGATCGGCTCCGGCCCTCTGCCGTGGACCTACCCGGCGTTGATGGTCGCGTCGGTCGTCGTGGCGGCGCTGCTGTCGCGGCGCTCGCGATCGGCGATGGGCCTGTCGCCGTCCGAGCGCCTGGGGATCGCGCTCGGGGCCTTCTGCGGGGCGATGATCGCGGCGAAGCTCCCGTTCGTGCTGGCCGACTGGGAAGGGATGAGGTCCGGCCGGGCGTGGTTCGACGGCGGGAAGACCATCGTGCTGGGGCTGGTCGGGGGCTACTTCGGGGTGGAGATCGCCAAGGCGTCGATGGGCATCAAGGTCAAGACGGGCGACACCTTCGCCGTGCCGGTGCCCGCCGCGGTGGCCGTGGGCCGGCTCGCCTGCTTCGTGGGAGGATGCTGCTACGGGAAGCCCACGAGTCTGCCCTGGGGCGTGGATTTCGGCGACCAGGTCCGCAGGCATCCCACCCAGCTTTACGAGATGGTCTTCCACGCCTCGATGGCGGTCCTGCTGGGCGTGATGCGATCTCGCGGCCTGTTCCGCGGTCAGCTCATCAAGTTGTACATCCTGGCCTACCTCGTCTACCGGTTCCTGACCGAGTGGCTCCGGCCCGAGCCGGTGGCGATGGCCGGACTCACGGGCTACCAGTGGGCGTGCCTGGCGCTGGTGCCGTTGTTCGTGGGATTGTGGCTGGTGGACGCGAAGCGACGAACGTGATCAGGCGCGCGGAAACGCCGCGAGACCCAGGGGATCTCGCGGCGTGGGATGCTTCGGGGTCCGCAGGTTCGGGCCTTGGTTATCGCTTGGCCTTGGCCTTGGGGGTCACGGACTTCATCCCATCTTCCTCGCTCGAGATCTCGGCATCCTTGGCGTTGATCTCGGCGATGTCCTTGGCCGTGAGGGGCTTGAGATCTTTGGGATTGGTGCTCTCGCCCTGTCCGCAACCCGCGAGGGTGGCGAGTCCGAAGAGCAGCACGGCGGGAAAGAACGTTCGCATCGCGGGGAGATCCTCGTTCGGTTCGCGGTGGGCCTGGGTCGCTCAGTAGGACTCGGAGCTGAGGGGTTCGCCGTCATCGATCACGGCGAGGCGGCGGAACACGCTCGGGTCAACGTTGAACTTGATGAACTTGACCGAACCGTCGCCGAACACCGCGTTGATGCCGCCGGGGTGCGAACCGCCGAACATGCGCCTCCAGAGGGTGCCGCCGGTCTTGGGGCTGGGGGGGTCGGCGCAGAAGCCGTTGAGCGACGGGGCCGAGATGTCGGGCACGGGCACGAAGTGGAAGCGGATGTTGTCCTCATCCCACCCGCTGTTCTGCCAGCGCTCGTTGTCGCCGCCATCGAGACCGTGACGGTCGATGGGCAGGCTCTTCTCGGCGGCCATGATCGAGTTCGAGGAGCCGTCGGTGAAGTCGGCCAGGCGTCGCACGCCCTTGGCCCCGTGGATGATCGCCCCGCGACGCATGGAGGTGTTGCCCAGGTTCACCGGCGAACGCTCGTCGGCGATCGGGAACAGGCCGTTGGGGGCGGGGGGGACGTGCGGGCTGGAGGTTATGCCGGTGTCGGCGCTGCACTCGTAGGTCATACCCTGGAAGAACCCGGCGCTGCCGGCGTAGTCGTTGCGCGAGGTGGCGGTGTCGGGGTTGGTCCCGTACTTGATCGGGGCGCGACGGGTGGGGCAGTAGAACGAGGCGATCGCCACGCGGGCGATGTCGTCCTCGCCGCCCCAGTTGCCGCCGCTGGGGACGGGCCAAACGGGGGGCGTGCTGAAGTTGGCCAGGTTGTAGACGGACTGCTGCTCCAGGTAGGGCAGGATCTTGAAGAAGTGATTGTAGCCGTCGGGGTGATTGGAGCGGCAGCAGGTGGTCTGGCCGTATGAGGAGCCCAGCGGCTCGTCGTAGTCGGCGCCCAGCGGGTTCGGATTGCCCGAGGCGTCCACGGCCTTGGGGTGGCCGTCATGCGCCCCGGCGGGAAGATGGCTGTTGGCGCTCTCGAAGTTCATGAACCCGAGGCCGATTTGCTTCAGGTTGTTGGTGCACTGGGCGCGACGGGCCGCCTCGCGGGCCGCCTGCACGGCGGGCAACAGCAGGGCGATGAGAACGCCGATGATCGCGATCACCACCAGAAGTTCGATCAGGGTGAAGCCGGGGCGACGTGCCCCAAGTCGCTGACGAAGTCTCACGTTCGATCTCCCAGTTAAACAGCCAGCGGAGGTATGGAGTTCCATAAGACGAGTTGAAAGTCTAGTGGCCGTCTATAAAGACTTGATGTAGACATGACCAAGCCCGCGCTAAGGTTTGGAAAGGGAGTCGAAATCCGCAGCACCTGCACGCGTGCACGGTGTTATGCTCACGGCATCGCGCCATGAGGATTCGGCGGGCGAATCATAAAGTTTGGATGAATATCTTGGTCCCTGCAGCCTGAAAGGGTATGACTACTTGTCCGACGCCCGAGCCCTCCCGCCGCGATCGCGCCGGGGGTCCGCTTGATGCACGTTGTCTCGCCCCCTCCGGAGCCAAGTCCCATGCCTCGCCTCCCCTGGTCCGTCGCCGCTTTCCTCGTCGTGTCGCTCGCATCCCTCGCGCAGGGCGAAGAGGTCGAGCATCCCATCTATCGCAGCTGGGCCCGGCACAAGGTCGGCACCTCGATCACCGTGCGCAGCACGACCAGCGGCGACGGCCTGGACGTGGAGACCACGCTCAAGCACACCCTGGTCGAGCTGACCGACACGAAGGTGGTGATCGAGACCGTCATGACCAGCAACTCGACCGGCTCTCAGATTGACTCGAGCCCGTCCAAGTACACCTACAGCCGGATGTTCCCGCTCCTGCCCGGCGTGAAGAAGGAGGACATCGGCAAGCCCTCCAACAAGATCGCCAGTGGAGAGGAGACGATTACGATCGCCGGCAAGGAGTACAAGGCCCAGTGGTACGACGGCAAGAGCCAGACCGAGGGGGGCGAGGCGCTCGCGCGTACCTGGATGTCTGACGAGGTGCCCGGCAAGCTCCTGAAGGCCGTGGGCAAGGTGAAGAACTCGAAGCGGGTCAACACCGTCGAGCTGATCGAGATCAAGACGCCCTGATCTCGGCCCGAAGTAAGGTGGCGGGCAAGGACGTCCGCCTCCCTCCGCCCCTGGCGATCGGGGCGATCAGAACGCCAGGTTGAGGTTCGCGAACCCGGCGACCAGGGCGCTCAGGCTGTTGTCGAAGTTGTTGTAGAGGTCCTGGAAACCCTGGCCGGTGATCAGGGTGGACACCCCGCACACGAAGACCACGTTCTCGCTCAGGAGGGGCTTGTACTCGAAGCCCATGCTCAGGTCGGCCCCCACGTAGCGGTCGATGTTGCCGTCGAACAGGAACCGCTCGAGCACGTTGGTCTTGTCGAAGTAGATCAGGTTCGCGTTGTTGATCATCTTCAGCTTGGGCGTGAGGTCGAAGTCCACGCCGATGTTCGGCAGCAGGATGCCCGGGTTCACGAAATTGGCCTGCCCCTGGATCTTGCTCGAACGAAGGTCGGGCACAAGGCTCAGGCGCTGGACCAGATTCACGCCGAACAGGGGGATCTGCTGGCGGTTCCAGAAGCTGAACTGGCCGCCCGAGAAGTTGGGGCCGTCGAGGATCGTGTCGAACCCGGTGGCGTGCGAGTTGTTGATGTTGCTGTCGCCGGACGAGTAGAAGAACGAGGCGCGGAAGCGGGCCCAGTCGCGGTCGTACGAGGCCTCGATCGCGGCCATCTGGGCGTTGATCGTCTGCGCCTGGTTGGCCAGCGGGTTCAGGCTGTCGCGGCCGAAGGCCCAGTAGAACTGGTGGGTCAGGTTGTAGCGGCCGATGTGGCCGTCGCCGCCCCAGCCCACGTAGGCCACGTTCACCGAATGCTCCTGGAACGCCCCCACGGGGTCGGGCCGCACCAGAAAACGGTTCTTGTCGAATTTGGTCGACTTGGGGTCGTTATTAAAGGTGAAGCTAACCTGCGTGGTGTAACCCGGGAAGATAAAGTCCTGGCGATAATAATTCAGGAAGATTAAGGTCTGACGGCGATCGTTAAAGGTGTTTAGTGCGGTATTGGTGTCTTTTTCCCACTGGCGGAAGTAGGCGATGTTCCACTGGTCGCGGTTCGCGTTTCTCGTGCCGAAGAAGCGCACAGCGCGGTTGATGTCGTTGAAAAGGAATCCGCGGAAGTCGGAGATGAAGGGCTGGTTGCCGACGCGCACGGACGTGAAGTCGTAGTCTGCGCTCGTGTCCTTGATCTTCACCTCGGCGAAGGCCGTCTCCAGCGCCCACGAGGTTCGCGTGCGGGCCGCGCCCTGGAGCACGTTGGGGCTCACGATCCCGCGCTCGCTGAACGAGAAGTTGGAGATGCCCAGCGTGGGGGCGATCTTGATCCGCCAGTCGACCGGCTTGAAGGCGGCGTCGCCGTGGAAGAGGTCGAAGCTCAGCGACAGGTAGTCCAGGGTCACGAACGACGAACTGCGGCCGAAGAACTGGAACGAGTCGGGACGCGCGGTGGACTCGAACCCGCCCGAGGCCGGCGTGGGGATCTGCCGGGGCTCGAAGTTCAGGTTGGCGATCCCGGTCACGTCGAGGAAGGTATTCTGGCCGTAGATGGGGAAGTCGCCCTTGATCACGTTCTGGTTGAACGGATCGAATTTGCGCCCGGGCATGTAAGGATAATCGTCGGTGACGGGGTGCCCCTTGTCGTAGCGGTCCCATTCGGGGAAGCCGAGCCGCCAGCGGTCCTCGACGGGCACGAAGTCGTCGGACGACTGCCCCTCCCTGGGCAGCACGCGCGAAGGCCCGGTGTAACCCAGGGGCGGTTCCATCTTGGTCCGGAAGAACCGGCCCGCCGGTCGGAAGAAGTTCGGGAGGGCCACCGAGGGCGGGGCCTCGGGCACCTCGGCGTCGATCGGGCGTCGCAGGGCCGGGGGCCTCACAGGGGTGTCCCGCTCGATCGGGAGCCGCGGCAACGGCGGGGCCTCCTCGTCCATCGGCGGGGGGGTCGGGGGCTGATCCGCCATGGGCGGGGGGATCGGCGGGAGGTCCTGGGCCCGGGCCGAGGTGAGGCCGGCCATCCCAAGCCCCGCGAGCATGGCCGCTCGGAGAACCCGGACCCACCGATGCGAAGAGGAGAGCAACGACATCGTGAAGGCCTCCATGCCCGACGGCTCGGGCGACGTACACCCGATGCCCAAACGTCGAAGTTGAAATCGGCGTTTGCTCGCACCACCTTGAACGCATTTAACGATTGTGACGCGGAACAGGAATGTTTGGGATCCACAGCTTCTGCCCTAAAATCTTCGTGGCCCGATCGCGAGGAAATTTTGGGTTCTTCAGTCCTTTCGGGAAATCCGTTCAATGAAGTCCGGTTGTCAAGCCGAAAAGAGAACGAGGAGAACCGTGCGACTCGCGAGTCTTCGCGGATCGACCCAGGCAGGAGGAGGGAGTCGATGGATGACCGAACGACCAGGGACGACGCATGCGTTCCTCCTCGCGACTCGTTCCGATTCCAGCGCCGACCTACGGCCAGGCGGCCGGGGGTCGAGCCCCTGGAAGGCCGGGCCCTCATGGCGGCGTCGCCCCGACTCGGCGCCAACACACTGCCCAATCCGGTCGCGACCCTGACCGCCAACGAGGTGGACATCCTCCTGCAACGCGCCGCGAGGGCCACGGCCAGCGACGACGGGATCATCGCCATCGTCGATCGCGGGGGGAACATCCTCGGCGTGCGCATGGAGCAGGGCGTGTCCCCGTCCATCACCGCGACGACCGAGACCCTGGTCTTCGCCGTTGATGGGGCTGTGGCCGAGGCCCGCACCGGCGCGTTCTTCGGCAACAATCAGGCGCCGCTCACCTCGCGCACCATCCAGTTCATCTCCCAGTCCACGATGACCCAGCGCGAGGTGGAGTCCAACCCGAACATCGCCGACTACAACTCGACCGCCCGAGGGCCGGGGTTCGTGGCTCCCATCGGCGCGAAGGCCCATTTCCCTCCGGGCGTCCAGTTCACCCCGCAGGTGGACCTTTTCCAGATCGAGCACACGAACCGCGACAGCATCGTGAGCCCCGGGCCCGATCACGTCCGCGGAACCCCCGACGACGTTCTCCTGCCCAGCCGGTTCAACGTCCCCACGCAGTTCATCACCCTCGACGACAGCGGGCAGCCCAAGACCATCAACGCCCCCGAATCCTACGGATTCGTTTCGGGGATCCTGCCCGCCGCGCAATCGCGGGGCATCGGCACTCTGCCGGGCGGGATCCCGATCTACAAGGACGGCCAGGTCGTGGGCGGGATCGGCGTGTTCTTCCCGGGCGAGACCGGGTTCGCCACCGAGAGCAACTCGATCCTCAACGAGCGGCCGTTCTACGATCCGAGCAAGCCTGACCGCAGCGTCGAGGCCGAGTACATCGCCTTCGTGGCCGTGGGCGGGAGCAAGATCGGCCAGGCGTCGTTCAACACGCCCCAGATGAACAAGACGCTGGGCCTGCCCGCCTTGCCCTCGGGCAAGAAATTCCTCCAGGGTTTCGACCTCCCCTCGGGCCGGATCGACCTGGTGGGCATCACGCTCGACATCTTCGGCAGCCACGGCCGCCAGGGGCTCAAGAACCTGATCGACACCGGCGCGAAGCTCGGCCTGGGCGACGTGTTCAGCGGCCAGAACCTGGCAATCTCGCCTGGAAAGTCGAACCTCAACGCGAAGGTTTCCTCCGAGACCGACGCCAACCTCGCGGCCGGCCAGGCCGTCCCGCAGGGCTGGCTCGTGAATCCCCACGATGCGCAGGACGGGTCGGGGCTCACCGCCGACGACGTGACCAAAATCATCAACCGGGGGATCCGCGAGGCCCAGATCGTCCGCGCCGCGATCCGCCTCCCGCTCGATAGCTTCGCCCGCATGATGATCTCGGTCGTGGACAAGAGCGGCAACATCCTGGGCCTGTTCCGCATGCCCGACACCACGTTCTTCTCGATCGACGTGGCCGTGGCCAAGGGCCGCAACGTCACGTATTACGCCGACCCTGCGCAACTCCAGCCCGAGGACCGGCTCTCGAACATCGAGCCCGGCACCGCGCTCACGAACCGCACCTTCCGGTACGTGACCGAGCCGAGGTTCCCCGAGGGCATCGACGGCAACCCGCCCGGCCCGTTCTCGATCCTCAACGAGCAGACCCTGCGCAACGGGAGCCCCGACCTGCTCAAGCCCGCGTCGGCGTTCCAGACCGTGCAGGGGTTCGACTCTTTCAACGCCCAGACGAACTTCCGCCAGCCGTTCAACCTGAACCAGAACGGCATCGTGTTCTTCCCGGGCAGCGTCCCGCTCTACAAGGAAGTGAACGGCCAGAAGGTCCTGGTGGGCGGACTGGGCGTGAGCGGCGACGGCGTGGACCAGGACGACGACGTGACCTTCGTGGCCTCCACCGGCTTCTCGACCGGCGGGACCGACGTGAAACGCTCGGACCAGGTACGCCTACGGGGCGCCCGTCTGCCGTACCAGAAGTTCAACCGTCAGCCTCACAACACGCGGTTCCAGCCGAAGCAGATCTTCCCCGACAACCTGCCCGGGAACGTCAAGCCGATCCTCCCCACACGATTCCCGAAGGGATCGAAGGCCCGATGACCGATATCAGGGCGGTGTCGCACGACGGATCGACGACGGCCGGTCATCCCCTTCCCGGAGCCCGTAGCATGCGAATCGCGATGATGATCCCGGGCCTGGTCGCGGTCGCGATCCTGAACCCCTCGGGATCGGCCTCGGCCGGGATCTTCTCCCACCTGCATCAGGGCCACGCCGAGAAGCCGCACCCCACGCCCGATCCGGGCAAGCCCCGCCACATCTGCCACACCTTCGAACGCGCCGGCTTCCCCAACACCATGGCCAACCACGTCCAGCCGAGCAACGCAGGCGACTCCTACGGCTACTACGTGGGGGGGGGAGGCGGCCACGGTTCGGGCCCGCGCTGCACCAACGAGGGCACCTACGGCTGGGATTACACCGGGATCCACTTCCCTCGCAAGGTGATCCTCGGCTGGAACCACGGCCGCAAGGCCCAGGGCGGGACCGGGGCCTACAAGACCGACGGCCCCTTCGAGGTCCCCAACATCTTCGAGGCCGAACTCCCCAAGATCCACCACCGCGGGGGCGGCGAGTAACGATCCCGAGCGGTCCACGGCGGGTTCAGCTCCGACGCCGGCCCGAGAGGATGCGACAACTCGACCCCGCCTCGGCGAGCCCCGGGGCTGGGTCGAGCGTCCCCGTCACTTCAACTCGACCGTGACCTTGCCGATCTTGCCGGTGAACTTGTTGTCGTGTTCCCTGTAGTCGTCGGTCACGGGCGTCTCGCCGTCGAGGCCGACGTCCACCCCCTCGTCGGCCGAGAAGACATAGCCTTGCGTGCGGTCGATCCGCCCTTCGGCCACCTTCTCGCCGTTGACGAAGAGGGTGCCCATGCCGCCCTTGCCCGGACCTCCGCCGTCGTAGGCGAATTCGTAGCGGAGGGTCACCTTGCCCTCGGGCAGAGGCGCGGCCGAGGCGACCCTGGACGAGCTGAGGCCGAGGTAGTTGTAGAGATACGCCGGCTTGCCGTCCTTCACGTAGAGGCTCCATCCGCCGAAGCGGCCGGCCTGGGCCAGGATCACGCCGTTCGCGCCCCCCTTCGGGACCTGCACCTCGGCCGTGATGGAGTGCGACCGGCTCTTGGTGTTGATGAACACGTTCTCGCTCATGCCCGTCATGCCCTCGTAGACCGTGAGCGAGGTGCGGCCGGCCATCAGGTCGGGACGCCCGGCGAGGGCGGCGTTCGTGCGCTCCAGCGCCCGGTCATCGAGCGGCAGGGCATGGTTCCTGGCGGCCTCCTTGAGGAAAAGCTCCTGCAATTCCTTGAGCTTCTCGGGATGCTTCGCGGCCACGTCGTTCGCGGAGCTGAAGTCCTCGTCCACGTGATACAGCTCCCACCTGTCTTCGAGGAGCGGATGCCGGGGCTTCATCTCCCAGGCGGCGCGGTGGACGGTGTGGGCCAGCCATCCGTCGTGGTAAATGCCGCGGTTGCCGAAGATCTCGAAGTACTGCGTCGTGTGCCGGTCCTTCGCCTTCGGGTCCGCGAAGGTGTAGAGCATGCTCACGCCCTCGATCGGCGTCTGGGGCGTGGAGTTCACGACCTTGGGCTCGGGGAGGCCGGCCGCTTCGAGGACCGTCGGCGCGATGTCGATCACGTGGTGCCACTGCGAGCGGATCTCGCCCTTCGCCGCGATCCCTCTCGGCCAGTGGATCACCATGCCGTTGCGGGTCCCGCCGTAGGTGCCGGCGACCTGCTTCGTCCAGGTGAACGGCGCGTCGCCGGCCACGGCCCATCCGGCGGCGTAGTGGCCGTAAGAGTTGGGGCCGCCGAGGTCGTCGATGTGCTTGAGGATGTCCTCGACGGATTCGGGCACGCCGTTGAAATAGGTCGCTTCATTGAACAGGCCATTCATGGTGCCCTCGCCGCTCGCGCCGTTGTCGCCCACGACATAGAAGACGAGCGTGTTGTCCAGCTGGCCGAGGTCCTCGATGGCCTGGATCACGCGTCCGACCTCGAAATCGGCATACTCGCCGAACCCGGCGAAGACCTCCATCTGGCGGGCGAAGAGCCGCTTCTCGTCGGCACTCAGCTTGTCCCAGTCCTTGATCGCCTCGGGCTTGGGGGCGAGCTTCGTCCCGGCGGGGACCACGCCGAGCTTCACCTGCCGGGCCAGCGTGTCCTCGCGGAGCTTGTCCCACCCCTGGTCGAACTCGCCCTTGTATTTGGCGATCCACTCCTTCGGCACGTGGTGCGGGGCGTGCGTGGCCCCCGGGGCGAAGTAGGTAAAGAAGGGCTTGTCCGGCGTGAGCGATTTCTGGGAGTTCGTCCACTTGATGGCCTGGTCGGCGAGGTCCGTCATGAGGTGGTAGTTCGGGTCCTTCGGCACCTCGATGCGGGTCATGTCCTCGTAGATCGCCGGGGACCACTGGTTCGCCTCGCCGCCGATGAATCCGTAGAACTTGTCGAACCCCGACCGCGTGGGCCAGCGGTCCGTCGGCCCGGACGGGCTGACCTCCCAGGCGGCGGTCTCGTGCGACTTGCCGAAGGCGGCCGTGCTGTATCCGTTGAGCCGCAGCATCTCGGCCAGAGGCGCCACGCTGTTCGGGCGTTGCCCGGTCTGGCCGGGGAACGCGGTGGCGGTCTCGGTGATCGAGCCCATGTTGCACACGTGGTGGTTACGGCCGGTCAACAGGGCCGCACGGGTCGGCGAGCAGAGCGCCGTGGTGTGGAACTTGTTATAGCGAAGTCCGCCCTTCGCCATCCGCTCCAGGGTCGGCATGCGGACCGGGCCGCCGAACGCGCTGGACTGGCCGAAGCCCATGTCATCGATGAGCACGATGAGCACGTTGGGGGCCCTGTCCGGAGCCTTGACCTGGAATCGCGGAGGGGCCTTCGCATCGCGGGCGTCGAGGGTC
Source organism: Planctomycetales bacterium (assembly GCA_031411935.1). Taxonomy (GTDB): domain Bacteria; phylum Planctomycetota; class Planctomycetia; order Isosphaerales; family Isosphaeraceae; genus JAQGHR01. The sequence continues at coordinate 4,150 of JANOBY010000063.1, read as the reverse complement.
GTGATGGTCGGGGTCGCAGGCTCCGGGATCGGGAGCACGGTGCGGTCGAGTTCGTCCGCCGCCGACGCCTCGCGAGTCGCCGACAACGCAGAATTCCCTGCGAATGGACCGGCGGCCGCCATCCAGCCGAAGGCGACGCTCAGTCCGATGATGACCAGTTCTCGCACCCTCGCGACGATCCGCATGACAGCCCCTCTTCCTCAACCGAGCCTTGAACCTGGAGTGGAGACACCCGCCCCGCGGAGGTGGAAGTCCAGCGGGGATCTTGTCCGAGACTATACGGCCCGGTCCCGCCAAACCCCAGAGGCGTCTCATCGACATGCCTCTCTTTTTACGAAATCCGCACATTGGCACCCGGCGGGGACGAGATCCCCGCCGACGGGGTCCGACAATCATCGGAACAGAAAGTCGGGTTAAGCCGCGTTTGGCCCGGCCATACCGCCCGTCTCCTCTGGATCGTGGAGTAATCGCAACTCGCCTTGGGCGACGGATTCCGACAACGCGAACGAGTATCTTCCCAAGAAATTGATGTTCTCGTGCCCCAACGGAGAGAGGCGAGCGACGTCTTCGGGTTTAGTCTCGACGCCCTGGCGGCGTAGATGGGCGAGCGCTGCCAAAGGGACCACGACGTTCACGACCAGTCCCAGCGCCCCGAGTTGGTCTTCCTGGCCTTCGCGATAGCGTTGGCGGACCTCGCCGCGCTGGCCGTGGAACACCGCCCGGGCCACACCGTGGCGACTCTCCCCACGGTTCAACTGGGTGAGGATGCGCCGGCGGTAGGTTTTGTCGTCGAGGTAGGACAACAGGTAAAGCGTCTTGGCCGCCCGCCCCAACTCACCGATCGCCCGCGTCAGAGTGGAGGGACGGCTGCTCCGTAGCAGCGAGCCGATCAACTTCGAGGCGCTGATGGTCCCCCGAGCCAATGATCCCGCCACCCGCAGCATGTCATGCCAGTTCCGGGCGATCAGCTCGGTGTTTAACCGATGTCGCGCCAGGCCGTTCATTGCCCCGTGATTGGTGGCGGGGTCCATGCGCCAAAACCTGGCCTCGCCGACGTCGGCCAGCCTGGGGCTGAACCGGTAGCCCAGGAGCCAAAACAGCCCGAACACGACATCGCTGACCCCCGCCGTATCGCTCATGATCTCCAGGGGTCGCAGGCTCGTCTGCTGTTCCAACAACCCTTCCAGGATGAACAGCGAGTCGCGGAGCGTGCCGGGGATCACGATGCCGTGGAAGCCGGTGAACTGGTCCGAGGTGAAGTTGTAGTAGGTGATGCCGCGGCCGGCCCCGAAATACTTGCTGTTGGGTCCGGCATTGACGGTGCGGACCGGCACCACGAAACGCAGACCGTCGGCCGAGGCGACCTCTCCCCCGCCCCAGGCTCCCACCAGCGGGACTTCGGTCTGCGCGTCGACCAAGAGGGCGTTGGCATGGATCAAGGTCTCGGCCCGGATATAGTTCTGCTGGACCCAGGCCAGTCGCCCCCGGTTCAGGGCAGGGACATCGGGGCGGGTCAGCGGCTCCAACCCGATGTTGCAGGCCTCGCCCAGCAGTACCGCGCAAACACTGACAGCCAGATCGGTCACGCGTGCCTCCGCCTCGCTGACGTGAGTGAACGCCTCGGCGAAGTTGGTTCTGGCCTGGATTTCAGGAGGACGTCCGGCAAATCCACGCGCGGGAGCAAATCGGCCACCGCTTGGCGGAGCGTTCGCAGGTCGGCGGGTTCGTCCAGTTGGTCCAGTGGGTGAGTGTCAACGAGTCGCGTCCCGCGACCACCTCGATGCGGACGGCTTCGTTGGTCGGGAGATTGCCGGAGGTCCGCAGATAGGCGGCGTCGAGTTGGCGGTGGAGTGATTCCAGCTCGATGGCGGCGGTCGTCTGGCGACCCAGGCTAAGACACACCTGGGACCGGGCCGCTTCCCACTCCGCCCCCTGCAAGAGTTTGGCCCGACGGTCACCCCAACGTTCGCTCCGTTCAACGAACACGTCGCGACGCCGGAGACCGTCCTGGAGCCGCTGCAGCACGCAGAGTGTGTAGGCGCGGCGGTCGATCGTCTGGTCCTGACCGATGACGAATCTCCGCCAGGCACGCGGCACCACGTCCGAAGGGGCTTGGGAGAGGTCGGGATCACGTTGATCCTCCCAAGCGGCCAATAGGCGCAGCGCGTGCGTCAGCGGCCGGCCGGCTTGCGTGCCCCGAAACGTGATGGAACGGAGCAGGCAGGGCCAGAAGCGTCGGACCCGACGGTCGCGATCGAGTAACGCGCTCTGGTAGCCGTCTTCGGGCCGCCGTGCCAGCCTTTCGACCAGGGCAACCGCCTCCGCGAGTTGGGGCCTGGAAACGCGTGCGAAAGCCACGGATCGCACCAAGGTTGAGCTGCAGGTGTCGTCCAGCAGAACGGTGCAGACGTCGCGGAGTTGTCAAGCGGCCGTATGCAGATCGCCCAGCGTGCGAAGACGTTCCTTCTCTCCGGCGAGTTTGGCCTGGGCCAACAAGTCCGTGATGATCAGGTCGAGTAGATCCAATGCGTCGTCCAACGCCGTTGCCTCGAAGGCCCGGGCAAAGGCCAGCAGGGTGGCGACCCGTCGATCCGATGACATCCGCGCGATCACCGCCGCCCAGGACGTGGCGGCATGACGGGCCAGGGCTTTGAGCCGCCCCACGGGTACCCGCGACAGGTCGAGCTCCGAGACGCCCAGGGCGCGGATCTCTTCCAGCCGCTTCAGAGCCGCGACCAGACTTGGAACGCTCACCCGGGTCGGTGCACGGCGAAGCCGGTCGAGATGATTCTGGCGGGCGTCCTCGGGTACGACCAGCAGTGCCTCCAGTCGTTCACGCTGCCCGGCGTTGGGAGCGTTGGCGAGGACACGCCGGAGGCGGGCCGCTGCCCGATCACGCGCCTGGGCGACTTCGCGTGCCAGCACGGTGACGCCCGGCAGCAAGACTTTGCGTTCAACCAGCCAGGCGGTTGCCAGGTCGAACAGCAGGCTGGGCCGCTCGGCGCTGACCCAGGCGCGGGCATAGAGCCAGCGGATCAGCCGGGAATGGCCGGGCTGCTCGGAGAAATCGCGATAGCCATAGGCCGCCTTGATCTCTTTGGCGTGATCCCAGTGGGTTTCGCCTGCACCGTAGCGTCTCAGGCATGTCAGGTCGGAGATCGCCAACTGCCTGGCGATGTGGGCGGCGACGTTGTCTGGAACCTCGGCGGGACAGTCAAGGAACGTGCCCAGGAACCGGACAGTCCCCGGTTGCAAAGCGAAACCAAACCGGTTGTGGTCGCCACGCCGCGTCCTCAACATCGCGAGATCGGCGTCGTCGAGATGGAAAGAGCGGCTCAGTTAGGTTGATGAGGGATCGCCGGCGTAGCGACCGTACCGCCGCTGTTGCTCGGCGGTGAGGAAATCAACGGGCATTCGGTTCCTTCCTATGACATCTGGTTTTGGAAGCAATGCTCGATTATATCTATTAAGGACACGTGTATTCATGCGGACTGATTGCGGCTATTCGGCCTTGAGGATGCTATAGATCGTCGGCCTGCTCAGACCAGTCGAGCGTGCGATCATTGACACCCCTCGTCCCTCGGTTTTGAGCCGTTTGACCAATTGCTCTTGCTCGGGTGTGACCTTGAGCCTGGTCCTGATGCCTGGGCGTCGGCCGAGGTGCTTGCCCTTTTCTCTGGCCGCAGCCTGGCCAGCGATCACCCGTTCAGCGCGGATCTCCGTCTCATAGGCGGCCACGGACGCCAGGACATTGGCCATGAGGCGGCCAGCCGGCGTCGACAGATCGAACCCGTCACGGAGACTGACCAGGTTGACCTTGCAGTTGACCAGGTCGTCAAGCAGGGCAGTCAATCCCTTGGCAGTCCGGCCGAGTCGATCGAGCCTCCACACAACCACCGCCGAGACTCGACCTGCCCCGAGGCTGGACAGGAGGTTGACCATGCCAGGGCGATCCATGCTCTTGCCGGTGAACTTGTCGCGATACCAGATGACCGGGATATCCTGTCGCTCGGCCCAGGATTTCAGTTCCGCTTCCTGGGACGCCGTGTCCTGACTCGTACCCGAGACGCGGACGTAGATGGCGACGTGCTTCTGGGCAATCCGTTGGTCCGTTGACTTCGGGTCGGGAGTCGTTTTAGGCATCGCTCGC
>JANOBY010000062.1:0-10168 GCA_031411935.1 Planctomycetales bacterium | reverse complement strand
CGTGGCGTTTTTTGTTTGACGTCATCGCCGAGGATGGCTTAGTTTGAATGAAGCACCCGTCGAAATACGCCAGAGATCGAGATTGCTGGATGCCACTCACGTCGTTTTCAGGGGGCGTGGCGATGAATTCCGTTTCGCGCTGGGTTCGTGCCGCGGGACGACCGTGGGCTCCGTCCTTGCTCTTCTCACTTCTTGCCTTGAGTTCAGCCCTGGCTAATGGTCCGGACGACACGAAGCCTCGGCCCACCGCTACCAAAGCGTCGGCCTCGGCCATTGATCAACTGTTCGTCGACGGCCTCAAGCAGGACAAGGTCAAGCCCTCGGCCGAGGCGAGCGATGCCGAGTTCCTCCGCCGCGTGTACATCGACATGCTGGGAAGGATTCCCAATATTCAGGAGGCCGGGAGCTTCCTGGAATCGAAGGATAAGGGCCGGAAAGCGAAGCTCATCTCCGGCCTGCTCACCCACCCGGATTTCGCCAAGAACTTCGCGACCGAGTGGTCGATCGTACTTCTGGGACGAAAGAACCAGGGGCGAGACGTGGACCGGGCGGCCCTTCTCTCGTGGCTGCGCAAGCAGGTGGCGGCGGATCGGCCCTGGAATGAGGTTGCGTTCGACCTGATCGGTGCCAGCGGCAGCAACAAGGAGAATGGCGCGGTCAACTTCACGATGGCGCACATGGAAGACGGTGCGATCAATTTGACCTCGATCACAACTCGGGCTTTCCTCGGCCAGCAGATCCAGTGCACCCAGTGCCACGACCATCCCATGCCGCCGAACACCTGGAAGCAGGCGGACTTCTGGAGTATTAACGCGTTTTACAAGGGGCTCAGGTCCGAGCGCGTGATGAAGCCCGATGCCACCGGCGCCGAGGTCTACGCCTATACCGAGGTCCGCGACGAGTCCACTACCGATCATGCCACGTACGAGCAGCGAAATGCCCTGATCGGCGTGGCCTTCCCTCGCTACCTCGACGGCACGCCCCTGGAGAAGTACGGCGAAGTGAACCGCCGCGAGCAACTCGCACGACTCATCACCGAGAAGGACAGGAATCAGCTTGCCCGCGCCTTCGTGAACCGCGTGTGGGGCAAATTCATGGGCCGCGGATTCGTCCAGCCCGTCGACGACTTCGGGCCTCACAACTCTCCGGTTCATGCGGAAATGTTGGAGCGTTTGACCGAGGATTTCCTCGCGTCGAACTTCAACGTGAAGGAACTGTACCGGACAGTCGCTTCGAGCAAGGCTTATGCCCTGACCAGCATGACGACCAAGGACAATGAGAAGGACGAGACGCTCTTCAGCCACATGGCCCTGAAGCCCATGACGCCCGAGCAACTCTTCGACTCGCTCATCACGGCCACCTCCGCGCACAAGACGGCGGGAGGCGACTTCGACGCGGTTCGCTCGCGCTGGCTCGGGCAGTTCACCGTGACTTTTGCCAACGACGAGGAGGGCGAGTCCTCGAACTTCCAGGGCACCATTCCGCAGGCCCTCATGATGATGAACGGCGATCTGATGGACGGGGCCACCGGCGGCAAGGCGGGCAGCTTCCTCCGTGACGCACTGGACAAGTCCCGCACCCAGCGGGCCCCCGCGCGGTTTATCGTGAATCGGCTGTACCTTGCCGCCCTGGGTCGTTACCCGACGAACTCAGAGGTGAGCAACGCCAGCGCCTTCCTGGGGACGAACCCCGACTCCATCGCCGTGGTCGAGGACCTGTTCTGGTCACTGCTCAACTGCAACGAGTTCGTGCTCAATCATTGATGCCATGACGGCCCAGGCAATTTCGCCGGGGCCTCGTCCGAATGGTTGTCCAGAGGGGGGATCGGTCCGATGTTCGATCACTTGATCACGCCCGGCGGAATGTCGCGCCGTCACTTCCTTGGCCATATGGCGACGACCGCCATGGCGGTCCCCGCGATGACCCTCATGTCGGCCATGAACGCCCAGGCCGCCGCCGGCACGAAGACGACCAAGAGCCTGATCCTCCTGTGGATGGGCGGCGGTCCGAGCCACATGGACACCTGGGACCTCAAGCCCGAGAGCGAGAAGAACGGCGGAGAGTTCAAGCCGATCCAGACCTCGGCCCCGGGCGTGATGATCAGCGAGCATCTTCCGCTTGTGGCGAAGCAGATGAAGCACCTGAACATCGTCCGATCTCTGAATTCCAAGGAAGGTAATCACGACCGCGGCACCTACATGATGCACACCGGGTACGCCCCGAACCCCACGGTTGTGCATCCCGCGTTCGGCTCTGTCCTGTCGTATGAGCTTGGAGAGAAGCTCGGCCCCGATTTCGCCCTGCCCCACGCCATCGCGATCAACGGACCTGGCGAGGGGCCCGGATTTCTGGGGATGACGCACGCCCCGTTCATGGTTCAGAATCCAACTGCGCCAATCGCGAACCTCAATCCCAAGGTGGATGAGAACCGACTGCAGCGTCGCCTCCAGATGCTCAGCCTGGCCGAGAACAGCTTCGGCTCGCAGAAGAGGGGCCAGGGCGCGGCCGACCACAAGGCCGTCTACACGAAGACCATCAAGATGATGAGCGGCGAGTATACCAAGGCGTTTCAGCTTGACAGTGAACCCAAGGAGCTTCGCGACCGCTACGGGCGAAATTCCTTCGGCCAGGGGTGCCTCATGGCCCGCAGGCTGGTTGAATCGGGGGTGACGTTCGTCGAAGTTCAGCTCGGCGGTTGGGACATGCACAACGACATCTTCAACGCCCTTTCCAGCAACAAGCTCCCCGAACTCGACAAGGGCATGGGAACGCTGGTGGAGGACCTGGCCCAGCGGGGGTTGCTCGACTCCACGATGGTCGTCTGGATGGGCGAGTTCGGCCGGACTCCGCGGATCAACCAGAACGGCGGACGCGACCACTGGCCGCGATCGTGGTCGGTCGTGATGGGTGGCGGAGGCATGAAAGGCGGCCAGTTGATCGGCGCGACCGACAAGGACGGTGTAGAGGTTATCGATCGCGAGGTGGGCGTGATGGACGTGGTCGCCACCATGGCCAAGGGCATGGGGATCGACCTCGCCACCGAGTACACCACCCCTCGAGGCCGCCCGGTCAAGGTCGTGGACGACGGCAAGCCCTTCGCGGAATTGTTTTGAGGCGCGATAACGCCGCGCGGACATCTCAGGAAGGTGTCCGCGCGGCGGCCTCGTTCAGGTCAAGCGAAGCAGGCCCGCTCCTGCCTTCGTGATGGAGGGCAGTCGCATTTCCAGGATCTCCGGCGTGACCATTGCCGAGACCACCCTGCCACTCAGCTCCGCGGGCCGGCTCCGAGAGAGCCATGCCACCATCTCGGCCACCACCTCGGGTCCGACCTCTTTGCCCTCGGCGAAGGCCTCGGTGAAGCGGGGCAGCCACTGACGCCCTTCCCCGCTTTCCAGAAGATGCTGAATCATGGGGGTTGGTGCGAGCCCAGGATTGACGGCGTAGATCGGCAACTTTCGGCTCTTGAACTCCTTCGCCAGGGACTCCACAAGGCGGACAAGTCCGGCCTGCGCGGTCGCGTAGCCCGATCCATTCGCAAGTTCCCCGTTGTGGCCCGGACCGACGAGGATCGAGATTGAGGCGTTGCGAATCTCCTCGAAAAGCGGGAGCGCAGCCTCGATCGTCTGGTAAGTTCCTCGGATCGCGGTCTCCACGTCGAGCCACCACGATTTCGGATCGACGGTCCCAATCGGCCCGATCCCTCGGAAACGGCCGGCGCAGCAAACGAGTGCGAATTCGTCCAGGGGCCCGCACCAGATCCGGAACTCTTCCACGCTTGTCGCAAGCTCCTCCGGCCGTAGGACATCGCCGCGGAACCCTCGACATGCGCCCCCATGCGCGTTCACGGACATGGTGGCTGCTTCCAGATCCGATGCCGAGCGAGACAGAAGGCCGATTCGCCAGCCTTCGGCGCCCATTTGCGTTGCGATCGCTCGACCGAGACCTCGGCTGCCCCCGGTGATCAAGGCGGCGTGGGGACTATCTGACATGCCCTTCCCCCCCTTTGCAGGTTCCGTCGAATAGGTAGCATTCATCCTTCGTCCAGTGTAGGCAGTGACTGGTAAAGCGCAACTTCGGGTGGGGTGGTGTTTGACCTTTAGAGCGGTCAGGCCGATCTCGCCGAGGACTCTCCGGGTTTTCGCTGAATTCGCCCATGATGTCGGTCAGTTCGTCCGAAAAAAAGAGGGTGACGATAGCGATTCGATAGGTCGCGGATTTCGTCCCCCGTTACGATTGACCGAAGCAGGGACCAACCAGGTCGGGTCTCTTGCTGACCACCTCGACACGATTCGACCCAGGGCTACCGGCTTCCGACCGATCCCCCGATCCGGCCGGAGACCTCGCCCAGAAAGGTGAGAGCGCGATGCGGATGCGACACCTCGGCCTCATGACCCTGGCGGCCTTGGCGATGGGCATCGCCCCGACCGCCCGCGCCGGGGAGCCTTCGGTCCCGACCGACACGGTCCCGATCCTGGAAGCCCGTGCCGCCGGCGACCTCGCCGTGACCGTCCGCGGTGCTGGCGAGGACCGGGTCAAGTTCACCCTCCAGAACAAGACGAGCCGCCGGCTGAATGTAGTCATCCCGCCTGGTCTGGTGGCCGCCAGCACCGCGGCACAGGGCTTTCAGAGCATGGGCCTGGGCGTGCCGAGCAACACACCGGGCGCCTTCGGTGCGTTCACGAACCGGGGGACCGAGGCGGGCTTCCGCTCCGTTCCGACGATCGCCCCCGAGGCCCAGGGCGTGTCGGTCTCGGCCGGCCAGACCCTGGAGTTTCACGTGCCCTCGGTCTGCCTGAATTACGGGATCACCACCCCCACGTCGAAGCATGTCTTCGACCTGAAGGACGTGGACTCGTACTCGACCGATGCTCGAATCCGCAAGGCTCTTAAAAGCCTCGCCGGGCTCGGCACCAGCCAGATGACGGCTCAGGCGGTCATGTGGCAGGTCTGTAATGGACTGAGCTTCGAGGAGATGGCGAAGCAGACCGTGGTCAAGTTCAATGCGTTCGAGCTCTCGCAGGCTGCCCGCATCGTCGAGGCCCTCGACCAGTCTTCGGGCGACATCCTTGAGCCCGCCTACTTCCAGTCCGGTCGGGTTCTTGTCCGAGTTTACGGCGAAGGTCTCCTGTCCAAGGATGCCCAGAGACTGGCCCGCGACCTGGATGGCCAGAAGCTGCTCGGCCTGAACGTGCGGGCCGTTGACGAACTGGCCGACCTGCCTGCTCGTCCCGGTACGATCGTCCTGAATGTGGTCCTCACGGGCTCGCGTCCCGGCCAGACCTCGGCCCGCTCGACCCTCCGCGCGTCGTCCGCTTTCGGTGAATGGTCGAACCTAGGCCAGTTCAACACGAGCTTCGATACGGCCGTGAGCGACCTGACATCCACGGGGTTTTGTGAGAGCCTGGATGCTTCGATCGCCCGCAACTTCGTGACGATCGATGCCGCCCGCCGCGCGCCCGGTAAGACGACTCTTCGGGTCGTAAATCGGCTTCCGATGACGATCTCGAAAGTGACCGCTCGCGCCGGGAAGGCGGGCGACGTGGTGACACTCGACGTCCAGGGCATCGGCCCCGGCCGGTCCATCCTCACGCCCATCAACGCGGCCAACGCCGTCGTGGATCGCGTGGAACTGAACGGGCTTTGATCGATCGAGTCAGATCCTGAATTCTGAGGCCCCCCGGATCATGTCGCAGGACATCTTCCGGGGGGCCCTCTTCGTTAGCTGATCCGTGCAATCAGGGTTCTCCCGATGCCCATACCATGGTGGTCGACTGGCCTTCGCCCGGATCATCGTGCGATGAGCACGATCGTCGATCGGGGCTGGACCTTGTAGGTTGGATCTCCAAGGAACATCGCGGCCTCGTCGGTGACGATATCCCCGCCCGAGGGTAAGGAGGTGTCGACCACCCGATACCAGCGTTTGCCTGAAGTGACGGGCAGCTCAACCTCAAGTGGTTCCCAGAACGTGTTCGTTCCCAGGTAGATCGGCACATCTCCTCGCGACTCGGTCTGGAACGCTTCCAGGACGGCGGCCAGGTAACGAGAGGATTCCGAGAAGTCCGCGTAACCCGCCTTCACACCGTGCCAGCTGATGTTGCGCAGGACGGGGACCTCATCGTTCTCGCCGGTCAAATAGCGCCACGTCCGCTGAATTGAGTGACGCTTGCGGAAAGCGATGATCATCTGCGTGAAGCGAAGAATCCCGGCGTGCGTGCGGGTGTTCTCCCAATTGATCCAATTCAGGTTGTTGTCCTGGAAGACGGTGTTGTTGTCGCCCTCGGAGGTGCGCCTCATCTCGTCTCCGTACAGGAGCATGGGCGTGCCCTGGGACAGGAAGAGCAGGGTCAGGAAGTTCTTGATTTGCTGCTCGCGCAGTGCCTCAATCTGGAGCCTCTGATCGTCGAGGAGCGAAGGGGCATTGTAGGGATCGGTCAGCCCCTCATAGCCGCAATTCCATGACTCGTTGTCGTTGGCCCCGTCGCGGCCCTCCTCTCCATTGCGCTCGTTGTGCTTCTCGTTATAAGAAACCAGGTCGTTGAGCGTGAAGCCGTCGTGGCAGGCCACGAAGTTGATCGAGTGGTAGGGCGATCGGGCGTCATCTTGTGTGGACGAGAACAGGTCGTAGGAACCGGCGATTCGGGTGGCGAGATCGCCCGCGACCGGGTCGCCCTTGATCCACTTCCGCACGGTGTCGCGGTACTTCCCATTCCACTCGGCCCATCGTCGATCGGAGAACGAACCCAGTCGGTACTGGCGAATGGACCACGGCTCGGCAATAAGCTTGATGCGTGAGAGCACGGGGTCGGATTCGATCTCGTGGATGATCTCGGTCTTGCCCTTCTCCTGGCCGTCCACGTCGACCGCGAACACGGCCGCGAGGTCGAATCGGAATCCGTCGACGTGCATCTCCTCGACCCAGTAGCGCAGGCAATCGAGGATGAACTTGCGGACCACCGGGTGGTTGCAGTTCATCGTGTTGCCGCAGCCCGTGAAGTCGTTGTAGAACTGGGGCGCATCGGGCACGAGAAGATAATAGATGTTGTTGTCGAGGCCCCGGAAGCTCATCGTGGGGCCAAAGTGGTTCCCCTCGCGTGTGTGGTTGAAGACCACGTCGAGGATCACCTCGATGTTGTTCGCGTGGAGCTCGCGAACCATCATCTTGAACTCGTCGATCTGAGAGCCAAGCTTGCCGTAATAGCTGTAGTGCGACTCGGGGGCGAAGAACGCTACCGTGTTGTATCCCCAGGCATTCGCCAGCCGCTCGCCGGTCAGGGGGTCGCGGAACGGGCCGTCGAACTGGTCGAACTCGAAAACCGGCAGGAGCTCGACGGCGGTCACGCCCAGTTCCTTCAGGTAGCCGATCTTCTCGATGAATCCTCGATAGGTGCCGCCAAACTCGCTCTCCGAGGAGTGGTGCCGGGTGAATCCGCGGACGTTCACCTCGTAGATGATGGATTGCTCGATGGGGATGTCCGGGTGCCGGTCATCGCCCCAATCGAAGTCGCTCTTGTAGGCCACGCATCGCGAGGCACCCGCCACGTTCGGCACCTGGCTCGGCCTCAGGTGACGCTCGGTGTCGTCGGGTTCGGTCATGTCATAACCGAGAGGATCGCCACCGTTCCAGCTATAGTCGCCGGTGACCGCGCGGGCGTACGGGTCCAGTAAGGTTTTCAGGGCGTTGAAACGCTGACCGGTGCCCGTCGGGTCATACGGCCCGTCAACACGGTAGTTGTACAACGAGCGATTGTTCAGGCCTCCGATGAACACGTGCCAGACATCGCCAGTCCGGTTTTTCTCCGGGTCGAGCGGGATGACCTGCGAGGGGAGGCGATCGGTCACATTATCGAAGAGCAGCAATTCGACGCGGGTTGCGCCCGAGGAGTGGAGGGCGAAATTAATCCCCTCCAACGTGATCGTGGCTCCAAGAGGCTCCACTTCCCCGGCCGTAATATTCGTGATCGTGGGCATCAAAATCGGTCGCGCGAACCGCTCCCTTGTCGTGGAATCAACCTTTTGGCGTGAAGCATACAGCAACTTCTGGGCCGTCAAGTGATGAGGCCATTCAATTCATGATCTGAGAAATAACCAGACCTTTGCTCGAAATTCAATATCTTGATTACCAAGCTATGTTATTTGTCCGGATCTTGGGCATTTGGAGCAGAGTCGGGACGACTCTTGATGTGGGGGCATACGCGGTGGGGCACCAGAGATCTCTACCATTTTTCTGCTTCCGATCGCGCTTTCGACCTCGTTCCGGCCGCGGTTCAGAATTTGCATGCCGAAGGCCGCCGTTTCTAGTCCTTGACGCCTGGATTGGAAAGACCAAGACGTCATTGGAAAGCGTCGGATCGTTTATGATCTCCACACGCCTGGAGTCCCCCGAGTGTCCATGGAAATCGAGGCCCCGTCGCTGGATCTGACGATCTTCGAGACCGTCTTTCGCGAGCTGAGTGCGTCGCCGGCGCGACGAGCCGGATCCACGTATCGGCTCCAGCTTCATGGCGATTTCCGGATTGCCGATGCCCGCGGGGTCATCCCCTATCTGGCTGATCTCGGGATTACCGACCTCTACCTCTCGCCGTACCTCGACGCTCGCCCGGGCTCGACGCACGGTTATGACGTGTTCGACCATTCCCGGATCAATCCGGAGATCGGAACCGAGGAGGAGCACGCTTTGCTCGTGGAGGCCCTGCGCGAGCGAGGGATGGGCCGCATGATCGACGTGGTGCCGAACCACATGGGAATCAACGGGCCGAATCAGTTCTGGCTCGACGTGCTCCAGATGGGCCCATTCTCTTCCTACGCGTCGTTCTTCGATATTGATTGGCACCCCGTCAAGGCCGAGCTCGAGGGACGCATCCTCTTGCCCATCCTTGATGATCAATACGGAGTGATCCTGGAGTCAGGCAAGTTTACTGTTGAACGTGAAGGCGGGGATTTTCGGATCCGCTACTACGAGTCCCGGTTCCCGCTCGCGACACGTTCCCTCGCTGTGATCCTGGAGGTCGCTGCCAGGGAGATCGCCGAGACGCTTGGGGCTGAGGACGCAAACCTGCTTGAATTTTTCAGCATCTGGGAATCGGCGTCAAGGCTCCCCTTGAGGTCGTCGAATCGTCCCGAGGATCTGGACCACCGGTTCCGCGAACGCCTGATCCTCCCGCGCAGAATTGCTCGCCTCTGCGGGGAGTGCCCGGCGATTGACGGGATGATTGACCGAGCAGTCGCCGCAATCGCGGGCGTCGAGGGGCATCCCGAGAGCTTCGACCTCATGCACCGCCTGCTGGAAGAGCAGTTCTATCGATTGGCCCACTGGCGGGTGGCCGCCCAGGAGATCAACTATCGTCGTTTTTTTGACATCAACGACCTCGCGGGACTGAGGACCGAAGACCCTCGCGTGTTCAGCCTCATCCACGCGAGGACCTTCGAGTGGGTGGCCCAGGGAGGAGTCACCGGCTTGAGGATCGACCATCCGGACGGGCTTGCCGACCCGTCTCGCTATTTTCACGACGTACAGGAGGCGATCTTCCTGATCCGGTGCCGCAACCAATTCCAGGCCGAAGGCCATGATGCGCGAGACTGGGTGGAGACCGCTGCGGGGCTGTTGAAGCGGTACCGGAAAGCCATGTCGGTCGAGACAAGGCCCCGTCACTCGCTCTTCCCCGTCGTGGCCGAGAAGATCCTCAGCGGAGATGAGACCCTTCCCGAAAGCTGGCCTCTGGATGGGACCGTCGGCTACGAGTATCTCAACGTGCTCAATGGCCTGTTCGTGGAGCCCGCCTCGGAATCGACCGTGGAGGCGGCATACCAGGGCTTCACGGGCGATCTCGAATCATTTGCGGACTTGCTCAATCGGTCCAAAGTCCTGATCACCGTGGCCTCGCTCGCGAGCGAGATCAACGCTCTGGCCCGCCAGCTCAATCGCGTTTCGGAGGAAGATCGGCGAAGCCGGGACTTCTCGCTCGATGACTTACGGACGGCGATCCGCGAGGTTATCGCTTGTTTCCCCGTCTATCGAACTTATCTGAGGCCGGGGGAGCCCATCTCCGACCGGGACCGACTGTACATCGAACAGGCGGTCGCGGCGGCAAGGTCTCGGGCCACGGGGCTGGACTCCTCACTGTTCGACTTCCTCCGGTCGATTTTGCTGCTGGAAACCCAGCCGGGAATG